>DATBIO010000207.1:0-14876 GCA_036556965.1 Vicinamibacteria bacterium
GGCGGCAGGGAAGCGCGGGGGAGGGTGGGGGGTGGGCGCGGAGCGCGCCGTCCCGCGGTCGCGCGCAGTGCCCCCCCCACGATGACGATGCCCTACGAGCTCGCCATCGCCCTCCGCTACCTGACCGCCCGGCGCAAGCAGGTCTTCATCTCCGTCATCTCCGGCATCTCCGTGCTCGGGGTGACGGTGGGGGTGATGGCCCTCATGGTGGCCCTCGGCCTCATGACCGGCCTGCAGAGGGAGATCCGCAGCAAGATCCTGGGGGCCACCGCCCACGTGAGCGTCTTCAAGAGCGGGGGAGAGCCCTTCGAGGAGTGGTCGCAGGTGGCGGCGGCCGTGCGCACGGTGCCGGGGGTGGAGGGCTCCGCCCCCGCCGTCTACGGCAAGGCCCTGGTCAGCAGCACGGTGGGCTCGGCGGTGGCCACGCTCAAGGGCGTGCTGCCGGAGGCGGAGCGCACGGTGACCGACATCGGCGGGCAGGTCCACGGCGCCTCGCTGGAGGTGCTGGCGGGGGGGGCGGAGGGGGCCATGTCCCCCGTGCTCCTGGGCCACGAGCTCGCCTCCAACCTGGCCGTGGGCCGGGGCGACGTCATCAGCGTGACCTCGGCCCAGGGGCGCCTCTCTCCCCTGGGCATGCTCCCGCGCGTGACCAAGTTCCGGGTGGCGGGCACCGTGCGCACGGGCCTGTACGAGTTCGACGCCGGCTGGGGCTACCTGCCCCTCGCCGCCGCGCAGCGCCTCTTCGGCGCGGAGGGCCAGGTGAGCCTGGTGGAGGTCCGCGTGGAGGACATCTACGCGGTGCAGGGCCACGCCCGCGAGATCCTGCGCACGCTGGGGGACGGCTACCTCACCAACGACTGGATCCAGATGAACCAGAGCCTGTTCTCGGCGCTGTGGCTGGAGAAGGTGGCCATCGGCCTCACCATCGGGCTCATCGTGCTCGTGGCCGCCCTCAACATCATGGCCACCTTGATCCTCATGGTCATGGAGAAGCACAAGGACGTGGGCATCCTGGTCTCCATGGGTGCCTCGCGCGGCGCGGTGATGCGGATCTTCATGCTCCAGGGCCTGGTCATCGGCACGGTGGGCACGCTGGTCGGCTCGCTGCTGGGCTGGACGGCCTGCCGCGTGCTGGACCGCTACAAGCTCATCCAGATCCCCGTGGACGTCTACCAGATCTCCCACGTCCCCTTCACCCTCCTCCCGCGCGACGCGGCGGTGGTGGTGGCGGGGGCCATGCTCGTCTGCTTCCTGACCACCATCCTGCCCGCCCTGGGCGCCGCCAAGCTGGCCCCCGCGGAAGCGCTCCGCTACGAATGACGGACGAGCCCCTGATCGTGGCCGCCGGGCTCGGCAAGGGTTACCGCTCGGAGGCGGGCTACCTCCCCGTGCTCCGTGACCTCGACCTCGAGGTCCGGCGGGGCGAGATGCTCGGGATCATCGGGGCCTCCGGGGTGGGGAAGTCCACCCTCCTGCACGTGCTGGGCACCCTGGACCGGCCCGACGCGGGCACCGTGCGCATCGAGGGGCAGGACGTGCTGGGCCTGGGCGAGCGGCGGCTGCGCGGCTTCCGCAACCGGACCCTGGGCTTCGTCTTCCAGTTCCACCACCTGCTGCCCGAGTTCACCGCCCTCGAGAACGTGATGATGCCCCTCCTGGTGGGGCGGGCCCCGCGCCGCGAGGCGGAGGCGCGCGCCCTCCTCCTGCTCCGCGAGCTGGGGCTGGAGGAGCGCGTCCACCACCGCCCGGGCATGCTCTCCGGCGGCGAGCAGCAGCGCGTGGCCGTGGCGCGCGCCCTCGCCCCCGCCCCGCGGGCCGTCCTGGCCGACGAGCCCACCGGGAACCTGGACCGGGACACCGGGGACCGACTGCACGCCCTCATCCGGCGTCTCAACCAGGAGAAGGGCATCACCCTTGTCGTGGCCACGCACAACGAGGGCCTGGCCGCCGCCTGCGACCGCGTCCTGCGCCTGGACCAGGGCCGCCTCCACCCCGCGTGAGGCGACGCGCGGGGCCGGGCGCGCGCGGAGTCGGCACCCGGCCGGCTTTCGGCTAGAATCGGACGGGGGACGCGGCGATTTAATGTTCGAGCGCTACACGGAGCGGGCCCGGCGCGTCATCTTCTTCGCTCGCTACGAAGCCAGCCAGCTCGGGAGCAACGCCATCGAGACCGAGCACCTCCTCCTGGGCCTGATCCGGGAGGGCAAGGGGCTCACCTCGCGCATCTTCGGCAAGAGCCACCTCTCCATGGAGTCGATCCGCAAGGAGATCGAGGGCCGTGCCCTCTTCCGGGAGAAGGTCTCGACCTCGGTGGACATCCCCCTCTCCCTGGAGAGCAAGCGCGTGCTGAGCTTCGCCTCCGAGGAGGCGGAGCGCATGCTCCACAACTACATCGGGACCGAGCACATCCTGCTCGGCCTCCTGCGCGAGGAGAAGAGCCTGGCCGCGGGCATCCTCACCGAGAAGGGGATGCGGCTGAGCGCCGTGCGCGAGGACATCGTCTCCCTCCTCAACGAGAAGGCGAACCTGGGCAAGGCCAAGGAGACGCCGCTGCTCTCCGAGTTCTCGCGGGACCTCACGGAGGCGGCGGCGCGCGGGGCCCTCGACCCCCTGGTGGGGCGGCAGGAGGAGCTGGCGCGCATCGTCCAGGTGCTGTGCCGCCGCACCCGCAACAACCCCGTGCTCATCGGGGAGCCAGGGGTGGGGAAGACGGCCCTGGTGGAGGGCCTGGCCAACAAGATCGTGCAGGGTGACGTCCCCGTCTACCTGGCCGAGAAGCGCATCCTGGCCCTGGACATCTCGCTCATCGTGGCCGGGACCAAGTACCGCGGCCAGTTCGAGGAGCGGTTGAAGACGATCATGCGCGAGCTCACGGAGAGCCACAACATCGTGATCTTCATCGACGAGCTACACACCCTGGTGGGGGCGGGCTCCGCGGAGGGCTCCCTGGACGCGGCCAACATCCTGAAGCCGGCCCTGAGCCGGGGCGAGATCCAGTGCATCGGGGCCACCACCCCCGCCGAGTACCGCAAGTACATCGAGAAGGACCGCTCGCTGGAGCGGCGCTTCCAGGCGGTGAAGGTGGCGTCCCCCACGGAGGAGGAGACCATCCAGATCCTCCGCGGCATCAAGGACCGCTACGAGAAGTTCCACCACGTGAACTACGAGGACGAGGCCCTGGAGGCCGCCGTCTACCAGAGCAGCCGCTACATCCCCGACCGCTTCCTGCCCGACAAGGCCATCGACCTCCTGGACGAGGCGGGGAGCCGGGTGAAGCTCCGGGACGGGGTGGCCCTGGAGGAGGCGCCCGAGTTCCAGCGGCGCATCCGGCTGGTGGTGGACCGCGGCGAGGGGGGCAGCGCGTTCTTCCGCGACGAGGACGTGGCCCAGCGGGAGAACCTGCAGATCGTGCGCGAGCACTGGGACATGGGCGGGGCGGGCGGGCACGCCGTGACCAAGGGGGACATCGACGACGTGGTGTCCAAGTGGACGGGCATCCCAATCTCCGCCCTGCGCGAGGAGGAGTCGGCCAAGCTCCTGCGCATGGAGGAGGAGCTGCACCGCCGCATCATCTCCCAGGACAGCGCCATCGGGGCGGTGGCGCGCGCCATCCGGCGCACGCGCGCGGGACTCAAGAGCCCGCAGCGGCCGGTGGGCTCCTTCCTCTTCCTCGGACCCACCGGGGTGGGCAAGACGGAGGTGGCGCGCTCGCTGGCCGCCTTCCTCTTCGGGAGCGAGCGCGCCCTCATCCGCTTCGACATGTCGGAGTACATGGAGAAGCACTCCGTGAGCAAGCTCATCGGGTCCCCTCCCGGCTACGTGGGGCACGAGGAGGGGGGACAGCTCACGGAGCGCGTGAAGCGCAACCCCTACTCGGTGGTGCTGCTGGACGAGATCGAGAAGGCCCACCCCGACGTCTTCAACATCCTGCTGCAGGTGTTCGAGGACGGGCACCTCACGGACGGGCTGGGCAACACCATCGACTTCAAGAACGCCATCCTCATCATGACCTCCAACATCGGGGCCCGCTTCATCGAGAAGAAGGGGCGCATGGGCTTCAGCTCCGGGGAGCCGCGGGAGACGGCGGCCAGCATCGGGGAGATGGTGATGGGGGAGGTGAAGCGCACCTTCAACCCCGAGTTCATCAACCGCCTCGACGAGATCATCGTCTTCGAGGCCCTCACGGAGAGCGACCTGGCCCGCATCACCCGGCTCCTGGTGGACCAGCTCAACGCCAACCTGAAGGAGAAGGGCATCGTCATCGCCATCCGCGACGACGGGGTGGCCTGGCTCCTGCAAAAGACCCTGCCCGAGCGCAACTACGGGGCGCGGCCCCTGCGGCGGGCCATCCAGCGCCACATCGAGGACGCGCTCTCCGAGGCCTTCATCCGCGGCCAGATCCGCGCCCACCTCCCCCTCACCATCGGGGTGGAGGAGGGCCAGCTCTGGTACTGGCAGGACACGCGGGGAGGGGCCCTCTCCGCATGAGGCCGGCCAGCGCCCTCGCCGGCGGCTTCCTCCTCGCCCTCCTCGCGGGGAGGGCCACCGCCCAGGAGGTGCCGCCGCCCGCGGCCCCCCCCGCCCCCGCGGACGCGTCCCTCGCTCCCGCGGACGCCCCCGTGGTGGAGCGCGTGGAGGTGCAGGGGACGCAGTACCTCCAGGCGGAGACCATCCTCTATTACGTGTCCACCAAGGCCGGGGACCGCTACGACGAGCTGCGTCTGCAGGACGACTTCCGGCGGCTGTGGGACACGGGTTTCGTGGACGACCTCGTCCTCCACGTCTTCGACGGCAAGCAGGGCAAGATCGTCATCTTCCGCGTGTCGGAGCGCAAGCGCGTGCAGGTGGTGGACTACCGGGGCAGCAAGGAGCTGACCACCACCGAGATCGAGGACGCCCTGAAGGAGAAGGACGCCGCCCTGCGCATCGACAGCTTCTTCGACCCCGCCAAGGCGCGCCGCGCCGCGGAGATCATCGAGGAGAAGCTGGCCGCGGAGGGCCGCCCCTTCGCCACCGTCAAGGTGGACCACAAGGTGATCGGGGGAGCGGGCATGCAGGTCTCCTTCGTGGTGGAGGACGGGCCCAAGGCCAAGATCAAGTCCGTGGACTTCGTGGGCAACGAGGTCTTCGACGACGGCGACCTGCGCGGGAAGATGAAGAAGCTGAAGCACCCCGGCTTCAAGAACATGACCTGGCTCATGGGCAAGAGCACCTACACCGAGGAGAAGTGGGAAGACCCCGCGGAGGGCGACCGCCAGCGCCTGGAGAAGCACTACCTCGACCATGGCTACGTCACCGCCAGCATCGGCGATCCCGAGATCACCTACACCGACGGCAAGGCCGGCTTCTTCAAGAAGAAGCCGGTGAAGTGGATGCACCTGAGCATTCCCGTGGCGGAGGGCGAGCAGTACCGGGTGGGCCAGGTCACCTTCCAGGGCCTGACCGTCTTCAAGGAGGAGGGGATCCGGCCCGTCTTCAAGCTGGAGCCGGGGGACGTCTACAACCAGTCGAAGATCGACAAGGGCGAGGAGAAGCTGCGCGACTTCTACGGGAGCCAGGGCTACTTCCAGTGGACCATGCGCCCGGAGCGCAAGCCCGACCCCGCGCGCAAGGTGGTGGACGTCAACCTGGTCATGGAGGAGGACAAGCGCTACTACGTGGGGCGCATCCACTTCACGGGCAACGACACCACCCGCGACAAGGTGATCCGCCGCGAGGTCTACCTGAACGAGGGCGACGTGTTCAACACGGAGGCCCTGAAGCTCTCCATCCGGCGCATCAACCAGCTCGGCTACTTCAAGCCCATGGAGAAGCCGCCCCAGATCCTGCAGAGCCGCATGGGCGAGGACAAGCTCGACCTCGTCTTCAAGGTGGAGGAGCAGAACCGCAACCAGTTCACCTTCGGGGGCGGCGTGAGCGGGCTGGAGGGGACCTTCGTCAACGCCTCCTTCTCCACCTCCAACTTCCTGGGCCTGGGGGAGACGCTCCAGGTCTACGCCCAGAGCGGCCGCCGCACCAAGAACTACCAGCTCGCCGTCACCGAGCCCTACCTCTTCGACCGGCCCATCACCGCCGGCATCGACCTGTTCTCGCGCAAGATCGAGTACGAGACGCAGGTCAACGTGGTGGGGTACTCGCAGGAGACCACCGGCATCTCCTTCGTGACGGGGCTGCCCGTGGGACGCTTCACCCGCCTCTTCGCCAACTACGCTTACGAGATCATCGACATCCGCGACGTGCAGCGGGCGGGCGAGGACCAGGACGGCGACGACGACGACGGCAACGGCGAGCCGATCTTCGACCCCATCTTCGGCCAGCTGGGGCGGCGGCGGGAGAGCCGCATCACGCCCTCCCTCGTCCACAACACGGTGGACAACCCCTACACCCCGCGCAGCGGCATCAAGCTCTCCGCCATCGTGCCCATCGCGGGCGGGTTCCTGGGCGGGACCCTGGACTACATCAAGCCGAACCTGGAGGCGGTGGTCTACATCCCGCACACGCGCCGGACCTCGCTGGGCCTGCGCGCGGAGGGGGGGTGGGTGCGCCCCTACGGCAACACCGAGATCCTGCCCTACTACCAGCGCTACTTCCTGGGCGGGGAGACGCAGATCCGCGGCGTGAACGTGCGCACGGTGGGCCCGGTGTCCGAGAACAACGTGGCCCTGGGCGGGGACAAGTTCGTGCTCTTCAACGCCGAGTACTACTTCGACATCGCGGGCCCCCTGCGCGCGCTGCTCTTCTTCGACGCCGGGCAGGCCTACCTGGAGTCCGAGAACATCGACCTCGGGAAGCTCCGGACCTCCACCGGGGTGGAGCTCCGCTTCATCATGCCCGTCATCAACGTCCCCTTCCGCCTCATCTACGCGTGGAACCCCAACCGTGACGCCTTCCAGCCCAAGTCCACCTTCAAGTTCGCCGTCGGCACGACGTTCTGATCATTTCCAAGGAGTGAAGATGAAGAAGACGTTCCTCGCCGCCCTCGGTTTGAGCGCGGCGTCCTCCCTGGCCTGGGCCCAGGAGCCCAAGGCCGCGCGCCTGGCCGTCATCGACCTCAACGTGGTCTCGCGCGACAGCGTCCTCGGCAAGAGCTACGCCTCCCGCATCGAGACCCTGGAGAAGGACCTGCAGGCCGAGGTGGCCAAGAAGCAGGGCGAGGTCCAGAAGATGGAGGCGGGCATCAAGACCCTGCAGGACGAGCTGGAGAAGCAGGCCTCCGTGCTGAGCCCCGAGGCGGCGGACCGCAAGCGCCAGGAGATCACGCGCAAGAGCCGCGAGCGCCAGGCCTTCGTGGAGGACAGCCAGGCCGAGCTGCAGCGGATGCGCGAGCGGGCGCAGGCGCAGGCGGAGAGCCTCAACGGCGAGTTCCAGCAGAAGATCAGGCCGCACATCGAGGCGGTGGCCAAGGAGAAGGGCGTCGACATCATCCTGACCAGCCAGGTCGCCCTCACCGTGAACAAGGAGTACGACCTCTCCCCGGCCGTCATCGCGCGCGTGGACGCCAACGAGAAGGCGCCCGCCGCCGCCGCGGCCAAGCCCGCCCCCGCGCCGGCCCGGCCCGCCGCCGGGGCGCCCGCGGCGGCCGCGCCCGCGCCCGCCCCCCCCGCGGCGGCCGCGCCCGCCCCCCCCGCGGCGCCCGCCCCCGCCCCCTCGCCGTCGCCCCAGCCGTAGCCCCCGCGGCGCGTTTCCCAGGGCAGCCCGTACGGCCCTCCGGCCGTGCGGGCCCTATCATCTCGGCAGGCATGGACAGCATCGACGTCGCGCGCCTGATCCGCCAGATCCCCACCCAGTACCCGTTCGTGCTGGTGGACCGCGTGCTCGAGCACGGGCCCGAAGGGCGCCTGGTGGCCATCAAGAACGTCACCGGCTCGGAGGAGTTCTTCGAGGGCCATTTCCCGGGCGCGCCCGTGATGCCCGGCGTGCTCATCATGGAGAGCCTGGCCCAGGCCGCCGGCATCTGGCTCCTCCGGAACGCGCCCGACCCCAGCCGCCTCGAGGTGCACGTGGTGGGGATCGACGAGGCGAAGTTCCGCAAGCCCGTCCTCCCCGGCGACCAGCTGCGCCTGGAGATCCGGGTGCTGCGGCGGCGGGGCGCGCTCTGCCGCGTGCGGGGCGAGGTCACGTCGGGCGACCAGCGCGTGGCGGAGGCGATCCTGCTCCTGCAGGTGGCCACCCTTCCCCAGCCCGCGGTGGACCCCACCGCGCGCGTGGCCCCGCAGGCGTTGCTGGGCGCGGGCGCGCGCGTGGGGCCCTACTGCGTGGTGGGGCCCCGGGTGCGCCTGGGGCCGCGCACGGTGCTCGACGCCCACGTGGTGATCGACGGCGACACCGAGGTGGGGGCGGACAACCGCTTCTTCCCCTTCTGCTCCGTGGGCCTCGCCTCCCAGGACCTGAAGTACCGCGGGGAGCCCGCGCGCGTGGTCATGGGCGACCGCAACACCGTGCGCGAGTTCGTGACCATCCACCGCGGCACGGAGGGCGGGGGGGCCCTCACCCGCATCGGCTCCGACAACCTGATCATGGCCTACGCCCACGTGGCCCACGACTGCCTGGTGGGGGACCACACCATCCTGGCCAACGGGGCCACCCTGGCCGGCCACGTGGAGGTCATGGACTGGGCCACCGTCGGCGCGCACTCCGGCGTGCACCAGTTCTGCCGCGTCGGCGAGCACGCCTTCATCGGCGGCTACACCGTGGTCACCAAGGACGTGCTGCCCTTCTCCAAGACGGTGGGCAACCGCGCCTGCATCTACGGCATGAACACGCTGGGCCTCCGCCGCCGCGGCTTCGGGGAAGAGGCCACCGCCGCCCTGCGCGCGGCCTACCGCGTGCTGCTGCAGAGCCGGCTCAACACCCACGACGCCCTCCTCCGCCTGGAGGAGGGCGCGCCCACCCCCGAGGTGCGGGCGCTGATCGCGTTCGTCCGCAGCTCGAAGCGGGGCGTGGTGCTGAAGCGCCCGCGCCGGCCCGCGGACGGCGAGACGGACGAGGGGTGAGCGACTCCGGTCCGCTGGGCCTCATCGCGGGCAACGGCCGGTTCCCGTTCCTGGCCGCGCGGGCGGCACGGCGCGCGGGCCGCCGCGTGGTGGCGGTGGCCATCCGCGAGGAGGCGGCGCCCGAGCTGGAGGCCGAGGTGGACGCCTTCCACTGGGTCGGCCTGGGCCAGCTCGGTAAGGCCATCGCCACCCTGCGCGAGGCGGGGGTGCGCGAGGCGGTGATGGCCGGGCAGGTGAAGCACCGCCAGATCTTCGCGGACGTGGTGCCGGACCTGAAGATGATGGGGGTGCTGGCGCGGCTGGCCCTTCGCAACACGGACAGCCTGATCGGCGGCGTGGCGGACGCCCTCGGCCGCGAGGGCATCCGCCTGCTGCCCTCGACGGAGTGGCTGCACGAGGAGATGGCCACCCCGGGGGCCATGACCCGCCGCAAGCCTTCCCGCGACGCGATGGCGGACGTGGAGTACGGGGCGGGCGTCGCGCGCGCGCTGGCGGCCATGGACCTCGGGCAGACCGTGGTCATCAAGGAGCGGGCGGCGGTGGCCCTGGAGGCGATGGAGGGCACGGACGAGGTCATCCGGCGCGCGGGCCGCATCGCCGGTCCCGACTGCACCGTGGTCAAGGTGGCGAAGCCCAAGCAGGACATGCGCTTCGACGTGCCGGTGGTGGGGCCGGGCACGCTCGACGCCATGCGCGAGGCGGGGGCGCGCACGCTCGCCGTGGAGGCCGGACGGACCCTCATGCTGGACCGGCGCGCCCTGGTGGCGCGCGCGGACGACGAGGGCGTGGCCCTGTGGGGCCTGTCCTGACGCGCGCGGCCGTGGTGGGGGTGGGGTCGCTCGGCCAGCACCACGCGCGCGTCTGGGCGGAGCTGCCCGGCGCCACCCTGGCCGGCGTCTACGACGTGGACCCGGGCCGTGCCGCGGAGGTGGCGGCGCGGCACGGCGTCCCCGCCCTGCGGCACCTGCGCGAGGTGGTGGAGGGGGCGGACGCCGTCTCCGTGGCCGTGCCCACCGTCGACCACCACCGCGTGGCGCGGGCGCTCATGGAGGCCGGGCGCCACGTGCTGGTGGAGAAGCCGATGACGGCCACGCTGGAGGAGGCGGACGACCTCGTCCGCCTGGCCGCGGCGCGGGGGGTGGTGCTCCAGGTCGGCCACGTGGAGCGCTTCAACCCGGCGGTGGACGTGCTGCGCGAGGCGGCGCCCGCGCCGCGTTTCATCGAGGTCCACCGCCTGGCCCCCTTCACGCCCCGCAGCCTGGACATCGACGTGGTCCTGGACCTGATGATCCACGACCTGGACATCCTCCTCGGCCTCGACGGCTCGGAGCTGGTGCAGGTGGACGCGGTGGGCGTGCCCGTGCTCACGGCCAAGCCGGACATCGCCAACGTCCGCCTCCGCTTCGCCTCCGGCCTCATCGCCAACCTCACGGCCAGCCGGGTGTCGGCGGAGAAGGTACGCAAGTTCCGCGCCTTCGCCCCCAGCACCTATGTCTCGGCCGACCTCGTCGCGCGCCAGGCGAACGTCTTCCGGCTGGTCGGGGACCCGGAGCGGCAGGAGATCGCCATGGACAGCCGGGGGGCGCCGGACGAAGAGCCTCTCCGGCGCCAGCTCGCCGCCTTCCTGGCCGCGGTGGAGGGTCGCGGTCCCGTTGTCGTTTCGGGCGCCGACGGGCGCCGCGTGCTGGCCCTCGCCCAGCGGATCCTGGCTGGTATTTCGAGCCAGATCGCATAAAATAGTCGTCCACCCGCGCCGGAACTGCCCAATTACTTGGTCCGGCTGGCGACCGGCTACAAAATGTTGTGGGGTCGCCTGACATCCGTGACCGCATGATAGTATTAAAAGTCAGCGAGGACGAAGAAGAAGGGGGCGTGGCACGCCCCTGGCAGGGCCGATCCCTGCTGGTTTCCCTGGGCGCTCATCTCGGGATCGTGGCACTCGTGGCATTGACCCTTCGAACCGCAGCGTCGATCGCACCTCCTCCCACGACCCTCGTGTCCCCGGCCCAGCCCCAGCGGAAGGTCTTCCTCGCACCGCGGCCCCTGCCGGCGGTCCCGGTCGTGCCCCGCACGCCGCCGCGGACCATCCGCGAGCGCATTCCCACCGAGGTCCCGACGCCCCCGCCGGCGCCGAAGCCTCCCAGCGACCGCATCAGCCTGGGCGCGGCACGGCCGGGAGGCGGTCCCTCGGCTCCCGCGCCCCCTGGTCCCGTGCCTTCCGCGGCCCCGCCGGCGGCCACGGCCGGGTCGGAGGCGCTCCGTCTGCCGCAGGGCGGCACGCGTCCCGCGCCCCGGGACGGCGAGGGTCCCGCCCGCTCGCTGGGGGACTCGCTGCGCAACCTCGACCGGCACCTGGGCGGCGGCGGGGGGGCGCGCGGGCTGGGCCGCCAGATCGGCTCGCTGTTCTTCGATCCCCAGGGGGCGGACTTCACGGAGTGGGTCTCGCACTTCCGGCGCGAGGTCTACCGGAACTGGCTGATCCCGCAGGCGGTGATGCTGGGCTTCCGCGGCCACGTGGACATCGAGTTCTGGGTGGAGCGCGACGGCCGGGTCACCGACCTGAAGGTCATGAAGAGCTCGGGCACGTCGTCCCTGGACCGCGCCGCCGCCAACGCGCTGCTGGCCAGCCGGCTGCAGGCCCTGCCCGCCGACTTCGCGCCGGCCCGCCTGTACATCCAGGCCAGCTTCTTCTACAACGAAGAGCCGCAGGGTTGAGGAAGGCCCCCCGCCGGATCCCGCCGGGGACGCCGCAGCTGGCCGCGGTCCTGGTGGGGGCGCTGCTCAGCCTGGGCGGCAGCTGCCGCACGGCGCCGCGCGTGACGCCGGCCCGCCCGCCCGCCACCCCGGCCCCCTCCGCGCGGCCCCCCGGGCCGCTCCAGGCCCCGACCATCCGCGTGGGCCTCCTGGTGGACGTGGCGCGCGTCTCCATCGGCGCGGACCACGGGCTCGTGGTGCGCGAGTCGAAGAACGGGGTGGCCCTGGCGCGGGCCACCTTCCTCGCGCTGGGGGCGGGGCAGGCTCCGCGCTACCGCGTGCAGGTGGCGAGCTTCACGGAGGAGCGGGCGGCGCGGCAGGCCGCCCAGCGCGCGCGCGCGGCCTCGGGCCTCGAGCCCGACGTGCGGTGGAACGGGCAGACGCGCACGTTCCAGGTGCGGCTGGGCGACCTGGCCACGCGCGAGGAGGCGCAGGCCCTCGCCGCGCGGCTGGAGGACGAGGGGGTCAAGGGCGGCTGGGTGGTGGACGAGGGCGCCAGCGGCGCCCCCGGGCGCGTCCGCCTGCTGGAGACGGGGGAGGAGCTGGCCAGCGCCACCCTGGTGGCCGCCGACGCCGCCGACCTCCTGTCCGCCGACGGCGCGCCCTATCGCGGATACCTCGAGGTGCGCGCCAACCCGGGCGGCACCCTGACCACCGTCAACGTACTCCACGTCGAGGACTACCTGCGCGGGGTCGTCCCCAACGAGCTGTCGCCCAGCGCGTTCCCGCAGCTGGAGGCGGTGAAGGCGCAGGCCATCGCCGCCCGCACCTACGCGCTGCGGAACATGGGCCAGTTCGCGGCCCGCGGCTACGACATCTGCGCGACCCCCGCCTGCCAGGTCTACCGCGGCCGGGCCAGCGAGCAGGAGATGTCGGACCGGGCGGTGGAGGAGACGCGCGGCCTGGCCGCCCTCTACGGCGGCAGCCTCATCAACGCGCTCTACACCTCCACCTGCGGCGGCCACACGGAGGACGTGGAGAACATCTTCGAGGGCGATCCCTCTCCCTACCTGCGCGGCGTGGTCTGCCTGCCCGAGCGCGAGGCGTGGACCACGGTGCGGACCACCACGCGGCCCGCCGCGCTGGGGGACCAGGAGCGCCTGGCCCGCGACGCCGCCCTCCTCCAGTCCCTGGGGGTGCTGGACGACCTGTCCGGCGCGGCCCTGGGCGGCTTCGCCACCCCCGAGGACGTGGGGGTGTGGGTGAGGCGGCTGGTGGAGGCGCTCGGCCGCCGCGGCTGCGCCGGCGCCTCGGACCGCGACCTGGCCCGCCGCGGGACGTTCTTCCGGCACCTGGTCGGCTCGCTGTGCTGGGAGGAGCGCGCGCGGCGCCTGCTCGCCCCCGCGGATCCCGAGTACCTGCTGCGGGTGGAGGACCGCGCCTCTCTGCGCGACGGGGCCGAGCGGACGGCCGCCGCCCTCCTCATCCAGGAAGGCATCCTCACCCCCTTCCCCAACAACACCCTGCGGCCGGCGGCGGCCATCACCCGTGCCGACGCCGTGCGCCTGCTCGCGGAGACGGCGGTGCGCGCGGGGGCGCCCGGCCTGGTGAGCGCGACCTTCCGCGACGCGCGCGAGGGGTCCCTCACCGTGGAGCGCGACGGGGCGCGGGAGAGCCACGCGCTGGACGGCGGCCTGCGGCTCTTCCGGGCCCTCAACGGGAGCCGGCTGGCCGCCTCCGAGCTGGGCCTGGCCAGCGGCGACACCGTGCGCTTCGTGCTGCGCGACGGGCGGGTCGTGTTCCTGGAGGCGGAGCAGAGCCGGCTGGGGCCGTCCGCGGACCACACCTCGCGCTACTACCGCTGGGAGGCGCGCCTCAGCCCCGGCGAGGTGGCCACCGCGGTGGCCCGCTACGGGCGCGTGGGCCACGTGCGCGACGTGAAGCCGCTGCGCCTCGGGGTCTCGGGGCGCGTGGTGGAGGCGGCGGTGGTGGGGAGCGAGGGCGAGCTGCTCCTCAAGGGACTCAAGGTGCGCTGGGGCCTCGGCCTGCGCGAGAACCTCTTCGTGGTGGACCGCGAGCTCGATGGCAACGGCGGCGTGTCCCGTTTCATCTTCACGGGCAAGGGGTGGGGGCACGGGGTGGGCCTCTGCCAGGTGGGCGCCTTCGGGATGGCCCAGAGCGGCTCGACCTTCGACCGGATCGTGCGCCACTACTACTCGGGCGTCGCGGTGGACCGGCGCTACTGACGCGCGCCGGCGGGCCTCCCCACTCCTTGGTGGGCGTGCACTTGCGCTACTATCCTCGGCGTTGATGGCGGCGACCCTGTCCCGGCGCATAGAGCCGTTCATGATCCCCGGCGGGCTCAAGGGCCAGCTCGCCGAGCTGCCGGTGCCGGACATCCTCCAGCACCTCCGCCGGTCCCAGAGCACGGGCATCCTGACCCTCGTCTCCGGGGGCGCGCGCAAGGCCCTGTACTTCAAGGACGGGCAGGTGGTGTTCGCCTCCAGCAACCTCCCCAACGACCGCCTGGGGGAGCTCCTCATCCGCGAGGGCAAGATCACGGTGGAGGAGTACGACGCCTCCATCCGCGCCCTCTCCAAGGGCAAGCGGCAGGGGCGCGTGCTCGTGGAGATGGGGGCCCTCTCGCCCAAGGACCTGTGGGAGGGCGTGCAGGCGCAGGTGCGCGAGATCGTGTACTCGGTCTTCCAGTGGGACGACGGACAGTTCCACTTCGAGGAGTCGGCGCTCCCGGAGAAGGAGCGCATCACGGTGGACCTCGACGTGGTGGACCTGATCCTGGCCGGCATCCGCCGCGTGGAGGCGCACGGCCGGATCCAGAGCCGCTACCCCGACTCGGAGCTGGTGCTCGAGGACCTGGGCGGCGGGCCCGCCCTGGAGCCCTACGAGAGCCACGTGCGCTGCCTGGTGGACGGCGAGCGCTCCGTCCTCGAGATCTGCGGCGAGAGCGAGATCGGGGACAGCGAGACGCTGAAGGTGCTCTACGCGATGCTCTCCGCCGGCCTCCTGCGCGTCAAGGGGCGCAAGGTGCGCGCCCTGGACCAGGACTTCGTGCCCGAGGACACGCCCTACTCGGTGGCCTCCTCCTTCAACCACATGTACTCGTTCATCTTCCGGTACATGGTGCGGGAGGTCGGGCCCATCGCCGAGAACGTGCTCGAGAAGTACCTG
>DATBIO010000208.1:0-12617 GCA_036556965.1 Vicinamibacteria bacterium
GCTTGAGCATCTGCTGGCGCAGCATCCTCCCGCTGCTCACGTAGGAGTAGATGGCGGACACGATCCCCACCATCAGGGCCACCCCCGCGACCAGAGCCAGCACCTTCGAGCGTATCGAAAGCGTCTTCAGGGCGTCCTCCCGGTACCTCTAGTACCTTCGCGCGGTTTGCAGCGTCTCCTCCGGGATCTGGATCTTCAGCCGGTCGGCCACGCGCAGGTTCACCAGCAGCTCCGCGCGCGGCGCCCGCAGGGCGAGGTTCCGCTCCCCGGCCACCAGGCGGTCCACCAGGCCCGCCACCTCCTGGCCGATCGACGCCAGATCCGGGCCGTTGCTGGCCAGGGCCCCCTCGGCCACCAGGGCGGCCGAATACGCGAACACCGCCCGGCCGGCCTTGCCCGCCTCCGCGAAGAGCAGTCGTCGGGTGGCGTCGGCCAGGATCAGCGGGTCGGGCGGTACCCACAGCGCGTCCATGGGCTCCTCGCCCGTGAGCAGCTCGCGGAGGGCGGCGGGCACGTCCTGCTCCGACTGCACCTCGCGCGCGGTGACCACCAGGCGCAGCACGGAGGCCGCCTTCTGCGCGTCCTCCGCGTGCCGCGCGGTGCGCGCCGCGGTGTAGAGCACGCCGATGCGCACCGCGCGCGGGTTGAGCAGGCGGAAGGCGGCGAGCTGGTTGCGCACGGGGATCTCGAAGGTCACCCCCGCCACGTGCGGCGCGGGTGCCGGCCACAGGCCGGCCGCGCCCGGGTCCTCCACCATGCAGTACACGAGGGGCAGGTCGGGCAGCCCCGCGCGCGCCGCCTGCGCCGCCGCCGGCCCCATCGCCACCAGCACCGCCGCGCGGCCGCGCAGCGCGGCCACCGCCTGCTGCGCCTGGGCCGCGTCCGCGCCCAGCTCGTACTCGGTCAGGCGGTGGACGCGGCCGGCCCGCCGCAGCGCCTCGATGGCGGCGCGCCAGGAGGCCGGCGCCGCCGACTTGAGCACCGCCACCTCGACGGCGAGGGCCAGGCGGCTGCCCAGCACGAGGCCCCCGGCCAGGGCCACCGTGACGGCCCGTGCGCGGCGGTGCGCCTTCATGCGGGAGGCAGCGCCGGCCCTTCGCGCAGCTCGACGGAGAGGATCTTGTGCAGGTCGACCAGGATGATGAGCCGCGCCTCGAGCTTGGCCACCCCGCGGATGTAGCTCGCGTCGATCTCCACCACCTCCTCGGGCGCGGCCTCGATGGTGGAGAGCGGCACCTTCAGCACCTGCGACGCGCCGTCCACCAGCAGCCCCATCAGCCGGTCGCGCACCTTCACCACCACGATGCGCGACTGGCGCGTGGGCTCGACCTCGCCCAGCTCGAGCTTCCGCTTCAGGTCGATCACGGGGACGATGCGCCCGCGCAGGTTGATCACGCCCTTCACGAACTGGGGCGCCCGCGGCACCTGGGTGATCTCGCTGACGCGGATGATCTCCTGCACCAGCCGCACGTCCACGCCGTACTCCTCGCCGGCGAGGAAGAAGGTGGCCAGGTGCTCGCTCGCCTCCACCGCCTTGCGCTCCTCGCGGGTCTGCGAGCCGAAGAACGAGATGTTGTGGCTGCGCGCGGTCACGGGCTCGTCCGCCGCCGCCGCGGGGGCGGGGGCCGCCGGCGCGGCCGGCGCCGCGGGGACGACCGGCGCCGCCTCGGCCAGGGCCAGGATGTCGGAAGCGAGCCCGGACGAGGGCAGGGTCAGGCGCGTCCCGGAGCCGTCCTCCGGCTCCGCGGGGAACGTGACCGCGTCGGCCTCGGAAGCGGTCCGGGCGCGCGCGCCCGCGCGGCGCCCCGCGGTCGGGTTCCGCCTGCGTGGCCCGTTGCGCGCGCGGCCCATCGTCTCCTCCTGCCTACGCCTACTGCGCGCGGAGCGCCGCCGGCTCGGCGCGCGCGGGCAGCGCGCCGTGCCGCCGCCCCTCGAACAGCGCGGTGACGTCGAGGATCAGCACCACGCGGCCGTCGCCCATGATCGTGGCCCCCGCCAGGCCGAGGCCGGCCCCGGAGACGGACGGATCGAGCGCCTTGATCACCACCTCCTGCTGGCCCTTGAGGTGGTCGACGATCAGGCCCACGCGCTTGTCGCCCCGTCCCAGGATCACCACGTAGTGCCGCCCGCCGTCCTCGGATCCCGCGAAGCCGAACAGCTCCGCCAGGCGCACCAGCGGCACGATGCGCTCGCGAATGCGCAGGGCCTCGCGCCCGTTGATGCGATGGATCTCGTCCGGATGCAGCTTCAGGCTCTCCACCACCGAGCCCAGGGGGATGGCGTAGGTGCGCCCCGCGACGTCCACGAGGAGGGCGGCGATGATGGCCAGGGTGAGCGGGAGCTGGATGATGAACTTGGTGCCGACCCCCGGCACGGTCTCCACCTCCACCAGGCCGTTGAGGCGCTCGATGGACTTGAGCACCACGTCCAGGCCCACCCCGCGGC
Source organism: Vicinamibacteria bacterium (assembly GCA_036556965.1). Taxonomy (GTDB): domain Bacteria; phylum Acidobacteriota; class Vicinamibacteria; order Fen-336; family Fen-336; genus DATBIO01. The sequence continues at coordinate 2,446 of DATBIO010000208.1, forward strand.
CGCTCAGGTCGCTCACGGTGTCCGCGGTGGAGAAGCCGGGGGCGAAGACGAGCTGCACCAGGTCCCGGTCGGCCAGGGTCTCGTCGCCGCGGAGGAGCCCGCGCGTCACCGCCTTGCGCCGCACGACGTCGGCGTCGATGCCCGCGCCGTCGTCCATGATGGTGATGAGGACGTGGTTGCTCTCCTGGGTGGCGGAGAGGAGGATGGTGCCGGTGGCCGTCTTGCCGCGGGCCAGCCGCACCTCGGGCAGCTCGATGCCGTGGTCCACCGAGTTGCGGATCATGTGCACGAGGGGCTCGCCGATCTCGTCGATGATCGCCTTGTCCACCCGCGTGCCCTCGCCCTCGAGGATGAGCTCGATCTCCTTCCCCTGCTGCCGGCTGAGGTCGCGCACCAGCCGCGGGAAGCGCTCGAACACGTGGCGGATGGGCAGCATGCGCAGATCCATCACCGTCTCCTGGATCTGCGAGGAGACGCCCTCGACCTGGTGCACGGCCTCCAGCAGCGCGTGCGCGCCCTCGCGCTCGCCCAGCCGCTCGCCGAGCGCGCGCCCCATGTCCTGCAGCTTGGTGCGGTAGATGATCAGCTCCCCCACCAGGTTCAGGAGGTGATCGAGCTGGGCGAAGTCCACGCGCACCGTGCTCGAGCGGCCGGCCACGTAGTGGCTGGCCACGCGCCGGGCCTCCGCCGGCGCCTCCTCGGGCAGCCCCGCGGGAGGGGCGGAGGGCTGCGGCACGGGCAGGGGCGCCACCGCCGGCGGGGAAGGTGCCCGCGCCGCGCCCGCCAGGATCTCATCGAGGGCGACGCGCTCGGGGCGCAGCTCGCGCGTCTCTCCCGCCCCCCGTCCCGCCTCCTCCACCGCGTCGCGCAGGGCGGTGGCCCCCGCGAAGAGCCGGTCGAAGAGCTCGGGGGAGGGCGGCAGCTGCCCCTCCGCGATGCGGGCGAACACGTCCTCCAGGCGGTGGACGTACTCCTTGATCGAGGAGAAGCCCATCATCCCGCTGTTGCCCTTCAGGGTGTGCAGGGGGCCGAGCACCGAGGCCAGCGTCTCCGCGTCGAGGCCGTCCCGCTCCAGCGTCAGCAGGCAGTGGTCGAGGCTCTCCAGGTGGGCGCGAGCGTCCTCCAGGTAGATCGCGAGGAGCTCGTTCGAGGCCTGGAAGTCGGTCATGCGGGGGCTGGAGAGCTACCCCGCGTTGGTGATCTTCTCGATCAGGCCGTGCAGCTCCGAAGCCTGGAACGGCTTCTTCACGTAGCCCTTGGCCCCCATCTTGAGGCCGCGGATGGTGTCCTCTTCCTTGCCTTCGGTGGAGATGATGATGACGGGGATACCCTGGTAGGCGGGCTCCTTCTGCACGCGCTGGAGGAACTCCAGCCCGTTCATGACGGGCATGTTGATGTCGAGCAGAATGAGGTCGATGCCCTCCTCCTGCCCGAGCTTGTCCAGCGCCTCCAGCCCGTTCATGGCGCTGACCAGCTTGCAGTTCTTGTAGCGCGAGAGGAACAGCTTGTACATCTGGTGGATCAGCGCGGAGTCGTCAACGGCGAGGATCTTCCTGAGCATCAGCGCCCTTCCTCCGCGTCCTGCCGTCCCTCTCGCGGCCGAGCGACGCCTGCGTTCTACCACCAAAGGCACAGGGCTTCAAACGTGGCACGATGAGGGCTGAGATGGGCACGAAGCGCATAAAGCGCGCGCGGGCGCCGGTGCGCGCGGGGCTCACGCCGCGGCAGGAGAGCTTCGTGAACTGGAGCCTGGCCGCCCTCGTCACCTGCCTCGGCTTCGCCTGGACGGTGAGCGTCATCCACGCCTACGCCCTCCACGAGCCGGGGGAAGCCCTTCCCCCGCGCCCGGCGCGGGCGGTCGGCTCCTCCCTGACCGACCCCCGCGCCCACGCCGCCGCCTACCTCGGCGACGCCGGGCTGGGCTTCCTCGATCCCCTGCGCGGCCGGAGCGGGAAGCTGCGTGCCGTGTTCCGCGCGCCGCGGGAGCCGGTGTCGGAGGCCGCCCACGACCCCGCGCTGAGGGCGCGCTACGAGCACGAGGGCGGCAACGTGCTCTCCTCGGACGACTTCAGCGCCCCGGAGCGGCCGGGCGTCTACAAGCTGGCGGTGGAGCTGGGGAAGGCGAAGCAGGCCATCGACGACCTGCGCGTGGTGACGCTGGTGCCCTTCCGCGAGAAGAAGGACGACCGCATCGGCCTGTACTACCTCGGGCGCTGGCCCTACGAGAAGGGGGGTACGCCGCGCTCCCGCGCCTACGCCAACCCTTCCGGCTTCGTGGAGGTGACGCGCGCGAACAAGGACACCCCGGTGTCGGAGCACTTCCGCCTGGGAGACTTCCTGACCAAGGACCAGTTCGACGTCTGGCCGAAGTACGTGGTCATCGACCCCCGCCTGCTCGACAAGCTCGAGCTGGTGGCCCAGGAGCTGGAGAAGCACGGCCACGACGTGGCCCACATGCAGGTCATGAGCGGGTTCCGTACCCCCCGCTACAACCGCGCCGGGGGCAACACGGGCGGGCGCGCCAGCCTCAGCCGCCACATGTACGGCGACGCCGCCGACGTCTTCGTGGACAACGACCGCGACGGGACCATGGACGACCTCACCGGCGACGGGCGCGTGGACACCGCCGACGCCGAGGTCATCGGCAAGGCGGCGGAGCGCGTGGAGGCGGCGCATCCCGCCCTGGTGGGCGGGGTGGGGATCTACAAGGCGTGCTGCGGCCACGGCCCCTTCACCCACGTGGACGTGCGCGGCTATCGCGCGCGCTGGCGCGGCGAAGGGGCGGGATAGAGAATTGGGAGGCACCCATGACCACTGAGACCGAGAACTGCCCCGAGTGCGGGACTCCCCGGGCGGACTGGAGCAGGGTGTGCGAGGCCTGCGGGGCGCCCCCCGCCCCCGAGGGCCGAGGGGAGACGGTGGCGGCGGTGCGCGCGGCGGACCTCGAGCCCTACACCGCGCTGCGCTACATCGCGCGCCTGTTCAAGGTCCTGGCCGTGCTCATCATGATCATGCTGCTGGGCGAGGTGACCCTCGGCCTCCTCATCGACGGGCGCGACGCCCTCACCACCCTGCTCGGCGAGGCCACCCGCCTCCTGGTCATGGCCGGCCTGCTCTGGGCGGCGGGCGACATCGCCGTGCTCATGGTGGACGCCGGCCACGACCTTCGCGTGGCCCGCATCCTCCTCGGGCGCATCAACGCGCGCATGCACCACGACGAGGGCCCCCTCCTGCCCGAGCCCTCCCGGAAGCGCGACGAGGTCCCGGCCGGCTCGCGACGATGAGCGCTGCTTGAGCCTCTGGATCGGCCTGGACGTGGGCGGGACCTTCCTCAAGGGGGCCGCCGTCGACGCCGCGGGAGAGGTGGGCGCGCGCCTCCACGAGCCGGTGGCGCGCGACGGCGCGCGCGACCTCCTCGGCCAGCTCGCCGATGCCGTGCGTCGCCTGGAGGGGGACCGCCCCGCGGTCGGCGTCGGCATCGGGCTGCCCGGCATCGTGGAGCGCGACACGGGTAGGCTGCGGGCGGCGCCCAACGTCCCCGCCCTCGACGGGCTGCTGGTCGGCGAAGAGGTGGCGCGCCGCACGGGCCGTCCCTGCGTCATCGAGAACGACGCCAACGCCGCCGCCCTCGCCGAGGCGTGGCGGGGGGCGGGGCGGGGAGGGCGCTACGTGCTCGTGGTCACGGTGGGCACCGGCATCGGGGGCGGGCTGGTGTTCAACGGGCGGGTGTGGCGTGGCCACAGCGGCTATGCCGGCGAGATCGGCCACGTGCAGGCGCAACCCGAGGGCGAGCCCTGCGGCTGCGGGTCGCGCGGGTGCGTGGAGACGGTGGCCGGCATCGGGGGCTGGGTGCGCCGCGCCCGCGCGCGCAGCGAGTCCCGCCCCTCCATCCTGCGGGGGCGCGAGTTCGACCCCGAGGTGATCGTGGCCGCCGCGCGCGAGGGCGACGCCGTGGCCCTGGAGGTGGTGGACGAGGCCGCCGCCGCCCTGGGGGTCGGCATCGCCGCCGCCCTCCAGCTCTTCAACCTCGACCGCGTGGTCATCGGCGGCGGGATCGCCGCCGCCGGCGCGTTCCTCCTCGACCGCGTGGCCGCGCAGACGCAGGCCCGGGTCTTCCCGCACGTCTTCGCCGACTGCACCTTCGCCGCGGCCACCCTGGGCAACGAGGCGGGCGTGGTGGGAGCGGCGCGCGTGGCCATGCTCGCGTTCTCGGGGGCGGCGGAGCCCGCTCCCGTCGCCTGACCGGCCGCAGGACCTCCCCGCCGGTGTTCGAATCGCACACGCGGCTGGAGGAACAGGTCGCCGGCCTGCTCCAGGGCATCCGCGCCGAGGCGGGCGGCCGCTACGCGGCCATCGTGGAGCCCGCGCGCGTGGTGTTCGAGTCCTTCGACGAGGGGGACGAGCAGGCGCTGCGCCTGCGCCACTTCGTGGAGCGTCGGAGCGCCGACCTCTTCGCCCTGCCCGCGGCCATGGCCGGGGAGCAGGCGCTGGACGACCTGTTCGAGGAGTGGCGGGAGGACGCCTTCGTGGTGGCGGTGGTGAACGGCCGCGTGGCGCTCCTCCTGGCCTGCCCGGACGCCGAGGCGGCGCGGGCCGGCCTCGACCGGCCCCTGCGCACGCTGGCGGACCGCCTGTTCCGCTTCGAGCCGCGCTGGCGCCTGGACGCGCGCGGGCGGGGCTACTTCTTGGGGCGGGCCCGGCTCGAGGTGGTGGTGGTGGGGCGGGCCGCGGACTGACCCTCGCGGCGCGACCCGGGCGAATCCGCTAACATACCCGGTCCCGTCCATGGACCACGTCCGCAACTTCTCGATCATCGCCCACATCGACCACGGCAAGACCACCCTCTCCGACCGCCTGCTCGAGCGCACGGGGGCGCTCACCCAGCGCGAGATGACCGAGCAGTTCCTCGACTCCATGGACCTCGAGCGGGAGCGCGGCATCACCATCAAGCAGCACTCGGTGCGCCTGCAGTACAAGGCCAAGGACGGCCGCGAGTACGTGCTCAACCTCATCGATACCCCCGGCCACGTGGACTTCTCCTACGAGGTCAGCCGCAGCCTGGCCGCCTGCCAGGGCGCCCTCCTGGTGGTGGACGCGAGCCAGGGCGTGGAGGCGCAGACCCTGGCCAACGCGCACCTGGCCGCGGACGCCGGCCTCGAGATCATCCCCGTGCTCAACAAGATCGACCTGCCGGGGGCGGAGCCGGACAAGGCCCGCGAGCAGATCGAGAACGTCATCGGCATCGACGCCAGCCGCGCCATCCTGGCCTCCGCCAAGCAGGGCCTCGGCATCGACGAGATCCTGGAGGCCATCGTGGAGCGCATCCCCCCTCCTCCCGGCGATCCCACGGGCCCCCTGCGCGCGCTCGTCTTCGACAGCTGGTTCGACCAGTACCGCGGCGTGGTGGTGCTGACGCACGTGGTGGACGGGCGCCTGTCCCCCGGCATGAAGGTGCGGCTCATGGCCTCCGGCGGCGCCTACGAGGTGGAGCAGCTCGGCGTCTTCACCCCGAAGCCGCTGCCCGTGGAGGCGCTGGGCCAGGGCGAGGTCGGCTTCGTGATCGCGGGCATCAAGAAGGTGTCGGACGTGGCCATCGGGGACACCCTGACCGACGACCGGCGTCCCGCCGCCGAGCCCCTCCCCGGCTTCAAGGAGATCAAGCCCATGGTGTTCGCCGGGCTCTACCCGGTGGACGCCGACCAGTACGGGGAGCTGCGCGAGGCCCTGGAGAAGCTGCGCCTCAACGACAGCTCGTTCTTCTACGAGCCGGAGACCTCCACCGCCCTGGGCTTCGGCTTCCGCTGCGGCTTCCTGGGCCTCCTCCACATGGAGATCGTCCAGGAGCGGCTGGAGCGGGAGTTCACCCTGGAGCTGCTGGTCACCGCGCCCTCGGTGCGCTACCGTGTCCACCGGACGGGGGGCGAGGTGCTGGAGATCGACTCCCCCGCGCGCCTGCCCGACCCCGGCTCCATCGAGTCCATCGAGGAGCCCATCATCACCGCGACCATCCTCACCGGGGAGGAGTTCGTGGGGCCCATCCTGAAGCTCTGCCAGGAGAAGCGCGGCATCCAGAAGCGGCTCCACTACATCACCACCACGCGCGTGATGATCGAGTACGAGCTCCCGTTGAACGAGATCCTGCTCGACTTCTACGACCGCCTGAAGTCGGCGTCGCGCGGCTACGCCTCCCTGGACTACCAGTTCACCGGCTACTGGACCTCGCCCCTGGTGAAGCTCGACGTGCTGGTGAACGGCGATCCCGTCGATGCCCTGTCCCTCATCGTCCACCGCGACTCCGCCTTTCCGCGCGGGAAGTCGCTGGTGGAGAAGATGCGCAAGCTCATCCCGCGCCAGATGTTCGAGGTTGCCATTCAGGCCGCCATCGGCTCGCGCGTGATCGCGCGCGAGACGGTGAAGCCGCTGCGCAAGAACGTCATCGCCAAGTGCTACGGCGGGGACATCAGCCGCAAGCGCAAGCTCCTGGAGAAGCAGAAGGAAGGCAAGAAGAGGATGAAGCGGGTGGGCACGGTGGACATCCCCCAGGAGGCGTTCCTGGCCGTCCTGCGCGTGGACTGAGGGCCCTGTGAGCGACTCGCTCCGCCAGGCCCTCGCCGACGGCGCCCTCCAGGTCGTCTTCCAGCCCATCTTCGACGTGAGCCTGTCCCACCTGGCCCTCCACGGGGTGGAGGCCCTGGTGCGCGGCCCCGCGGGCACGCCCTACGAGGACGCGGGCTTCCTCTTCGACGAGGTCGCGCGCCGCGGCGACGAGGTGTGGGCGGACCGGGCCTGCGTGGCCGCCATCATGGCGGCGGCGGGCGAGCTGCCGCCGGGGCTGCCCGTGGGCGTCAACGTCTACGCCGCCACCCTCGCCCGCGACCCGGACTTCCCCCGCTTCGTCCAGGACACCGCCCAGGGCGCCGGGCTGCTCCCGGAGCGGCTGGTGCTGGAGGTGGGCCGGGCGGGGGCGGTGTCGGACAGCCGTCTCCTCCGCGCGCCCCTGGAGGCCCTGCGCGCGAACGGGATGGCGGTGGCCCTGGACGACGTGGGTCTGGGCCAGGCCAGCTATCGCACCATGCTCGAGTGCCGCCCCGACTTCTTCAAGCTGGACGGCTTCGTGGTGAAGGGCGCGGGCCTCGATCCCCTGCGGCAGGCGGTGGTGCGCTCGCTCGTGGTCCTGGCCGACGGCTTCGGCGCGCGCGTGGTGGCGGAGTGGATCGAGGAGCCCGGCGACCTGCACACCGTGAAGGGCCTGGGGGTGACCCTGGTGCAGGGCCGCCTCTTCCTGGGGGCGCGGCCCGCGCGCGAGATGGACGTGGACCTCGACTCCCTGGACGCCGCGGCCTCCTGAGCCGTTGACGCTAGAATAGGGGCCCGATGGCGTCCCCGGATCCCCTCCCTCTGCCCGAAGAAGCGCCCGCTCCTCCCGCCTTCAAGAAGTCGGTCCCCCGCGAGTACCTGGAGTCGGTGGTGGTGGCGGTCGTCCTGGCCCTCTTCATCCGCACCTTCGTGGTCCAGGCCTTCAAGATCCCCACGGGGTCCATGGAGGAGAACCTCCTCATCGGAGACCACCTGCTCGTGAACAAGGTGGTCTACTCGCCCTCCCTCCTCCCCCTCGAGCGCGCGCTCCTGCCCAAGAAGGAGATCCGGCGCGGCCACGTGGTGGTCTTCAAGTTCCCCGAGGACCCCAGCCGCGACTTCATCAAGCGCGTGGTGGGCCTGCCCGGGGAGAAGGTCGAGATCCGGAACAAGACGGTCTACATCGACGGCCAGCCGCTGGTCGAGGACTACGTGCACTTCCTGGAGCCGCCGGCGCACCCCGAGGAGGCGGAGTACGTCTATCGTGGCGATACCCGCAGCACCTGGGGACCGGAGGTGGTGCCCGCCGGCCACCTCTTCGTGCTCGGCGACAACCGCGACAACAGCCGGGACAGCCGGTTCTGGGGCTTCCTGGCACGCGACCAGGTCAAGGGGCGCGCCCTGCTCGTCTACTGGTCCTACGACGCGAGCCGCGAGGAATACCAGCGGACGGGCTACGTGGAATGGATCCGCGACACCATCGCCGCCTTCGGCAAGACGCGATGGAGCCGCTTCTTCCACCTCATCCGTTGACGGAGGAGAGTCATATGTTCGATGCGCGCCAGGCCGGCGAAGGCAAGTTCGGCACCGTCGTCAGCCTGCTCTTCCTGGCCGCCCTCGTCCTGGCGGCCTGGAACGTGGTCCCCGTCTACTACAACAACTACTCGTTCGCGGACCGCGTGGTGGAGCTCGCCCGCGCTCCCCGCTACAACCACTCCGACGAGAGGATCATGGACCTCCTCATGAGGTCGGCCGAGGAGCACCACCTCGAGGACTTCGTCAACACGCGGACCTGCAGCGTCAAGACCATGGAGACCCGGCGCACCATCATCTGCGCCTACGACCGCCCGGTGCAGATCCTGCCCGGCGTGAAGCACACCTTCCGGTTCAAGAACGAGGCCGACCAGCCCCTGCTCTAGGGCGCGGGCGCGTCAGGCCGGCGCGGGCGGGAAGGGCAGACCCAGCGACCGCGCGCGGCCCAGGCCGTCCGCCCAGGCGGCGTCCGCCTTCTCCAGGGCGGGGTCGCCCTCCTTGACGTTGATGCGCACGTTCTCCAGGGCGCCTCCCAGTCCGGCCAGGGCCAGGGCGGCGCCGGTGCGCGCGTCGGAGGCGGCGCTCGGGTTGCCGTGCCGGACCGCCTCCGCCGCCGCGCTGAGCACGACCAGGCACGACTCCGCCGTCTGCAGCGGCACCTCGGTCGCGCGCGCAGTGGCGGCGGCGACGGCCTCGCGGCGCCGGGCCTTGTCCTCCTCCGCTTCCTTGGGCAGGCGGAAGGCGGCCATCACTGCGTCGAAGGCGGCGGTGTCGTCGTCCACCAGGCGCCGGAGGCGGGCCCCCGCCTCGCGCGCCCAGCCCAGCGCCGTGTCCAGGCGCTCGCGCTCCTCGGCCCCCCCCGTGCGCGTGCGGGGCATGGCGCACACCATGGCCACCAGCGCCGCCCCCGCGGCCCCCGCCAGCGCCGCCGCGGAGCCGCCCCCCGGGGTGGGATCGGTGGCCGCGAACCGGTCGAGCAGGGCGCCCGCGGGGAGGTCGAGGAGGGACACTACAGCTTGCCCAGCAGCTGCTTGGCGATGACCATCAGCTGCATGTTGGAGGTCCCCTCGTAGATCTGTCCGACCTTCTGGTCGCGGAAGTACTTCTCGACCGGGTACTCGCGCGTGAACCCGTAGCCGCCGTAGATCTCCACCACCTTGGAGGTGACGTGCTCCGCCGCGCGCGAGGCGAAGAGCTTGGCCATGGCCGCCTCCTTGATGAAGGACGAGTCCACGTCCCGCAGGCGGGCGGCGTTGTAGGTGAGGAGGCGGCCCGCCTCGATCTCCGTGGCCAGCTCGGCGAGCAGGAACTGCACGGCCTGGAAATCGGCGATGGGCCGGCCGAACTGCTGGCGCTCCTGCGCGTAGCGGAGCCCGTGCTCGAAGGCGCCCTGGGCCACCCCCACCATCTGCGCGCCGATGCCGATGCGCCCCTCGTTGAGGGTCTCGATGGCGATCCGGTAGCCCTTGCCCACCTCGCCCAGGACGTTGGCGCGGGGCACGCGGCAGCCCTCGAGGATCAGCTCGCAGGTGGAGGACGCGCGGATGCCCAGCTTGTCCTCCTTCTTCCCCACCTGGAAGCCGGGGAAGCTCCTCTCCACCAGGAAGGCGGTGATCCCCTTGTAGCCCTTGGCGGGATCGGCGTTGGCGAGCACGATGAAGAGCTCGGCCTCGGCGGCGTTGGTGATCCAGAGCTTGCGGCCGGTGAGGGTGAAGTGGTCGCCCTCGTCGATGGCGCGGCAGGCCAGGGCGAAGGCGTCGGAGCCGGACCCCGCCTCGGAGAGGGCGTAGGCCCCCACCCACTCCGCGGCCAGCCGCGGGAAGTAACGCCGCTGCTGGTCCTCGTTGCCCCAGCGCAGCAGGGCGTTGTTGACCAGCGTGTTCTGCACGTCCACGAGCACCGAGAAGCTCGCGTCCACACGCGCAAACGCTTCCACGGCGAGCACGGCGTTGAAGAAGCTCGAGCCCGCGCCGCCGTAGCTTTCCGGGATCTCCACCCCCATCACGCCGAGCTCGAAGCACTTGTCGATGAGGGCGCGCGGGATGCTGGCCTCCTCGTCCATG
>DATBIO010000209.1:0-8340 GCA_036556965.1 Vicinamibacteria bacterium
GGAACGCGGAGGCGCGGAGCCTGGTGGAGGACATCGAGGTGGACGTCACCGTCGAGGACCACCTCAAGCGCGCGCGCGCCGCCCTGGCCCGCGGCGACCGCGAGGCGGCGCGCCGCGAGGTGGAGGAGGGCCTGCGCGTGAAGCCGCAGGACGGCCGGCTCACGGCCTTGCGGCGCGAGCTGGAGGGCTGACCGGCCGCCGCGTCAGGCCGCGCGCGGCGTCGCGCTGCCGCCCGGGGCGACCTTGCGCGTCACGAGCAGCACCAGCGAGCCCACCAGCCACGCCACCAGCGGGAAGACGGTCAGGCCGCCGATGAGGTGGGCCAGCAGGTGGAAGACCGTCTTGCCGTCCTGGCCCCCCGAGTACTCCGGGACGCTGAAGACGTTGTCGGTGCCGGTGGCGATGGCGATGGCCACCCCCAGCGCGGAGATGGCGTGGGCGGTGAAGGTGATGACCAGCATGACCCCCAGGAGCTGCTTGAAGCTCCCGAAGCCCGTGGTGTGCACGCGCGCGGAGAGGACCAGCAACGCGACCAGCCACACCACGGTCATGCTGAACCAGCGCGCCACGCCGGGCGACACCCCGGCCAGGGAGAGGCCCAGGCGCAGGAGGCCCACCACGGTGATGGCCGCGAGGAAGGGCGCGGCAAAGCGGCAGTAGTCCGCGAGACTCTTTCCGAAGATCGTCATCGTCCGCCTCCTGAAGTCGCGCCCAGCCAGACCGCCCCCGCGCGCGCCGGAGCGCGCAGGCGCACGGTGCCCCCGCCCACCGTCGCCGTGCCCGCGCCGAGCGCGCCCGCGAGCACGGTGCCGTCGGGAATCCCCAGCACCCCCACCTCCACCTCGACCTCCGCCGGCGCCGTCCCCGTGTTCAGCAGCACCAGCGCGCGCTGGCCTTGGTGGACGCGCGCGTAGGCATAGGTCGTGTCGGAGACCGCCAGCTGGCGCAGCTGCCCGCGACGCAGGGCGGGAGTGGTGGCGCGCAGCCGGGCCAGCCCCTGCACGTGCGTCCACATGTCCTGCTCGGACGCGGTGCGGCCCGCGGGAGAGAAGGCGTCGCGCGCGTCGCCCGGCCAGCCCCCCGGGAAGTCGCGGCGGTTGTCGGGGTCGCCGCCTCCCGGCATGCCGATCTCATCGCCGTAGTAGACGAGCGGGATGCCGCGCGTGGTGAAGAGGAAGGTGTAGGCCAGCTTCATTCCCTCGGGGGTGGCGCCGCCCTCGCCCATGAACCGGCTGACGTCGTGCAGGCCGAGGAAGGTCACCAGCTCCTCCGGCCGCTCGTACAGGTGGTCGTGGCCCAGGGTCACGGCCAGCTCGCGCACGGGCTTCCCCTCCAGGAAGGTCCGCCGGACGGCGAAGTAGAGGGGGAAGTCGAACAGCGTGTCGATGCCCGAGTCCACGCCGTCGAAGCGCGCGCGGCCCCCCTGGAAGAACGCGACGAGGGCCGGGTTCCCGTCGAACAGCTCGCCCACCACGCGCAGCGAGGGGTACTCGCGGCGCAGGGCCGCCGTCCAGTCCCGCCAGAAGCGCCGCGGCGCGTAGGGCAGCGTGTCCTGGCGGACGGCGTCGAGCCCCGTCACCCCGATCCACCACAGGCTGTTCTGGATGAGGTAGCGGGCGACCTCCTCGTCGTCCTGGTTCAGGTCGGGCAGGATGTCGATGAACCAGCCGTCGAGGGTCTCGCGCTGCAGGGCGGGCACCGCGTGCGGGTCCATCAGCGTCCACGTCTGCCAGGTGTTCTTGAGGTGGCCGGGAGCCGCGCCGTGGCCGGCGGGCATGCCGTTGTACCAGGTGGGAGTGGGCCGGTCGCGCACCCAGGGGTGGTACGGGCCGGTGTGGTTGGCCACCTGGTCCTGGACGACCTTGATCCCGTGGGCGTGGGCCGCGTCCACCAGCTCGCGCAGCTGGCCGAGGTCGCCCAGGTGCTCGTCCACGGCGTAGAAGTCCGTGGCCCCGTAGCCGTGGTAGTCGGTGACGGGGCCGGCCTCGTACTGCTCGCGCTCGTTGAGGTGGTCGACGTTCTCGTACCAGGGGTTGAGCCAGAGGGCGGTCACCCCGAGCTCCTTTAGATAAGGAAGGCGCTGGATGACCCCGCGCAGGTCGCCGCCATGGTAGTAGCGCGTCTTGGCACGGTCGAGCAGGCCGCGCGCCTCCGCGGGGTCGTCGTTGCGCGGGTCGCCGTTGGCGAAGCGGTCGGGCATCAGCAGGTAGATCACGTCGTCGGGGGAGAGGCCCTGGAACCGGCCCGCCCTCGGCAGCGGGGCCATCAGCTCGAAGGACGCCGCCGCGCGACCCCCCGCCGTCACCACCCGCAGCGCCCGCGCGCCCGGCGGCGCGCCCTGGTCGATGGCCACGTCGGCGAACAGGCTCGTCCCCGCCTCGTTGACGGTCACGCGCGTGGCCGTGAGGCCCTCCCCCGCCTCCAGCCGTGCGCCGGCGAGGTAGCGGCCGCGCAGGAGCAGCCGCACCGGGTTGAGGGAGTGCCCCGGCCACCAGCCGGGGGGTTCCACCGTCCGCACCTCGGGCGCGGCCGCCAGCAGGACGAGAAGCGCGCCCGCCGGGGGGGTCAAGCGGTCTCCGGGAGGGCCACCGGCGCTCCCGAGAGCAGCGGCTCGCGCACGCGCCGCGTGAGAAGGGCGGCCACGAGCATGAAGACGCCGCCCGCCATCACCGCGGCCAGCCGGTTGTTGTCCAGGACGTTCAGCATCACCCAGCCGAAGCCCAGGCTGGCCACGATCTCGGGGATCACGATGAAGAAGTTGAAGATCCCCATGAAGAGCCCGGTGCGGTGACGCGGGAGCGCTCCCGCCAGGATGGCGTACGGCATGGAGAGGATGCTGGCCCACGCCACCCCCACCCCGGCCATGGACAGCAGGAGCAGGTACCGGTCGTGGATGAGGGCGGTGGAGAGCAGGCCGAGGCCCCCGGCGGCCAGGCACAGTCCGTGCGTCCCGCGCAGCCCCAGGCGTGCGGCCAGGCGCGGCAACAGCGGGGAGAAGGCGAAGCACACGATCGAGTAGGCGGCGAAGCAGACGCCCGCCCACTCGACGCCCGCGCGGTAGAGCGGCGAGGTCTCGTCGGGCGCGCCGAAGACGTTGCGCGCCACCGCCACGGGAAAGTAGAGCCACATGCAGAAGAGGCCCAGCCAGGTGAAGACCTGCACCAGGGCCAGCCGGACCATGACCTCGGGCATCTCCCGGAGGCCGGACGCGATCTCGCGCGTGCCGCCCCGCAGGCCGGACTTCTCCGCCTTCATGCGGCGGAAGGCCTCCATGTCCTCGGGCGGGTGCTCGGGGGTGCGCAGCACGGTCCACAGCACCGCGCCCAGGAAGGCGGCCGCCCCCACGTAGAACGAGAGCTTCACGTTGAGGGGGATGGCCCCTCCGCCGGCGGAGGCCACGCCGAAGACGTTGGTGAGCAGCCAGGGGAGCGCGGAGGCGATCACCGCTCCCAGGCCGATGAAGAGGCTCTGCATGGCGAACCCCTCCGTGCGCTGCTCCTCGGGCAGGAGGTCGGCCACGAAGGCGCGGAAGGGCTCCATGCTGACGTTGATGGAGGCGTCGAGGATCCAGAGCAGGCCCGCCGCCATCCAGAGGGCCGAGGAGTTCGGCATCAGGACCAGGGCCGCCGAGCTGAGCAGCGCTCCGGCCAGGAAGTACGGGCGGCGGCGTCCGAGACGGCCCCAGGTGCGGTCGCTCATGCCGCCGACGATGGGCTGCACGAGGAGGCCGGTCAGGGGCGCGGCCAGCCAGAGGATGGGGATCTGGTGCGCCTCCGCCCCCAGGTACTCGTAGATGGCGCTCATGTTCGCCATCTGCAGGCCCCAGCCGAACTGGATGCCGAGGTACCCGAAGCTCATGTTCCAGACCTGCCAGAAGCCCAGGGGTCGCTGGTTCACGGGCACCTCGGGGAAGCCGCCCGAGTATAGAGCCGTTTCCAGGGCCGTTCCGTTGCCTTCCGTGGCACCCGCGTTGCAGCGCCGCTCCCCCGGGGTCCGTCCATCCCCTGAGTCGCAAGTCCACAAGGAGGGTACACACATGAACTGGCGCAACGCGCTCCTCGTGAGCGCCGTCGTACTGGCCGCGGCCGGCGTGGCCGCCGCCCAGACCCAGATGCCACAGGACCAGAACCCGGCGACCGTGGCCGGCGCGATGGAGACGAAGTCGGTGACCGGCACCGTGGTGTCGTCCACCGCCGACAGCCTCGTGATCGACACCGCCAGCGGCCGTCAGACCTTCACCGTCGACGCCAGCTCCACGGTGCCCAGCGGGCTCATGGCCGGCGCGCGGGTCACCGTCGCATACCACAGCCTGTCGGGCGGCGGGATGCACGCCGCGACCGTGACCACCCTGGCGCCGTCCACGGGCAGCATGACCGCGGGCTCCACCACGGCCGCCCCTGCCCCCACCGCGCAGACCACAGAGCCCACCACGGACACCAGCCTGCCCGAGCCGGCGCCCGCGGACACCGCCAGCACGACGAGCCGTGAGCTGCCCCGCACGGCGAGCAACCTGCCCGCCCTCGGCCTCCTCGGCCTCTTCGCCCTGGGCGGGGCGCTCGCCCTGCGCTTCGCGCGGCACCGCGCGTAGGCTGCGCGTGGCGGGCCGGCCGCTCTCCCGGCACGTGGAGAGCGCCCTCTTCCTGGTGGCCTCGGTGAGCCTGGGCGGGTATCTCCTCGCCCGTGGCGAGTCGGTCGTCTACGAGGCCGTCCAGGAGCGCCGGCTCGAGCACGCTTCGGCGGAGGTCGCCCCCGCGTCGGGGCCCTCCGCCTCCCTCCCGCGCGCGCGGCCACCCGCCCGGCGCGCCGACGCGCCCCTCCCCGCCGAGGAGGTCATCGGCCGCATCGAGGCGCCCCGGCTCGGGCTCACGGCCATCGTGGCCGAGGGGCTCGCCGCGCGGACGCTGCGGCGCGCGGTCGGCCACGTCCCGGGCACCGCGCTCCCCGGCGAGGACGGCAACGTCGGCCTGGCCGGCCATCGCGACACCGCCTTCCGCAAGCTGCGCGACGTGCGCGAGGGTGACCGCCTCCGCCTGACCACCCCTCGCGGCGCCTACGAGTACGTGGTGGAGAGCACCCTGGTGGTGGAGCCCCACCGTGGCGACCTGCTCGATCCCACGGACGCGCCCGCCCTCACCCTGGTCACCTGCCATCCCTTCCGCATGGTGGGACCGGCCCCGCAGCGCTTCGTGGTGCGCGCGCTGCTGGTCAAGGGCCCGTAGGAGGCGGCTCTAGCGGACCTCGACCACGGTCAGGCCGGCGGCGCGCAGCGCCTCCACCTGGGGGGGCAGCGTCCCCGGGCCCGCGAGCACGTTGGGCAGTCCCAGCGCGCGCAGGCGCGCGGCCAGCGCGCGCGGATCCTCGTCCAGCAGCCGCTGCAGCTCGCGCACGTGGGCCACCTGCGCGGGCGAGCGCCGCGCCACGTAGCCCGTGGCCATGGGCCGCCGGTGGAACACCTGCAGCAGGGCGGCACGCCCGTCCTCCACGGCGAGGGGCAGGTTCACCACGCCTCCCGGCTCCAGGCCCGCGAACGACGGGGGACGGTACACGGGGGCCCGCGGCACCGGCGCCCAGGCCTCGGCCAGGCTCCACACCGTCAGCAGGGCGAGCGCGGCCGCGCCGGCGCGTGGCCGCGCACCGGCGAGCAGGCGCGCGCCGCCCCGCGCGGCCAGCGCGGCGAGCGGGAAGAGGGCAAGGAGGACGCAGCGTCCCGGCGTGCGTCCCATTCCGAACGGCGGGATGCGCATGAGGCCCGCGTACGGCAGCGGCAGCCCGGTGCTGGCCACGACCTTCAGCTCGGGGCCGAGGGCCAGGAGCAGGTAGAACCCGGCCAGGGCCGCCCCCGCGCGCCACCAGCCGCGCGCGCGCTGGAGGCCCAGTCCCGCGAGCACGAGCAGCGGGTAGCCGAGGAACGACCCGCCCAGGCGCTGGCGCAGGCGGTCGTCGACCATGCCCCCGAGCGGGCCATAGAGCCGGTGGTGGTCCGGGTGCGGGACCACGAGGCCGGCCAGGCTGGCCGAGCCGATCACGCTCAGCTCCGCGCGGGGGGCACGGCCCTCCGCCTCCCGCCACTGCAGGGCGAACGGGGCAAGGACGGCGACGAACGCGCCCGCCGCGGCCAGGACGCCGCGCGGCCCCGCCGCCCGCCGCCACGCGCGCACGCCGCCGCGCGTAGAGGGAAGGGCGAGCCCGGCGGCGAGCAGGAAGGCCAGGCCGAGCCACGCGAACACGGCCAGCTCGCTGAAGTAGACGCCGGCCGCGAGCACGGCCCCCGCCCCCGCCGCGCGCGCGGCGGTGGGGCGCCGCCAGGCGCCGTGCACGGCCAGCGCGGCCACGGGCACGCCGAAGAGCGCGCCGTCCTGGTTCAGGTGCGGCAGGTGGAGGCGCGCGAAGGCGCAGAGGCCGTAGGCCACCACCGCGGGCAGGCAGGCGCGCGCGGGAAGCCCGAGCCCGCGCAGGAACAGCCAGGTGCAGGCCGCGGCCAGGGTGAAGGACAGCCAGATGGCGAGGCGATAGGCGTAGAGGGGGTACGCGGGAGTCTCTCCCGTGGCCAGGCGCACCGCCGCGGTCAGCGGCCAGAAGCCCGGCGACAACGTGTGTTGCGCGAGGGGCGCGCCCACGGGGACGTAGGCGAAGGGTGCGAAGTAGGGGTTGCGCCCCGCGCGCACCGCGTCGTCCACCACCCAGAGGTTCCAGGCCATCTGGCCGTGGTCGCCCGCGCCCTGCACCAGGCCGCCCAGGGGCAGCAGGGAACCGGAGAGGAAGAAGAGGGAGAGGAGCGCGGCGGCCGGCCAGACCAGCGTCCGCTCGAGCCCTCCCGGCGCGGCGGTCGTCAGACCTTCGGCTTGGGCGGGGGCAGCTCGCGCGCCGCGATCTCGGACTGGAAGTTGTTCCGCGCGTGCGACCCGTCGCAGAACGGCTTGTTCTCCGAGTGCCCACAGCGGCAGAGCGAGACCACCGTGCGCCCGGCGAGGCCGAACAGGTTGCCCGCCTCGTCGCAGATGGTGATGTTCTCGCCCTCCAGGCGCAGCGGGCCGTTGCTCCGCACCACGATCTTAGTCTCGGCCATGCCGGCATTCTATGACGAAGGCGCGCGGCCCCGCGGGCCGCACTACAATCCCGCGCCATGCTCCGCGCTTCCGCCGCGCTCCTCCTGCTCAGCACGTCCGCGGCGGAGGCGGGGTGGTCCACGTTCTCCGCGGAGCGGGTGGAGCGCGAGGGGGCCACCCTGGTGCTCCGCGGGGCGGGCGCGGTGGCCTCGGTGGGCGCCCTCACCCCCGAGGTCGTGCGCGTGCGCTTCGTCCCCCGCGCCGCCTTCGGCCGCGACCACTCCTACGCCGTCCTCCCGCAGGCCCGCGGCCCGGTGGAGGCCGCCGTGGAGAGCGGCACCGGCCGCTCGGTGCTGCGCACGGCGGCACTGACGGTCAGCGTGCAGCACGCGCCCTTCCGCGTCTCCTTCGCCGCCGCGGACGGCCAGAGCCTGGACGAGGACGACGCCGAGCGCGGCACGTCCTGGGTGGGCGAGGCGGCGCGCGTGTGGAAGCGGCTCCGCCACGACGAGCACGTCTATGGCCTGGGCGAGAAGACGGGGCGGCTGGACAAGCGGGGCTGGCAGCTCGGCGGCTACGCCTACGCCATGTGGAACAGCGACACCTACGCCTACGACGACGGCACCGACCCCCTCTACGCCTCCGTGCCCTTCTACCTGGTGCTCCGCGGCGGGCGCGCCCACGGCGTCTTCCTCGACGAGACACGGCGCAGCTTCTTCGACGTGGGCAAGGAGTCCACCCACTTGCTCTCCTTCGGCGTGGAGGGCGGCGAGCTGGACTACTACTTCATCGACGGACCCACGCCCCGGCAGGTGATCGAGCGCTACACCGCCCTCACCGGGCGCATGCCCCTGCCCCCGCGCTGGGCCCTGGGCTACCACCAGTGCCGCTACAGCTACTACCCCGAGGCCCGCGTGCGCCGCCTGGCCGACACCTTCCGCGCGCGGCGCGTGCCCGGCGACGCCATCTGGCTCGACATCCACTACCTGGACGGCTACGCGCCCTTCACCTGGGACCGCGAGCGGTTCCCGGATCCCGCCCGCCTCCTGGCCGACCTGCGCGGGCAGGGCTTCCGCGTGGTCACCATCGTGGACCCCCACCCCGAGAAGGCGCGCGGCTCGCCCGTCTACGAGACCGGGCTCGCCGGCGACCACTTCGTGAAGAACCCCGACGGCACCGTGTACGAGGCCCCGGTGTGGCCGGCCAACGCCGAGCGCGACCCGGGCCCCAGCGTGTTCCCGGACTTCAGCAAGCCTGCCGCCCGCGACTGGTGGGGCGGGCTCTATCGGGACCT
>DATBIO010000210.1:0-7709 GCA_036556965.1 Vicinamibacteria bacterium
GCCAGCCAGATGGCTCCCACCGCGGGCAGCCTGTACGACCCCGACTGGCGTACCCATCTCGACGCGCGCCACGCGGCGCAGGCGCTGGCCGCAGTCTGGCGCGGCCTCGTGCCGCTCCCCTGGCCCGGCCCGCACTTCTGGAACAGCAACCTGCTCCAGGGGGCGCGCGCGGCCGAGGCCGTCCTCGGCCTGGGCCTGCTGGCGGGCGGCGCCTGGCTCTTCCGCCGCCACGCGCCGGCCCTGGTGACCTGGCTGGCGGGGAGCGGCGCGCTCCTCGCCTTCTTCTACGCCTACAACCCCTACCCCGACACCGTGGCCTTCAGCCGGCACTGCGGCCACTTCTTCGTGGCCTTGCTCGCCGCCTCCTGGCTGCAGGGACACGCCTCGCGCCTGCTCGCGCTCCTGCTCGCGGTGCACGTCGGCGCGGCCGCCTACGCCGCGGGCATGGACGTGGCCCTCCCCTTCTCGGGCAGCGAGGAGGCGGCCGCGATCATCCGGGAGGCGGGATGGGACCGGATGCCGGTGGTGGCGGACATCGACCACGCCACCGTGCCCGTCGCCTCCCGCCTCGAGCGCGCGTTCTACTTCCCGAGCGTGCGCGCGGAGGGGAGGCCGGTGCCACGCCGCCACGTCACGCGCCGGGTGCTGCGTCAGGAGGTCGCGCGCCTGCAGGCCCTCACGCCGGGACCGGTGCTGCTGCTCCTGACCTATCCCCTCGGCGACCCCGCCCCCTTCACGCCGGTGGCCGTGGTGGACCGGAGCATCGTGGCCAACGAGCGCTACTGGCTCTACGCCGCGCGCTGAGGCGCGCTACTTCAGGGCCAGCTCGATGGCGTCGAGCTTGTAGCGCGAGATCAGGTCGTAGCACGCGCGCGTGTCCAGGCGCATGGCCTCCCGCAGGCGCCGCCGCTCGCGGAGGGCGCGGGGCAGGCCGGGGATGGCGGCCAGGTAGGCCTTGAGCAGCACGCCCACCACCCCGAGGAACGTGAACTGGCGCGCGAACTTGCCGGCCAGGCCCTGGCGGGTGATGGCGGCATAGGCCTGGAGGAGGTAGCGGTTGGCGGTGAAGAGCGGGCTCACGAGGAGCAGGAAGGGAGGCAGCACCTTGACCGCCGTCCAGATCCGGTTGCGCTCCACCAGGTAGGCCTTCAGCCGCGAGTGGGTGCCCGCGGTGAACGACTTCCGGTGGCGCACCCGGGCCTCCGGCACGTACCAGCACCCCCAGCCGCGCAGCTGCGCGCGCAGGCCGAGGTCGAGGTCCTCCAGGTACGCGAAGTAGCTCTCGTCGAAGTGGCCGACCTCGTCGAGCATGTCGCGGCGGTAGGCGGCGGCGCAGCCGTTCGGGCACAGCACGGCCTCCGCGCGGTCGTACTGGCCCAGGTCCTTCTCCTCCCAGCCCCGCGAACGGCAGACGCCGTCCGGGTAGAAGAGCAGGCCCACGGAGTCGAAGTAGTGGGGCTGGTCGTAGTTGACCACGCGGCAGGCCAGCATCCCCGCTTCCGGACGCTGGCGGGCCGCCGCCATCAGCGCCTCCACCGCGCCCGGGTCGGCCACCGCGTCGTTGTTGAGCAGGAAGACCCATTCCCCCCGCGCGACCTGCAGCGCCTGGTTGTTGCCCCGCGCGAACCCCTCGTTGCCCGCGTTCTCGATGACCGCCAGGCGGGGGCCCCAGCGCGCGGCCGCCGCGCGGGCGGAGCCGTCCTGGGAGCCGTTGTCCACGAGGATGACCTCGAGGCGCGGCCAGGTCTGGGCGAAGAGCGACTCCAGGCACTCGGGCAGGACGTCCGCCCCGTTCCAGTTCACGACGACGGCGGTGACGAGGGGAGGCGACACGCCCGCGCATTCTAGAATGCGGCCGCTCTGGACCCCGACTCCCGCCGCCGCATCGTCGAGACCTACGAGCGCTCGCTGGCGCGGCACGGCCCCACCGTGCGCGCGGTGCGCTGGCTGGACGAGACGGGCCAGGCCAGGCGCTTCGAGGTCCTGTGCGAGGTGGGGGACCTGGAGGGGGCCACCCTGGCCGACGTGGGCTGCGGGCTGGGCGACCTCTTCGGCCACCTGCGCGCGCGCGGCGCCTCCGCCCGCTACGTGGGCTACGACATCACGCCCGGCATGGTGGAGGCGGCCCGGGCCAAGTACCCGGAGGCGCGATTCGAGCTGCGGGACGTGCTGGCGGAGGGGCTGGGCGGGCCCTTCGACTACGTGTTCGCGTCGGGCACGTTCAACATCCGCATCCCCGACCATGACGCCTTCCTGCGCGAGATGCTGGCCGTGATGTTCGCGGGGTGCCGCCGCGCGGTGGCCTTCAACATCCTGCGCCCGCTGGCCGAGGAGCTGCCCGAGCCCTTCGCCACCTGGGCCCGCGAGCAGTACTACGAGATCGAGCCCGACGCGCTCGTCCCCGACTGCCGGGCCCTGGGGGCGGAGGTGGAGGCCCGGGAAGGGTACCTGCCCGGCGAGTTCGCGCTCTACCTGCGCCGGCCGGCTCCATTGCAGGAGCAACGAAGTCCACATATCATTTCTCCTGAATGAAGGCCACCGCGCCCGCGGCGACGGCGTCCGCCGGGGCCGTGCTCACCCGCGCCGTGCGCCGCGCGGCGGAGCTGCTCGACCTGTCCCAGCGCGACCTGGCCGCCATCCTCGGGGTCAGCCCCTCCACCGTCTCCCGCTTCGCGCAGCGGCCCCTCGTCCCGGAGTCCAAGGAAGGCGAGCTGGCCGTGCTCTTCGTGCGCTTCTACCGCAGCCTGGACGCCCTGCTGGGGGGCGACGCCGAGGCTTCCCGCCTCTGGCTCCGCGCCGGCAACCGCCACCTGGGGGGGGTGCCCGCGGAGCTCATCCGCTCCGTCAGCGGTCTCCTGCATGCCATCGAGTATCTGGACGCGATGCGCGGGAAGGTCTAGGGTCGGCCGGATCTCCGGCGACGCCTGGCGCGTGGTGGAGTGGCAGTACGCGTTCGCCACGCGCAAGCTCGTGGACTCGGACGCCGAGCAGCTCGTGCTGGAGGAGCTGATCGAGGGCTCCAAGCGCGCCGTGCCCGAGGGCGGGCCGCGCCTCCACTTCCTCCTCTCCACGCCCTTCCGCTACCCCCCGCTGCGGCACGGCTCGCGCTTCGGCACCCGGCAGGAGGGGGGGATCTGGTACGGCTCCCGCGAGCAGCGCACCGCCTTCGCGGAGGCCGCCTACTACCGGCTGCTGTTCCTGGACGGAACCGGCGCGGACCTCGGCCCGCTGGAGACCGACCTCTCCGCCTTCCGCGCGCCCTACGCCACGGCGCGGGGCGTGGACCTGACGCGCACGCCCTTCGCCGCGCACCGCGAGGCACTGTCCTCGCCCAGCGACTACGCGGCCGCCCAGGCCCTGGGGACGGACATGCGGGCGGAAGGCGTCGAGGCCGCCCGGTACCACTCCGCGCGCGACGCGGAGGGCGGGGTCAACGTCGCCCTCTTCTCCCCCGCGGCCTTCGCCGCGCGGCGGCCGTCTCCTCCCGAGACCTGGCGCTGCCTGGTCACGCGCGGCGGGGTGGACGTGGTGAAGAAGGACGTGTTCCGGCGGCTGGCCTTCCGCTTCGAGCGCGCCCAGTTCGAGGTCGGTGGACGCCTCCCCGCGCCCGCCCTCTAGGAGCGGACCAGGCTCTTCAGCACGAACAGCACGTTGGCGGGGCGCTCGGCCAGCCGCCGCATGTACCAGGGGAACCAGTACTCGCCGTAGCTGATGAGCACGCGCACGTGCTCGCCCCCGCCGGCCAGCGCCTGCTGCAGGGGGCGCCGGATGCCGTACAGGAGGTGGAACTCGTGGCTCCCGGCCGGCGTCCCCGCGCGCGCCGCCTCCGCGCGAATGGCCTCGATGATGGGGTCGTCGTGGGTGCCGAAGACGGCGCGCGCGGCACGGTCCGGCCGCGCGAGCATGGTGCGCGCCAGCTCGAGGTAGGCGGCGTCCACGTCCTTCTTGTCCGGGAAGGCGACGGACGCCGGCTCGTCGTAGGCGCCCTTGACCAGGCGCACGCCGATGCCGGCGCCGAGCATGGCCGCGAGGTCGGCGGGCGTGCGGCGCAGGTAGGCCTGCAGGGCCACCCCGATACCGGTGAACGCCTGCCGGCCGCGGCGCACCAGGTCGAGCGTCTCGTCCACGTAGCGCGACTGCTCCATGTCCACCCACACGTAGCGGTCGCGCGCCGCCGCGTGCTCCAGCAGGCGTCGCAGGCGCCCGAAGCAGCGCTCCCGATCGAGGTCGAGCCCGAGCTGGGTGGGCTTGACGGAGATCTCGGCCACCAGCCCCTGCGCGGCGATGCGGTCGAGGGCGTCGCGGTAGTGCGCCTCCACCGCGTCCGCCTCGGGGTCCTCGGTGAGGCTCTCGCCCAGGCAGGTGAGGATGGTGCCGATGCGCTCCGGTGCGAGGGCGGCGGCGGCGGCGAGCGCCTCGTCGAGCGTCTCCCCCGGCATGAAGCGCCGCACCGCGCGCCGCACGAAGGCGCGGCGGGTGGCCTGGCGCCGCAGCCACGGGCTCTGGGAGCCGGCGAGGAGGACCTTACGGAGCAGCGGTGGCCTCGGGCGGTTTCGCGGTATTCACCATGGGGGGCCCATTCTGCCCCAGGCGGCGTCCCATCCCACGCCTCCGTCCGTCGGGCCGGGGCACGCTCCGCGGCGAGCCGGTTACCAGTGGCCCTGCCGGAGCCCCAGCGTCACCAGCCGCTTCTCGACACGGGCGAGACCCTCGCGCTCGCCGGTCGTCACCGGCTTCCAGAACTCGTCCGCGTGCAGGATCCGCCAGGTGAGGCTGATCTCGGGCTGGAGCTGGTTCTCCGGCCGCAGCACGGCCGCCTTCCGCGGCCGCTCCATCTCGACCGACGCCACCACCTTGTCGGAGGGTACGGCCGCCCGCATGAAGGCGACCATGTCCTCCCTCAGCCGGCGGACCGCGTCCTCGCGCTGCTCACCCCGCGGCTTGTCCATGGGCAGCGCGGCGTACAGCTGCAGGGTGAAGCCGACCTGCATCCTCTCGTCCCGGCGCGCTTCCACGATGGGCGCGACCTCGAAGGCCACGCGGTGCTGCCGCGCCCATGCCGCCCACTCGGCCTCCGTCCGGGCACCGTCGGCGCCCGCCTGCCCATCCGCCGATGACATGTCCGACCTCCTCTGCGCCGACTCGTCCAGTAGCATTATGGCCGGAGGCGTTCCATGGGACGTTGGTCCCATGGCGGCCGTCCCGCGCGGAGCCCATAGTTGGGGGCTCGGGTCGCCCGCGCGGTATCCTGGGCCCCACCCTCAAGGAGGACAGCATGTCCGATACCTCGTCGCTTGGATGGCGCGTACCGTCCGCGCTGGGAGCCGTGGCCCTGGCGGCGGCGGCCGCGTTCGCGCAGGGAGCGCCGGAGGTCTACAACGCCACCGCCTCCCTGAAGACGGCGGCGGGGGCGGCGGTCACCGCTCCCGTGGTCATCTCCATCGACCGCTGGACGACCGACGGCGAGCGCGAAAAGGCCGTGGGCGCGTTGAAGGCGGGCGGGACGGCCGCGTTCCAGAAGGAGGTCGGCGCCATGCCGGACCTCGGCTTCCTGCAGGTCGGCCAGGTCAAGGCCCCCATCCGCTTCGCGCGCACGCTGCCCGTCGGCGGCGGGAAGATCGTGACCGTGGCCACGGCGCAGCCGGTCTTCCACGTCGGCGCGGGCGCGGTGGGGGCCAAGCCGACCGCCGGCTACGACGTCGCGGTCGTCATCTTCCAGGTGGACGAGGCGGGAAAGGGCGACGTCGGGGACTTCGCGCCCGCGGCCAAGGTGAAGCTCGACGACCGGGGAGCCGTGGTGATCGAGGATTACGGGGCCGAGGCGGTGCGACTCGTCGGCGTCACCAAGAAGTAGCGCGCAGAGCCCGCGACGCGACCTACTGGAAGCACTGCACGAGCAGGGCGCGGCCCAGGCCCGACAGGTTGCCCGGCGTGCACGTCTCCCCCGCGGGGGCGCAGCACCAGCACGACTCCATGACCTCGGTCATGCCCCCGCTGGGTACGGTGGACTCCTGGACGGGGCCGTCCCCGGGCTTGTCGCAGGCCCCGTCCACCGCGGGCCCGCTCCGCACCACGACGCGCTCGCCCGTCAGGTTCAGGTAGATGGGAGTCGAGGCGCTGCCCGGGAAGGCCACCGCTGTGACCCGCTTCTCGTTGTGGGCGAGCGGGCGGTAGATGACGATCATGCGGTCGCCCGGCTTGAAGCGGGCCGCCTCCGCGATCACCGCCGCGCGGAACCGCCATTCCCGGCGCTCCCCGCCCTCCGCGAGCATCAACAGGCGGTTCTGCGTCCGGTCCACGCTCTCCAGCTGCCCGTAGACGCTCTTGAAGGCCCGCGTGGCGGCGGGAGAGGGCTGGCCCGCCGCCCGCGACGTGGGCGTCCCCAGCGCGAGCAGGAGCGCGACGGCCGCCGTGGGGCGTGCGGGGCGGAACTCGGGCATGTCGTCCTCCTCCTGCGGGGCGCGTACCGGGTGCCGCAGCGTACCACGCGCGCATTGACGGCACCCGGCGGCAGCCCGTAGGCTTCGCCGAGAGCCGGGAGGAGCGAGACGCATGGAAGTCGTCGAGCCGTTCCTGGCCCTCGTGATCTATCCCACCACGGCCGAGGCGCAGACCCGCCAGGCGGACAACATGGCCAAGGTGGCGGCGGAGGGGCTGCGGCCCCTTCCCGGCTTCCTGCCCCCCAAGGCCTACTGGCTCCGTCCGCACGCCAACCTCGAGGCGCCCTGACCGGGGAGCGGCGCGGCACGTGCGGCGCGGGCGGTCACCGGGCGCCGCCTCCACGCGATGATGGGGCGAGGACCGCATGAGCGCCGAGTACCTGCCGCCCGACCGCGCGCCCTCGCGCGAGGAGATGGACGCGTCCACGGGCCGCGTCCTGCTCGAGTTCGGCACCGAATGGTGCGGCTACTGCCGGGTCCTCGCTCCCCAGGTCGAGAAGCTCCTGGCCGACCACCCCGGCGTCCGCCACGTCAAGGTCGAGGACGGCCCCGGCCAGCCGCTCGGCCGCTCGTACCGCGTGAAGCTGTGGCCCAACCTCGTGCTGCTGAGCGACGGGGCCGTGGTCCGCCAGCTCGCCCGCCCCAGCGCGGAGCAGCTTCGCGAGGCCTTCGCCGGCTTCGTGGCCCCCCCCGCCGCGCCCTGAGGGCGGCCAGGGGCGGCCTCGCCACTTTCGCGCGGCCCGCCCCCCGCCGCCCCGCCCCAGCCTCTATCCTGCGCGCGGGTCCCTCCACGCGAGGCGCAATCGTGACCGGCACCCACGCACCCGTGGTCCTCGTCGTCGACGACTACGAGGACAACAGGGTCATGTACGCGACCTACTTCGGCATGAAGGGGTGTGTCGTGGCCATGGCCGCGGACGGCAGCGAGGCCCTGCGCGCGGTGGGCGCGCTGCACCCCGACGTCATCCTCCTCGACATGGGCCTGCCCGGCCTGACCGGGTGGGAGGTGGCCCGCACCCTCCGCGCGCGCCCGGAGATGCAGACCTGCGTCATCGTGGCGGTGACCGCCCACGCCTTCGAGCGCGAGCGGCAGTCGGCGATGGAGGCCGGGGTCGACCTCTACATCGCCAAGCCGGTCACGCCCCCCGTCCTCTTCGAGCAGGTGCGCGCGCACCTCAGGGAGCGGGGCCTCCCGTTCTGCTGAGCCGGCGGCCCGGGCTCCCCGGGCCTGCGGGGCCGAGGGCGATCCCCGACCTCGAGGGCCTCCAG
>DATBIO010000211.1:0-2437 GCA_036556965.1 Vicinamibacteria bacterium
GCGGCCGCGGGCACGTCGCCACCCTGCGCCGGCCCCAGAGCCCTCACCTTGCGGATGAGGGAATAGCCGTCCTCGTACGGCATCGAGATGTCGCTCACCAGGACGTCGAATCGCTCGCGGGCGAAGGCCTCCAGCGCCGCGCGCACGCCCGCCACCGCGCACACCGAGGCGCCGCTGCGCTCGAGGACGAGGCGGAGCCCCTCGCGCGCGTCCTCCTCGTCGTCCACGAGCAGGACGCGCAGCCCGCGCGGGTCGGGGGCGGGGCCGGCGTCGGGCGGCGCAGACTCCGCCTCCTCGGGGCTCGACACGGCGGCGATGGTGGGAAGCCACAGGCGCACGTGGCCCGCGCCCACCATCTCCAGCGACCCTCCGTGCAGCTCCGCCAGGTGGCGGGCCAGGGTCAGGCGCAGCCCCGTCTTCGGGGACGAGTCGCTCGCCGGCTCGTCCGGGGCCTCGACGTCGAGGATGCAGAGGCCGTCCTCGCAGTTCGTGCGCACCTGCACGCGGCCGCCGGGGGACGCGCTCCGCGCCACCGCGCCCAGGAGGCTGCCCAGCGCCTGGCGCAGGCGTCCCGCGTCGGCGCGCACGCTGCGCCGGCTCTCGGCCGTGGAGGGCGCCACCGCGAACCGGCGCCCCTCGTCGGCGGCGCCGGCGGCCTGGACCGCCGCCTCCACCACCGACTCGATGTCCACGGCGCGCATGTCCAGGCGCAGCCTGCCCGACACGATGCGCGCGACGTCCTGGAGGTCGTCGATGAGCTGGGCGAGGACGCGCGCGCTGCGCTCGATCATGACGAGGGCGCGCTCCAGCCCCGCCTCGTCGAAGCGCTCGGAGCGCAGGAGCTGCGTCCAGATGAGGATGGCGCCCAGGGGGGTGCGGAGCTCGTGGGCGGCCATGGACAGGAACTGGTCCCGCACGCGGGCGGACTCGTCGGCCGCGCTTCCCTGCGCGCGGCGCCGGCCGATCTCGCGCAGCCGCGCCGCCGCCGCTCCCCGCAGGTCGCCTTCGGGGACGGGCGCCGCCACCCAGTCGTCGGCGCCGGCGGCGTAGGCCGCGGCGCGGTCCAGCGTCCCGTCGGAGACGAGGACGACGGCGGCGTCCTGCCCCTCGCGGCGGAAGGCGCGGACCAGCTCGGAGCCGGCCGCTCCCAGGTCCACCACCAGGAGGTCGGGGGCGTGGACGCGGGCGGCGCTCAGCGCCGCCTCCGGCGTCTCCGCGGTGTCCAGGGCGCCCAGGCCCTCGAGCGCGGAGCGCAGCGCGGGGAGGCGTACCGCGGGCCCGCAGGCGAGCAGACGGCTGCCCCGCGCGGGCGGTGGCGCGTCGTCGGCGCTCATGTAGGCGGTGGGTCCTCCGCGGCCAGCGGGCGGGGAACGGGCAAACCGGCCGTCTTTCGACTATCAGCCCCGCCTGGACGGGTGTCAAGGCACGCAAGACCGAATCCGGCGGCCCTGCCGCGGCGTCCCGGCGGTGGAGGACACGAGGCGGCCTGCCGGGACGGGGCAGGCCGCCGCGCGGTGACGGGACCTACTTCTTGCGGCGAGTCGCCTTGCGGCCGGCCTTGCCCTTGGCCTTGCCCTTGGCCTTGCCCTTGGCCTTGGCCTTGCCCTTCCGGGCGGTGCGGCGCGCGGTCTTCTTGGCCTTGCCCTTCGCCCTGGCCTTCCCCTTCGCCTTGGCCTTCGGCCGCTTCTTGGCCTTCGCCTTGGCGGCGGGCTTCTTCCGGGCCGCCTTCTTCGCCGCCTTCTTCTTCCGGGGCTTGGCGGCGGCCGCCGGCCGCGACCCGCCCATCGGCGGAACCGGCGCCGACATCGGCGGCGGACCCACCGGACCTCCGAACCCTCCCACGTCACCCGGGCGATCGAAATCGTCCTGGTCGTTGTCCCCGATCATGTGCCTCCTTCTCGCGGTGCGGCCGCGAAGCCCGACGGTTGAGTGCGGGTCGAGACGACGAAACTATACGTCGTCAACCGGCGGAGGCAAGCGGGACGCGCACGAAAGGCCGGCCCCGGCGCGGTGGGCTTGTGCGCGCTCTCGAGGCGGGTCGACCATGCGACGCAGGTGCCGCGTGACCCACCCCAAGCCCAGGATTCCGTCCGACGGCGCCGGGCGCGGTGAGCGCGCGGGAACGGTGCGGCGCGTCCAGAGGTTCACGGGAACGGCGGCCCTGACCCCGGCCGACACGGACGGGCAGCGACGGGAAAGAGCAGCAAAAGCAAAGGGCGGCCAGCCGGGCCGCCCTTTGCTTCATCTCTATGAGTCTGCTGCGATTAGACCGTGGTAGCGGGGGGTGGATTTGAACCACCGACCTTTGGGTTATGAGCCCATTCCTGGTGCGTAGCCGAGGGTAAACCTGACGGCTCTAGTGCTTAGATTCAGCGACTTAGCAGGCCTATGTGATGGGCGGCTTTACCCCCCAGTAGTCAGACGTTCACGGACAAAA
>DATBIO010000212.1:0-26663 GCA_036556965.1 Vicinamibacteria bacterium
TCGAGCGGTACGTCCATCTCGAGCAGGCGGTTCTTGGCCGCCCACGCCCGCGCCATCGCCTCCGCGTAGACGGCGCGCGCCTCCGGGTTCGCCGCCACCAGAGGGGGCGTGACGTAGTCCGGCCGCACGGTGTCCGTGAGGGTCATGAGGGGCCGCGAGGCGGGGACCATGCGGTGGCGCTGGTCCTGGCTGTCCGCGGTGTGGGAGAGCTTCTTGAGGAAGGTGTAGCTCGAGTGGTGCAGCGCGCGCGTCAGGGGCGAGTGGACGCCCAGGTTGAGCGTCTCCAGGCGGTAGCGGTTCTCGGCGGGGTTGAGGACGCGCTCGATGGCCTCGTCGTCGTCGAGGAGGTCCTTGCCCGCCCCCAGCACCAGGCGCACCGCTTCCGCGGTGGTCGTCTCGCCCGCGCGCGTGTAGTCCACGAGCAGCGACGTGCGCCCGCTCAGGTAGCGGTCCACGGCGGTGGCCAGGGCGTCGCCGCTGCGGGCCAGGGACGGCCAGCGGTCCTCCATGACGCCGTCCGCGGCCAGGGGGCCGTCGCCCACGCGCGAAAAGAAGTCGGGGTCGCGCGCGCTCACCTGCTCCACCATGGCCGTGACCACCTGCGCGTTCTCGCCGGGGGTGTCGCCCGTGCGCGCCATGCGCCACAGGCGGTGCAGCACGATGCCGGAGAGCGTGTGCACCATGGAGGTGAAGGCGGCCACGGGGATGACGTAGCGCGCCACCTCGATGGCCTTCTTCTCCGCCTCCCGCTCCACCTTCTTCCGGCGCTTCTCGGAGGCGCGCGCG
The DNA here is from genome assembly GCA_036556965.1 of Vicinamibacteria bacterium. Classification (GTDB taxonomy): domain Bacteria; phylum Acidobacteriota; class Vicinamibacteria; order Fen-336; family Fen-336; genus DATBIO01. The sequence goes on from DATBIO010000212.1 coordinate 787, forward strand.
GAGAGGCTGCGCAGACCGGCCAGGATGCGGAAGGTGTCGTCCCGGAGGAGCGCCGACAGCTCGCGGTAGGCCTCCCAGGCCCGCCGCAGCGCGGCCTCGTAGACCTCGCGCGCGGGCGCGGAGAGCCCTGCGGGCACGCGCGCCGCGATCTCGTCCAGCCGCACGAACCGCTGCGAGGACTGCTCGGAGTTGTAGAAGGGGTGGGCGTGCAGGAACGACCACACGAACTGGCGGCTCACGTTCTCCAGCCCGAACTCGAAGTGGGCGTGCTGGTACACGGTGTGGTGGCCGCCGGCGAAGGTGAGGGGCCCGATGGAATCGCGCTGGGCGGCCGTCACCTCGCCCGCGTCCACCACCCGCGGCGAATAGCAGGTGCGCGCGGCGGCGATGGCCGCGTCGTAGGGACGCGCCGAGGCCTGGCGCAGGGTGACCACGGGGGGCCCGCTGCGGATGGCGTCCATGGGGGCGGCTATTCTGCCACGCGGCCGCGGTCAGCCGCGGTCCGCTTCCTCGTCGTCGTCGTCCTCCCCGGGGGCGGCCACGAAGCGCTCGAACTCGTGCAGGAAGCAGAGGGAGCGCATGTCCGCCATGCGGTCGAGATAGACGTTGCCGTCGAGGTGGTCGCACTCGTGCTGGAGCACCCGGGCGTGGAAGCCCTCCGCCTCCAGCGCGAGCGGGCGGCCCTCGCGGTCGAGGGCGGCCACCGCCACCCGGGGCGCGCGGGGGACGATCCCGCGCATCTCGGGGATGGACAGGCAGCCTTCCCAGCCGTGGACGGGCGCGCCCTCCCCGGGGGTCAGCCGCGGGTTCACGATCACGGTCAGGGGCACCGCCTCGCGCCCGCGTGCGTCGGAGGCGGGCACCTCCAGGACGGCCAGGCGGAGGGGGACGTGCACCTGCGGCGCGGCCAGGCCCACGCCGTCGTACTCGTGCATGGTCTCCACCATGTCGTCGATCAGGCGCTGGAAGGCCGCGGCCCGGATCTCCTCGGGCCGCACCGCGCGCGCAGCGCCGCGCACGACGGGATGCCCGATGCGGGCCACCTTGAGGATGGACATGCTTGCGAGGGCGGCGCCGCCGCCGGCTACTTGGCGCGGTAGGTGATGAGGCCGCGCTTGAGGTCGTAGGGCGAGACGCCCACCGTCACGCGGTCGCCGGCGATGACGCGGATGCGGTACTGCCTCATCTTCCCGTTCAGGCGGGCCAGCACCTCGTGGTTCTCGCCGACCTTGACCTTGTAGTTGCCCCCCGCCAGCACTTCGGTCACGACTCCCTGAAGCTCGATCAGGTCTTCCTTCGCCATTCACCCCTTCCTGCGGCCGGCAGCGGTTGCCGTCGCGTCCGCAAACGCATGATTATTGGGCGGACGCCGCGCGCCTGTCCAGCCTGGAGGCCCCGATGCTGCTCGCCCTCGTCCTCGCCGCCGGCTCGCTCCGGCCCGTGCACACGTATTCCATCGTGGCCCGCGACCCGGCCAGCGGGGAGATGGGCGTGGCCGTGCAGAGCCACTGGTTCTCCGTCGGCCCCTCCGTGCCCTTCGCGGAGGCGGGGGTGGGCGCGGTGGCCACGCAGTCGTTCGTGGACCCCGCCTACGGACCCCTGGGCCTGGCCCTGATGCGGGCGGGCAAGACGGCGCCGGAGGCCCTGGCCTCGCTCCTCGCCTCCGACGCGGGGCGCGAGGTGCGCCAGGTGGGCATGGTGGACGCGCGGGGCAACGTGGCCACCCACACCGGAGCGAAGTGCATCCCGGCCGCGGGGGGACAGGGCGGCGCCCAGTACGCGGTGCAGGCCAACCTCATGGAGAAGGCGACGGTGTGGCCGGCCATGGCCCGCGCCTTCGAGGCCGCCCGCGGCGACCTGGCGGCGCGGATGCTGGCCGCCCTGGACGCGGCGGAAGCGGAGGGCGGGGACATCCGGGGCCGGCAGTCCGCGGCCCTCGTGGTGGTCAAGGCGCAGGCCTCGGGCCGGCCCTGGGCGGACCGCGTCTTCGACCTCCGCGTGGAGGACCATCCCCAGCCCCTGGCCGAGCTGCGGCGGCTGGTGGAGGTGGCGCGCGCCTACAACCACATGAACGCGGGCGACGAGTGCGTCACGCACAAGGACTGGGCCTGCGCCGAGCGCGAGTACGGGGCGGCGGAGCGGCTGCAGCCCGACAACGCGGAGATGGCGTTCTGGCACGGCGTCGCCCTGGCCAGCAACGGCCGCCTGGAGCCGGCCCGCCCGCTCTTCGCGCGCGCCTTCAAGGCCGACGCGCGCTGGCGCGAGCTGGTGCGCCGGCTGCCCGGCGTCGATCAGCTTCCCAAGGACCCCCGGCTGCTGGAGGCCATCACCGCCATCCCCTGAGGGGCCCCGCGCTCCTCAGCTGCCCTGGCGGTGCCCGAGCTCGGCCCGCGCCCTGATCTTGGCGTCGATGAAGTCGGGGTGCTTCACGTGGAGCAGCCCCGCGATCTTCCGCACCAGGTGCTCCTCCAGGGGGTGCTTCTCGGCGTCCGCGAAGCAGACCAGCCACAGCAGCTCCACGATGCGCTTCTTCTGCTCGGCGGAGAACGCCTCGTCCACCAGGCGCGTGAACTCGAAGAGCGACGCGGCCTGGCGCGACTCCTGCTCGGCGAGGGCGATGAGCTCCTCCGCCTCCTCCCGGGAGAGGCCGAAGGTCCCCTGGATGGCGCCCCGCATCACCGTACGCTCCTCGTCCTTCACCTCGTCGTCCGCGCGCACGATCTCGAAGACGAGGGCCGCCGCCGCCAGGCGCAGGGCGTGCTCCCGCTGGCCGGGGGCCGGTGCCGCGCTCTCCGCGGCCACGCGGTCGCTGAAGAAGCGCCGGATCGCGCTCAGCATCGCGGACTCACCGGGCCAGGAGCACCGCGGCCAGGGCCAGGCCCGCGGGCAGGGCCTGCAGGACCAGGATGCGGCGGGAGACGGTGGCCGCGCCGAAGAGGCCCGCGGCCACCACGCAGCCCAGGAAGAAGACCTTGATGGCGGTGGCGAACTGCGGCGGCTGCGCGAGGAGGCCCCAGAAGAGGCCCGCCGCCAGGAAGCCGTTGTAGAGCCCCTGGTTGGCCGCGAGAGGGGCGGAGGCCAGCGCCTGTTCCAGCGAGTGGCGGAAGGTGCGCAGGCCCAGCGGCTTCGCCCACAGGAACATCTCGAGCACCAGGAACCAGAGGTGCTCCAGGGCCACCAGCACGACCAGCACGTCGGCGATGATCCTCATGACGACTTCGCGCCTCCTCCAGGGCCCTCGCGCCCCCTCATCCCAGCAGCGGGCCGAGGAGCTGGACCGCGCAGTCGCCGCCCGCGTGCGTCCACATGGCCAGCGCGATGCCCTGCCTGGCGAAGACGTGGCCCATGACCAGGCCGGCCGCCGCGTTGAGGGCCAGCACCCAGGCGGCGACCCGGTAGTCCCCGGGGGCGATGCCCGCCCACGCCGGGAGGTGGACGGCGGCGAAGGCCAGCGCCGCCACCGCGTTCGCCGTCCACAGCGCCGCCGGGCCCGGGCCGCCGTCTCGCGACCTCGACACGCGGACCAGCACCCCCGCGACCGCCGACAGGAGCAGGAGCCGGAAGACGAGCTCTTCCCCCACGGCGGCCACATAGATGATGAGGAGCCTTCGCCAGACGCTCAGCCGGCCCGCGGCCGCGATGCGCTCGCCGATGGCGGGGAGCCCGGGCTCGATCACGAGCCGGATGACGGCCAGCAGCACCAGGCCTATCGCGACGCCCAACGCGAAGAAGGCGGCGGTCCGCGCGGCCCGCCACCTGGGCGCCTCCTCGACCTGCAGCGCGGGCAGGCGCGACCAGTGCCAGAGCCGCCGGCCGAGCACGGCCAGCGCCGCCGCGACGGCGGCGGCGAGGGGCGTGGCCACGGGATGCGGGGGCACGGCCAGCGCGCCCGCCAGCGCGCAGGCGGCAGGGAGGACCCAGGCGGGGTCGGCCCAGCGAGGCGTCAACGCCATGGGGAGCGCATTGCCGACGGCCGTACCCTATCGCCGTCGGGGCCCGGAGGCCAGCCGGGTCGGAGGGCAGCCCGTCCAGGACGACGCCCGGCGGGTGGGGCCGCGCGCCGCACGGAGGCGCCGGGGCTCCTAGGGGAACGCCTCCCCCTCGTCCAGCACGCCCTGGGCCTTGAACCACCACTTCGGCTGGTACTCGATGAACACGGGGACGCGGGCGAGGGCGCCGTCCGTCGCGCAGACGAGCATGAAGCGCTCGCGCGTCCTCTGCTCGCGATTGAAGTTCTCCATCCTCAAGCGGACCAGCCGCTCGTAGCGGCGGTTGCCGTAGGTGGCCGCGCTCACCCATTCCGTCGAGCGCAGCCGGAGGTCGTAGAGGGCGGCGTTGAACGTGAACGTTGTCTCCACGCCCGCCAGGAGGCGCCGCGGCGTCTCCGGCCGCGCCGCCGCCGTCACCGCCCGATCGACGAGGTCGGCGGCGGCGAACAGGAAGCCGGGCCAGGTGCCGTGCGGGAGCCGGGCCTCGCGCACCCGCGGCGGGATGCCGTGGGGCGAGCCGGCCAGGGCCTGCAGCTCCGCGAGGTCGCGGTAGGTGTAGTCCTGCGCCACGCGCAGGACGGTGTTCTCGCTGCGCACCGTGCCCCCCGCCACCTGCGCGCGGATGACCTTGTAGAGATAGCCGCCCTTGCCTTCCCGGCCGAGCTCGGCCTTCGCCTCCTCCAGCGACTCCTCGTCCGTCTTCCGCATGAGGCCGAACAGGGTGGCCCCGCCGGGCCCCAGGTCCTCGCGCTCCCATCCCCACCGGTTGATCCGGCGGGGGGCCCGGAGGGGGTCCGACCCGATGAGCAGCTCGTAGCCGCGCCCGCCGTCGCCGTCGCGCCACACGATCCGCGCGCCGCCCACGTTGTGGGAACGGATCCAGAAGACGAGGAGCGGCCGGATTCCCGCCGACATGCGGTAGCGCGCCTCCCTGACCACGGGAGCGCCCGCTGGAGCCGCGACGGCGGGGCCGGCCGCCGGCGGCCCGGGCAGGTCCGGGGCGTGGCCCTCCGTGAGCACCGCCGCCACGAGGAGGGCGACGGCGAGCCGCAAGCCGCCCATCTCAGTCCCGGGGCTGCGCCTCGGCCTTCGGCTTGAACCGGAAGAGGTTCTTGTACTCCTGTCCCTCCTTGTACCACCGGTCCCCGGGGTCCTGGATCCGGGCCTGCCAGATCGGATCGGTGAGGCGCTTGAAGCGCGCCGCGTAGTCGTCGATCCAGGCCACCACCTTGCCGTCCGTGATGATGTCCTCGGAATGGACGTGGCCCGCCGGGACCACGTGCTCGGCCACCACCTTGCGCAGGACCTGCGGGTTGTCGACGATCATGCAGGGCCGCCGCAGGTTGCCGTCTTCGTTGTAGGGGAACTCGCGCCGGATGGCCTTGAAGAAGGGCGAGTTCACCGCTTCCACGATGGACTTGTCGCGGACGTTGTCCAGGCCGAAGTGGGCGAACACGCAGGGCTCGATCTGGCCCGAGTTCAGGATGTGCAGGTAGGTGCGGGCGGCGAGGCAGCCGGCGGAGGCGGGGCCGTCGTTCCAGAAATCGGCGAGGAAGATCGGTTGCTCCCGCCGCAGCGAGGACACGCGCTCCCCGCAGAACAGCCGCTGCTCCGGGGTCGGCACCAGCTCCAGCAAGGGGTCCTTGCCCACCGGCATGAACATGAAGTACCAGGCGAAGATGGCGCCCCGCTCGATCCAGTGGCGCACGAACTCGTCGCTCGTCACCTCCGTCACGTTCTCGCGCGTGTAGGTGACGCTCACGCCGAAGAGCACCCCCGCCTTGCGCAGGCGCTCGGCGGCGGCCAGCACCTTGTCGTAGACGCCCGGGCCGCGGCGGCGGTCGGTGGACTCGCGGTACCCCTCGACGCTGATCCCCGGCGCCACGTTGCCGAGCCGCGCCAGGGCGTCCACCGTCTCCTGGTCGAGCAGGGTCCCGTTGGTGTAGGTGAGGAAGTACATGTCGCGGTAGTCGCGGAAGATGCGCAGCCACATGTCCTTGAGCAGGTAGGGCTCGCCGCCCGACACCACGACGAAGTACGCCCCGAACGTCCGGCACTCGTCGAGGATGCGGCGGATCTCGGCCTCGGAGAGCTCGCCCCTCTTCGAGTAGAGGCCCGAGTAGCAGCCCGTGCACTTCAGGTTGCAGCGCATGGTCGGGCTCATCACGATGAAGCTCGGCACCCATCGGCCGGCGGCGGCCAGCTCGGTGCGCCGGCGCGCCCCGACGGCGGCCCAGTTGTAGATCAGGTTGCGGAGCAGCATCCGCTTGGCGCGCGGGTTGAGCTGCCGCCCGAGGCGCGCGAAGAGGGCGGCCGTCCCGGTCCTGGTCTCGATGTCCCGCTTCAAGTCCCGGAGGAGGGCCGTCAGCCCGAAGTTGGCGGTGCCCGCGCGGGCGTTCATCGTCGCCACCAGACGCCGCAGGTCGTCGTAGCTCCCCGTGAGCATTCCGCCGAGCCTGTGCGCGAGCGCCCAGCCGCTGATTCGATCGACCAGAGCCGTGGCCATGGGAGTCGCTCCTTCCACGGTGCGCGCCACGAGGTCTCACGCAGGCGCGTAGAGCCGTCCAAGCCGCCCAAAGCAAGCGTCATGCCGCGTGCCGCCCGCCCGCGGGCCGCGAGAGGTCCTGAGCGTTTCGTTCGTTTCGACGCCGTTCGTGGGCGCCACGCTGGCGACAAGTCCGTCCAGGGCATGCGCGCGGTCGGACCGGGGCGGAGGGGCCCCTCTCACGCGCGGCGGCGGCCGGGCAATCGCTGCGCGGCCGGCCGTCCGCGGCGTCTTTTTTTTCGTCGCTCGCCCGAGGGCGGGGGAGGGCGGCCGGCGGACCTACTCCTTGAAGCGCACCACCGCGCCCGGCGTGGCCACGTAGTACACGTCCCGCGGCGCTCCCCACGCGCCGTCCTTCAGCTCGCGGGCCTGGACGTGCATCCGTCCGTCGGGCAGGAGGCGGAAGGTGGCCTTCACCTCCGTCACGCCGCCGGCGTTGCCGTGCACCACCTCGTGGGTGGCGACGCCCTCGCCCTCGGGCTTCATGGTGCCCTCGGTGTAGAAGCCCGCGGTCGTGAAGTAGTGGAAGGCGATGCTCCCCTGCTCGGAGTCCCAGAAGATCAGGCTCTCGCCGCCGTACTCGCCGTCGTTGATCGAGTGCAGGGAGCGCACGGCCCGGCCGTTCAGGGCCGCCTCGAAGCGCGAGACGTCCGTCACCGGCTTCTCGGGCGTGGACCCCGGGAAGTCGGCGCGCCAGGTCTTGCCCACCAGGAACGCCAGCGGTGCCAGCCGCGGGTCGAGGGTGGCCTGCGCGGCGGCCGGTGCCGCCGCCAGGGCCAGGACGACCAGGATGCCGGACCTGCTCATGCCGAGACCTCCTCGCCGTCCTATTACGCTTCGGAACGGGGGCCTTTGGCTAGCGGGCCGCTCCGGAGCCGGGCAGGATGCGCCGCCCGGCCGCCCGCCCCAGGAAGCGCAGCCGGTCGCGCCAGGGCAGCCGCCCGAGGTTGGTCCGGATGACGCCGGCCGTGAAGTACGTCTTGCGCGAATAGTCGATGGCCACGTCCACCACCAGGGGCCGGCCCCCGCCCGTCACCTCGGCCACGCGCTCCAGGACGTCGGCCGTCTCGGCGTCGCGGTCGAGCTTCAGGCACGACACGCCCAGGCCCCGGCAGAGGGTCTCGAGGTCGTAGTCGGGGAGCTCGCTCTGCGCCTTGCGGTTCATGGCCACCTTCTGGAACTGCGCGATCTGGGCCAGCTCGCGGTCGCGCAGGACGAAGACGGCGACGCCGATGCCGTGGTGCGCGGCCGTCAGCAGCTCGAGCCCCGTCATGAGGAACGCGCCGTCCCCGGCCAGCGCGATCACCGGCGCGTCCGGGCAGGCGAGCTTGGCGCCGATGGCGGCCGGCACCGAGTACCCCATGCACGAGTAGTCGATGGGGCCGAGGAAGCGGCCGGGGTGGTCGAGGCGCAGGCACTCCATGGCCAGGAACGTCCCGTTGCCGCTGTCCGTGGTGAAGACGGCGCCCGGCCCGAAGCGCGCCTGCAGCGCCTCCAGCAGGAGCGCGGGCGTGACGCGCGTCCCCGCGGCCTCGCGCCACTCGCGCCACACCTCCTCGTGGCCCTCCCGGATGCGGGTGCGCAGCTCCGGCTCCGCGGGGCGGGCCTCCAGGCGCGGCAGGAGCCCCTCCACGAAGGCCGCCGCATCCGCCGCCATCGCGACCTCGGCCGCGAAGTTGCGCCCCAGCACGGCCGGCTCGATGTCCACGTGGACGAGGGGCGCGGGCGGGGTGAGGCCGTAGCTCGCGGTCGCGACCTCGCCGAAGCGGCAGCCGATGGCCAGGGTCAGGTCGCACCCGCGCGCGATCTTCCTCACGAAGCCGGGCGCGGCCTCGCCGAAGCCGGGCCAGAGGAAGAGCGGATGCGTCTCCGGGAACACTCCCTTGCCCTGGAAGGTGGTGGCCACCGGCGCCTGGAGGCGCTCGGCGAGCGCGACCAGGCCGGCGCCCGCCCCCCGCGCGCCCAGGCCGAGATAGAGCAGCGGCCGGCGGGCCCTGGCCACGAGCGAGGCCACGCGGTCGAGGTCCGCGGCCGACGGGGCCGGCGGGGGCGCGGTCGGGCCGGGGTCGCCCAGCCCGCCCTCGTGGGTGGTGAGGTACAGGTTCGCGGGGATCTCGACCATCACGGGCCCCGGCGCCCCCCCGCGGGCGAGGCGGCAGGCGCGCCGGATCGTCGGGTAGATGTCCTCGCCCCCCCTGGGCAGGAACTGGCCCTTCGTCACCGGCCGGGCGATGGCGAGCTGGTCCACGTCGTGGAGCTGGTAGCCCATGCCCGTGTCGCGGCGGATGCCGCAGCCCAGCACCAGCATGGGCACGGTGTCCATGAACGCCTCGGCGATCCCGGACAGCGCGTGCGTGAGGCCCGCGCCGGGCACCAGGTTGGCGCAGGCCATGCGCCCCGAGGCGCGCCAGACGGCGTCGGCCATGAAGCCCGCGCTCTGCTCGTCGGTCACCAGGACCGGCCGCACGCTCTCCGACTCGGCGAGCGCGTCGTAGAGCTCGATGTTGTGGGTGCCGGGGATGCCGAAGGTGAAGGGAATCCCCTCGTCCTCCAGCGCCTTCACCACCAGGGCCGCCCCCGTCTTCCTGCTCATGCCGTCCTCGCCGCCGGACGCGCCGCGAGGACGTCCCGCGCCTCCTCGCGCAGCCCCTCCGCCACGCGGTCGGCGAGGGCCATGATGGTGAGGTAGGGGTTGATCTCGAGGGAGTCGGGGAACAGGCTGGCGTCGGCCACGCGCAGCCACGGCACGCCGTGGACGCGTCCCCAGGCGTCGGTCACGGAGTCGGCCGCGCTCCTCCCCATGCCGCAGCCGCCCATGAGGTGCGCCGCGGAGAGCGAGACCTTGCCCGTCTTGAAGTGGCGCGCGTCGACGAGCTCGTCGATGCGGCCCGCGTCCCCGGCCTCGACCAGCGGCGGGTCGGCGGAGGGCGCGTGCACGCGCAGCGCCCCCGCGGCGAAGAAGATGCGGGCGGAGGCCCGCGTGGCGCGCACGAGCGAGGCGATCACCTCGGGGGTGAAGCGGTAGCGCACGACCGGCCGGCCCTGGGCGTCGACGGACACCCGGTTGCCGGGCACCGCGTGGTCGCAGGCCAGGACCAGGATCATCTGCAGCCGCGGGAAGGCCCGCATCAGGCGGCTGTGGTCCGCGCCGAAGCCGGCCAGGTTCTTGGCGGTGGTGAAGGGGAAGTACATGCAGGTCTCGAGCACGTACCCCTCCTCCGCCGCCCGGTCCACGAAGTAGCTCTTGGGATGGCCCACGTCGTTGGTGATGGGGCGCGGGTGCTCGCCCACCAGGATGTGGGCGGGGTGGCAGGTGAAGCCCTCGCCCAGGCGCGGGAGGGAGGCGGGGAGCCGCGAGCGCAGCATCAGCGCCGGCGAGCCCACCGCGCCCGCGGCCAGGACCACGGCGCCGGCGCGGACGTGGTACTCGCCCGCCGGCCACTCGGAGGGCCGTCCCTTCGCCCCCGGCGGCCTGGGCGCCACCCGCACGACGGCCGCCCGCTCCTGGAGGCGCAGCACCTCGGCGCGCGTGACGACCTCCACGCCGGCGGCCTCGGCCCGCGGCAGCTGGACGCGGTGCGTCCCCTGCTTGGCGGAGTTCGGGCAGCCGAGGTTGCAGAGGCTGGAGCCCCGGCACCCCAGGACGTTCAGGGGGAAGGGCTCGGCCTGGTATCCCGCCTTCGCGCAGCCGAGGGCGAACAGGCGGTTGTTCTCGTTGATCTCCTCGGGGGGCAGGAAATGGACGTTGTTCTCGTCCATGTAGCGGCGCGAGCGGCGCACGACGTCGGCATGGTCGAGGCCGGGGATGTCCCAGTGCCGGACCACCCGCTCGGGGGCGAGCAGCGAGGTGCCGGTGTAGACCACCGAGGAACCGCCGTAGGCGCGGCCGAAGGCGAGCGTCATGGTCCCCTCGGCCGTCAGGAAGCCGCCGCCCTCCTCGTAGAGCGCGTCCGCCATCTCCGCCTCGCCCCCCGTGAACTCGTGGTCGTCGAGGCGGGCCCCCTGCTCGAGCAGCAGCACGCGCCGGCCGGCCCGCGCCAGCGGGATCAGCCCCTCGGCCACGGTGCCGCCCCCGACGCCGGAGCCCACGATCAGGACGTCGCAGTCCTTCTCGGTCATCGCCGGGCCTCCCAGCCCCGCGCGTCCGCGCGATAACCGATCTGGGCGGCGGCCGCGGGGCGCGCGTAGTAGCCCATGAGGACCAGCGTGCGCAGCCCCCAGAAGCCGCGGCGCAGCAGCAGCAGGGGCGCGTCCTGCAGGACGTGCAGCACCGCCGTGCGGCGTGCGTCGTCGAGGGCCGTGAAGCCCCGGCCGTAGCGCAGCACGGGGGCCATCTCGATCATGCGCACGAGCAGCCGGAGCTGTCGGCGCATCCTCGGCGGCCGCCCCGCCAGCGCCTCCTCGACGATCGCCTCGAGGGTCCGCCACTCGTCGGGCGGCAGCGCGCGCGCCTCCGGGACGACGGTCTCGGCCACGGCGCGGAAGGCGCCCCGGACCGGGGCCAGGACCGGGGTGCCCACTAGCGGTGCACCCACGCGGGCGGCCGCTTCTCCTGGAAGGCCCGCAGCCCCTCGGTGGCGTCGGCCGTCTTCATCAGCTCCTCCAGGAACAGGTCCTCCGCCTCCTGGAGGCGGCTCTCGAAGTCCTGGTCGGCCGCCTGCCACACCGCGCGCTTGGCCAGGCGCAGGGCCGGCCCGCTCTTCTCGCGCAGCTTGCCGACCTCCGCCTCCACGGTCTCCGCCAGCTTCCCGGCGGGGACGACCTTGTCGGCGAGGCCGATCCTCTCCGCGTCGCGCGCCGGGAGCACGTCCCCCGACAGCACGAGCTGCAGCGTGCGCGCGAGGCCGATGCGCTGCGGGAAGTGGACCGCGGCCACGGGCGGGAACGACGCCAGCTTCACCTCGGGCAGGCCGAAGCTCGCGTCCTCGCTGGCGATCACGAGGTCGGCGAAGCAGGCCAGCTCGCAGCCGCCGCCCAGCGCCGCCCCCTGGACGGCGGCGATGGTGGGCACGGCCAGGGTGCGCAGGTGGCGGAAGACGTCGTGGAAGGCGGGGAGCATGGTGCCCACGCGTCCCGGCAGGTGGTCCTCGATGGCGACGCCGGCCGAGAAGACCCTCCCCTCCGCGGCGATCACCAGGACCCGGAGCCCGTCCGCGCGCAGGTCGCGCAGCGCACGGTTCAGCTCGCGCACCATCTCCAGGTGCAGCACGTTGAGGGGAGGGCGCCGCAGGACGATGCGCGCGACCACGCCGTCGTCCTCGACGCTCAGGCAGGAATAGTCGGTCTCCATGCGGTCCTCCCGGCTCAGAGCCTGAAGAGCTGGACGGCGTTGTCGCGCAGCAGCTTGCGCTTCGCCTCCGGACGGAGCCCCAGCTCCTCCACCTGGGCCAGATTCTCCTTCCAGGGCAAGCCGTTCGTCCCCCAGAGGGCGCGGTCCTGGCCCATGCGGCTGCTCACGAACTGGACGATCTCGGGCTTCAGGTACTTCGGCATCCAGGCGTCCACGCCGAGGTACACGTTGTCCCACTTGTAGCAGACCGAGATCAGCTCCTCGACCCACGGCCAGCCGGTGTGCGCGCCGATGAGGGCGAGGTCCGGGAAGTCGCAGGCCACGCGGTCGAGGAAGATGGGGCGCGCGTGCTCGCTGGGCATGCCCTCCAGCACGTGGCCGACCTGGAGGGACACCGGCACCCCGAGCTCGGAGCACTTCGCGTAGAGGGGGTACATCTTCGCGTCGTGGATCGGGATGTCGAACCCGTAGATGTGCACGTACACGCCGCGGAAGCCGTGGTCGCGGACGGCGCGCTCGATCTCGGCCAGGCTCTCCTTGATGCGGAACGGGTTGTAGCCGGCGAGGCCCACGAAGCGGCCGGGGTGCTTCTCCGTGTACGCGGTCACCTCGTCCAGCCGCGTGTCCATGTACATCCACTTGTTGCGGTAGGACCACATCTTGGTCTGGCAGATGAAGACCTTCTCCACGCCGGCCTCGTCCATCTTCGCCAGCATGTCGTCCACGGTGGGGAACTGCGGCAGCCCGCCGATCGCGCGCTCCATGCGGCACAGCAGCTCGCCCTTCTTGGCCTCGTTCCAGCGCCCGATGAACTCGGGGGTGGCCACGTAGTACATGAAGTCGATGGCCTTGACCTCGCCGCTCACCACGTCCTCCTCTCGCGTCCCGCCGGACACGGACCCGGCTCCTCGTCCCCCCGGACCCCCGGGACTCCACTCCCTCCCGGCCGCCGCGCTGCGCTCGGCGCCCGGACCCCTCTACATCATGGTCAGGCCCCCGCTCACCGAGAGCGTCTGGCCGGTGATGTACTCCGCCGCCGGCGAGGCCAGGAAGGCGACCGCCTCCGCCACCTCCTCCGGCATGCCCACCCGCCCCCACGGGATGGCCCGCGTGACCGCGTCCATCACCTTGGGCAGCCGCTCGCGGCACTCCTGCAGGAGGTGCGTCTCGGTGAGGCCGGGGCAGACCACGTTGACGGCGACCTTGTGGCGGGCGACCTCGCGGGCCAGGGTCTTGGAGAAGGCGATCACCGCGCCCTTGGTGCCCGAGTACACCGCCTGGCCGTAGGACCCGCCGCGGCCGGCGTCGGAGCCGATGTTGACCACGCGGCCGCCGCCGCGCTCGACCATGCCCGGCACCGCCGCCCGGCAGGTGTAGAGCACGCCCTTGAAGTTCAGGGCGATGATCCTGTCCCACGTCTCTTCCTCGCTCTCCAGGAACGGCTGGACGAAGTCCCAGCCCGCGTTGTTGACGAGGACGTCGATCGAGCCCAGCGCGGAGACCGCGCGCGCGACCATGGCCTCGACCTCCGCCCGGCGCGTCAGGTCCACGCGGATGGGCAGCGCCTCGCGCCCGCGCGCCTCCGCCTCCGCCGCCACCCTCTCCGCGCCTTCGCCGTCCACGTCCGCCACCGCCACCCGCGCGCCGTCGCGGGCCAGGGCCAGGGCGATGGCGCGGCCGATGCCGCGCCCCGCGCCGGTGACGAGGGCGTTCCTGCCTTCGAGCCTCATGGCACCTCCTTCGCGCGTCACGGTTCCGGAAGGGCGAGCTCCAGGACCAGGCGGGGCGCGGGCGCGAAGCCCCGGCGGCCGAGGAACCGGTTGAGGTCGTGCTCGTCCCAGCCGACCTCGGTGCGCAGGCGCCGGATGCCGAGCGCGCCGAGGTTCCGCGCGAGCTGGTCGAAGAGGGCGGTGGCCACGCCCTGCGCGCGCACCTCGGGATCGACGAGCACGGTGTCGAGCACCGCGATCGGCTCGGGCAGGCCGAACTCGCCGTAGTGCAGCGAGCCGAGCACGGCCCCCACCAGCACGCCGTCCTTCTCCGCGCCGAGGGAGATCACGATGTCCGACCCCGCGAGGGCGCGCCGCAGCTTGCCGTCGTACCAGGCCGTCCGGTTGCGGCCGGTGATGGCCTGGTCGATGCGCACCAGGCGCGCGGCGTCCGCCGCGCCCAGCGTCCGCACGATCACGCCGTTGCCGTCGCCGTCCATGCCGGGCCTCCCATGCCGACCTTCTCCCTCCGGAAGGCGCCCCACAGCGCGGCGCCGATCGCCCCCGCGAACGCGGACAGCGGGTGGCGCACGATCTCCGGCGTCCCCCGCGCGCCCTCCGGCGCCAGCGCCCGCTGCAGCGCGGCGGCCAGGCCGTCGTCGGCGGCCAGCCCGCCGCTCACGAACACGGCGCCCTCGACGCGCAGGGACTGCAGCAGGCGCGCGAAGCGGCCGGCCATGCTGTCGTGGATGCCGCGCAGGATGTCCGGGGCGGCGAGGCCGCGGGAGACCATGTTGATGACGTCGGTCTCCGCGAGGACCGCGCAGATGGAGCTCACCGTCTCCGGCTTCTGCGCGGTCAGGGAGAGGGCGCCGATGTCGGCCTGGGAGACGCCGAGGTAGCGCGCGATGTTCTCCAGGAACTGGCCGGAGCCGGACGCGCACTGGCTGGTCATCTTGTAGCCGAGCACCTTGCCCCGCCCGTCCATGGCCACCGCGCGGGCGTGCAGGGCGCCGACGTCGAGGACCACGCGCGCCCGCGGCTCGAGGAAGAGCGCGCCGCGGGCGTGGGTGGTCATTCCGTAGAAGTGGCCGGTGGCGAAGGGCGCCTCCTCCCCCTCGCCGGTGGTGGCGACGTAGTCGAGGGTCTCCACCCCGGCGCCCTCCACCGCCGCCTCGAAGGCCTCCTCGATGACCTGGGCGACGTTGCGGCGCCGCACCCGGGCCAGCCCGTGCGCGAGCACCTCGTCCGCCCCCTCGCCCACGCGCATGACCACGGCCTTGACGGCGCTGGAGCCGACGTCCAGGCCCGCGGTGACGCTCACGCCGCCGCCCCCCGCCGCGCGAAGTGGGCGGCGCCGAGGGCGCCCGTGTAGATGCTGTCGGCGGAGATGTTGATGCGGCGGGGGCCGTAGTTCTCCGCCACCAGGCCCTCCAGGGCGCGCACGCCCGCCTCGTTGCGCGCGACGCCGCCCGTGAAGGTGAACTCGTCCTGGATGCCGCCGGAGCGGGCGAGCAGGCTCATCGCGCGCAGGATCACCGCGCGGTGGAGGCCGGCCAGGATGTCCTCCCGCTTCTCGCCCAGGGAGAGCCGCTCCCGCAGCTCCGCCCCCGCGAAGACGGTGCAGGTGGAGCTGATCTTGACCGGCCGCCGGCTCTGCAGGGCCAGGGGCCCCAGCTCGTGCAGGCCCATGTTCATCTCGTCCGCGATGTAGCCGAGGTACCGCCCGCAGCCGGCCGCGCAGCGGTCGTTCATCTGGAAGCCGGTGACGATCCCGCGCGCGTCGACCTGGATGGCCTTGGTGTCCTGGCCGCCGATGTCGAGCACGGTGCGCGTCCCCGGGAAGAGCACGTGGGCGCCCAGGCCGTGGCAGAGGATCTCGGAGCGGACCTGTTCCTTGGGGAAGGGCAGGCGCGCGCGCCCGTAGCCGGTGCCGACGGTGCCCGCCACCTCGAGCTCCGCGGTGGCGGACGCCTCCACCGCGGCGCGCACCGCTCCCGACGCCTCGGCACGGTGGAGGGCCTGGCCGATGTGCTCGCGGAAGCCGAGGGCGAGGGGCTCGTTCTCCACCGCCACGATGCACTTGTCGTAGAGGCCGAGCAGCAGGTCGAAGGTCACGCCGGCGGGCGCGGCCACCTCCTCGGCCAGGCGCGCGTAGGCGGATCCGGCGGCGTCGCGGAAGAAGTCCGACCGCGCGGGCGGGCTCTCCTCGGCCAGCCGCCGCTCCTCCTCCCCGTCGATGCGGCGGAAGATCTCCTCCACCGCGGAGGCGGCGGCGGCGCGCCGCCCGGGCGCCACCGTGCGCCCGATCTCGTCCCCGATGCGCGCGCGCAGGTTGGCCAGCTGCACCTTCATCTGCTCCATGCGGAAGGCGCGCAGGAGGCGGGCGAGGGCGGCGGCCCCGCCCGCGCGCTCGACCTCCCGCTCGAGGTGGTTGAAGCGCGCGGAGACGAAGGCCTCCGTGCGCGCGACCTCGGCGGCGAGGTCGTAGTTCGACCGCGAGTTGGTGATCCCGCGGCCGAGGACGCGGCCCTCCGTGTCGAGGACCACCGCCTTGGTGGTGGTGGAGCCGAGGTCGATGCCCACGAAGCACCTCATGCCGTGGCTCCCGCCCGGCGCGCGTCCAGCATCTGGAAGTAGCTCTCCAGGCGGTTCTTCAGGTTCGCGGCCGAGAAGTAGCGCGCGTCCACGAGGTCGGACTCGATGAAGGCCCCGGGGGCGCCCGTCCGCCGCTCCAGCTCGCGCAGGATCGTGAGCTGGCCGGCGGAGAACGAGTTGCAGGACTTCACGGAATGGATGAGGAACCCGTCCGCGCCGTACTCCCTCACGTAGCTCTCGATCATGGCCACGCGCGAGGGGAGGCTGCGGTTCGTATAGCAGCCGCTGCAGTAGTCGGCCAGGCTGCCCAGGGGGTCGGAGGGGTCGTGGCGGAAGCCGAAGTCGTAGGTGCCGCCCACCTTGGAGTAGGTGGAGGCCACCACCACCGCGCCCTCGTCGGCGAACATGCGCCAGAACTCGCGGAAGTGCGTCCAGTTGGGCGGGCCCTCCACCACCAGCCGGTGCTTCTGCCGGTCCAGGCGGCCGGCGGGCGTGGCCGGGCCCTCGCCGCGGGCCGCGCGCTCCTCGACCTCGCGCCGCAGCTCCGCGTAGTAGGCGCGGCCCTCGGGGGTGCCGCGGAAGGCGGAGAAGATCGGCCCCACGTAGTAGACGGCGCCGAAGTAGGCGTCGATCGGGCTCGGCCTCCCCTTCGCCGACTGCAGCACCGCCACCAGGTCGTCCTCGGAGGCGGCGCTCCGGGCGAGGTTCTCGCGCAGGAGGTCCTCGTCGTACCGCCGCCCGCTGACGGCCTCCAGGGCGGGGATCAGGGTCTCCCTGATCTGGCGGACCATGAACGCGCGCTGCTCCCTGGTCTCCACGCCGTCGCCCTGGTAGGGGACCTGGAGGAAGACGGTGGGGCAGCCGTACTCCTCGCGCAGCAGCTCGAACCACTTCATGAAGGTGTAGCAGCCGGTGTAGGAGAGGAGCAGGAGGTCCGGCCTGGGCAGGCGCGTGCCGGTGGGCCCGATGTTGCCGGCCTTCATCATCCCGACGTCGCACTTGACGTAGGAGCAGACGTCCTCCGAGTGGCCGGCCTTCTCCGCGGCGGCGATGAAGGGCATGCTGCGGCCGCGCATGGCCGACTGCAGCGCGTTGATCTCCGGCAGCACGGGCAGGGCGCCGAAGGAGCGGATGAGCTCCGTCAGGTTCCCCGGCACGAAGGTGTAGACCACGGGCTCGCGGGTCTCGGGCGCCAGCTCGAGGCGGCGGTAGTGCGCGCCGATCATCTCCTTCTGGAGGAGCATCGAGCGGTCCTTCTCGGCGTCGTCCGCCATCAGGCGCCTCCCCAGAGCTTGATGGAGTCGGCGAATGTCCCCGCCTGCTCCCGGAACTGCTGGAACTGCCCGGTGTTCTCCGCGTACTGGAAGGCGATGCAGGGGATGCCGGCCGCCTCCGCCCCCGCCCGCAGCATGGGCCGGTCGAGCAGCGCGGGATCGCAGAAGCTGGCGGAGGCGAAGATGATGCCGTCCGCCCGCGCCGCCGCCGCCCTCTCCCTCATGGCCACGCGCTTGCCCGCCGGGTCCGGCTCGTAGAGGGTGGAGGTCCGCTTGGCGTGGAGGACGAAGGCCCGCGCCAGGGCGTCGAGGGGGTCGCCCTCCGTCGGCACGTCGGGCCCCAGCAGCCGGTTCCCCAGCAGGAAGTCGTCGTCGACGATGAAGCAGCCCGCGCGCTCGATGGTCTTGACGAGGCCCAGGGGCGGCTGCTCGCAGAAGGCGCCCACCACGAGGACGCGCGCGCGGTCGCGCACCCGTGCCGGCTCCGCCTCCGCGGCCGCCAGGTAGGCGCGCATCTTCGCGGCGAAGACCTCGAGGGGGACGGTCTCTCCCGCGCGCATGAGGAGGACGAGCTCCTCCGTGGGCACGCTCCACGGCCTGTCGCGGCGCAGCGCGTACAGCCGCCGCACCAGCCCCCGCGCCTCGTTCCCGGCCGCGATCGCCTCGCGCAGCGCGAGGTCGGTGGCGGGGCGCCCCGAGAGCTCGCCCAGCGCGCGCACGAGGACGGCCAGCTCCTCCCGCCAGAAGGCGGCGCCGGCCCCGGGGTCCGCGACCTGGGGCAGGTCCAGGTAGCGGACGTAGACCTGCGGGTACAGGAGCTGCCAGACCCCGGAGAGGTTGCGGATGACGTCGCAGGTGGCGGGGAACAGCATGGCGGACAGGAAGGCGAGGCGGCGCGACTCCGCCAGCTCCACCACGGAGCGCGGCAGGTGGCAGATGTACGACTGGTAGAAGGCGTCCCCGCGGATGATCTCGAGGCGGTCGCCGGCGCCGTGGACGCCCACGGGCAGCATCCCGCACGCGCGGATGACCTCCCGGGGGGCGTACACGGGGAGGTGGCCCGCGGCCTTGCGTCCCGGCTCCTCCGCCAGCCAGGCCCGGGCGGCGCCGAACTCGAGGTCGTCCGCGACCTCCGCCGCCCAGTCGACGATCTCCGCGCGCGTCACGTCCGTGCTCCCGGGAAGCCGTCGAGGAAGAGGGCGAGCACGCGCTCGCTCAGGAGCTCGGGGCTGCCGTCCCGCTCGGGCCGGTACCAGGTGTGCGTCCAGTTCAGCATCCCGAACAGGGCGAGGGTGGCCAGCCGCAGGTCGTCCTCGCCGCTGCGGCCGGCGTCGAGCTCGCGCAGGATGTCGTGGCAGCGCTGGTAGTAGAGGCGCTTCTTCCCGTCCACCTCGGCCGCGAGCCCCGCGGGCAGCGACTCCGTCTCGCGCACCAGCACCTTCATCTCGTTGGGCCGGCTCAGGAAGAACGACAGGTGGTTCCGGACGAAGGTGGTGAGCCGCTGCCTCGGGGTGCCCGCGGGGGCGGCGTCGAGGCGGGCGAGGAGGGAGTCGAAGGCCCGCATGGTGATCTCGTGGAGGAGGAGGGCCTTGCTCGGGAAGTAGTGGTAGAGCCCGGCCAGGCTCATTCCCGCCTCCGCCACCACGTCACGCACCGAGGCCTGGTGGAAGCCGCGGTCGGCGAAGACGGCGGCGGCCGCGGCCAGCACCCGCTCCTGCTTGCGATCGTGATCCAGTGAGGCGCGCATCGTGCTCCCGATCGAACGCTCGTTCGGGAACATACGGGCACGGGCCGGGGCAGGGAATGATGCAAATGCATCAGGACCCGGGGCGCGGGCCGGGCGCGGCCGCGCCGGCTAGAGGGAGAACCAGCGGCTGAACTTGATGAGCACCACGTCGTGGGGATGGGCACGGAAGAGGTTGCCCAGCTCGCGGCTCACGGCCAGGCCGGTGGGCTCGAGGTCCTCGTCCACGCGGGCCTGCGACCACACGAAGTAGATCTGCGAGCCGGGCCGGTATTCCCAGCGCAGCACGAGGGTGGAGTTGAACTCGCGGAAGTCGAAGTCCGGGCGGTCGAAGGAGTAGTCCGCCACACCGTCGCCGTCCTCGTCCACGGAGTACGTGCCCGCGGCGGCGTCGAGGGAGACCTGGCCCGGCGCGTACTCCCGGAAGCGGTCGCGGAAGGCGTCGGCGTGCGGGTCGGTGATGCGCTTGAAGCGCTGGTAGGCGCCCGAGGACACGAACGGCGCGCCGTAGTACTGCACGGTCAGGTTGGGGGTGAGGGCGAGGTCCGCCCGCACCGTGAGCGCGACCGTCTCCTGGTCCAGCGCGCCGAAGACGTAGCGGTCCTGCCCGCCGAAGGCCGGGGTGTCCACGTACTGCATCTCGCGGCGATGGCGGCTGTACGACGGCCCCAGGTAGAGGGTGAGGGCGTTGGTGGGGCGGAAGTTGAGGTCCAGCCAGTAGCGCCGGAAGCGCTCGCTGTCCTCGTCCCCCCGGCGCCCCTCCACGCCCGCGGTGGCGTAGACCTTGCGCCGCGGGTCGCTGCCGGCGTAGACGTCGTACTCCCAGGCCCCCGGCCACCGCGAGGAGGGGCCGCCCCGCAGCTCGGTGTTGGAGAGCGTCTCTCCCTCGCGCGTGACGCCCGCGCCCGCGCGCGCGTTGTTGCGGAAGGTGGCGTGCGCGTTGGTGTTTCCGGCCAGGCGCAGGCGGTGGCCGCCGAAGTCCCAGTCCACCCACTCGTTGACGTTGACCTCGAGGCGGTTGAACACGGAGAACGGGTTGCGCACCTGGTAGGCGGCCCAGCCGAACTGGTTGATCTCGTCCGCGCGCCGCATGAAGCCCACGTCGTTGATCTCGAAGCCGGGGGACCGCCAGGCGGCCCCCGTCTGGAGGCGGAACCGGCTGTTGCCGGCCGTGCGCGAGAAGCGCAGGGACCCGGCGTGGCCGGAGAGCGAGGTGCGGGTGGGGTCGAAGTCGGCCTCCTGGTTGTCCGGCCGCTGGAAGTAGCGCGCGGAGGAGGTCTGCGCCTCCTCGATGGCCTCGGCGCTCCCGCGGAGGTGGCTGCCCAGCACGTTGCCTTCCAGGAGGTAGTCGCGCTTCCCGAAGTAGTGGAAGAAGTCGAGGCCGCCCGCGTAGGCCTGGGAGGGCAGGAAGCCGACGGAGGCCGCGCGGAGGTCGCGGTTGACGGCGGTGGCCATGAGGCCCACCTGCGAGTCGCCCGCGCGCAGGTCCTGGCGCGCGCGCCCCACGAAGTAGTTGGTGAAGGGCGCCACCACCTCCGCGCGCCGCCGCCCGAGCTCGTCGATGTCCGCCGTCTCGCGCGAGGTCAGGCTGTCGAGCACGCCCACGGAGAGGCCGCTCGCCGTCTTGCCGGAGAGCTTGAAGGCGCCCAGGATCGAGCTGCGCAGCGGCTCGCTCACCCAGGCCCCGTCGTCCACGTCCGGCGAGTGCGGCGGGCGCCCCCCGATGCGCCGCGAGTAGAAGAGCCGGTCCTCCGTGAAGTGGCCGCCCGTGATGGCGGGGGCCAGGCGCAGCTCGAAGATGTCGTTGCCCTCGACGAAGAAGGGCCGCTTCTCCGCGAAGAAGGTCTCGAAGGCGGTGAGGTTCACCTGGGAAGGGTCGGCCTCCACCTGTCCGAAGTCCGGGTTCAGGGTGAAGTTCATGGTGAGGTCGCTGGTCAGCCCGAGCGTTCCGTCGAGGCCCCCGGTGAGGTGGGAGGCGCCGCCGTCGCGGAAGGGGTCGCCCGCCTCGACCCCGAACCGCTCGGCCTTGGCCACCGCGTAGGGCATCAGCTCGCGCCGGCGCCGCGGCTTGAGGCCCTCGATCCCGTGCAGCTCGCCGAAGCGGCTGACCCAGCCCGTGACGTCCTTGGGGATGACCTGCCAGACCGACCGCTCCTCCTGCCGGAAGATCCGGCGCTGGACCTGCAGGCCCCAGGTCTGCTTCTCGGCGCTGCTGAAGCGGAGCTGGCTGAGGGGGATCCGCATCTCCCCCGTCCATCCCTCGTCGTCCACGGCGGTGGCCCCTTCCCAGACCGGGTCCCAGTTGGGATCCCACACGTTGCCGTCGTCCGAGATGCGCTCGTCGCCCCGCGTGCCCGAGAGGCTGAGCGTGAACGAGAAGGCGGTGCGGTGGTCGAAGTAGCTGTCGATGTTGACCTCCACCCAGTCGCCCGGGAAGCGGTCGCGCCGGGCGAGCATGCCCACCACCTGCCGCGGGTCGTCGAAGGCCCGGATGCCGAAGTACACGGCGTGGTCGTCGTACACCACCTTGAACCTCGTCTGGCCGGTGGGGGCCTGGCCTTCCGCGGGCTCGCGCTGGAGGAAGTCGCCCGTCCAGTCCACCGCGCCCCAGGCCGCGTCGTCCAGGCGGCCGTCGACGGCGGGAGGAGCGTCCGCGCGGCGCGCCGTGTAGGACCGGCGCTCGACGGCGGCGGCGAGGGCCGGCGCCGCCGCCGCCAGCAGGACGGCCAGGCCGAGGGAGACAGGACGGAGCACTTACCGTGCTGAGACGAGGGGGGCGGGAAAAACGTTGTGAAAAAGGAGGTGAAGATCGCCTCCGACGACCGGGTTATCCCGGCTGGCCGACGGGCCGGAGATGGGCGGCGGGCGGCTCCACCAGGCGGGCCAGGGCGCGGTGGACGCGGTCGGCCCCCGCCTCGTCCCCCAGCCTCACCAGCGCGGCCAGGGCCACGTCGTAGGCGGCGCGCGCCCGCGCGGGCTGGGCCGCCTCCGCGGCGCGCCGCCCGGCCAGCTCGGCCACCCAGGCCACGTCGGGCTCGACGAGACCGGCCTCGCGCAAGGCGGCGCTGGCCTCGCGCCAGCAGGCGTCCCACTGGTCCCAGCGCCGCTGCCCGGCGAGGATGGGCAGCAGGGCCGCCTGCGCGATGGCGAGGAGGAGGCGCCAGCCGCGCTGCTGGAGCTCTTCCGCCACCGCGAGGAGCATGGCCTCGCCTTCCGCCTCGCGCCCCTGGAGCAGGGCGACGAGGCCGAGGTTCAGGCGCGGGAACACGGCCTCCGCGGGGGCCAGCAGCTCCAGGGTCTCCAGCGACCGGCGATAGCAGGCCTCCGCCTCCAGGTCGTCGCCCCGGGCGCGCGCCACCTCGCCCAGCCCGTTGGCGGCCCGGGCCACCCCGTAGCGGTTGCCCAGGCGCTCGAAGAGGGCGCGCGCCTCGCCGTAGGCCGCGGCGGCGGCGTCGAGGTCGCGCCGCTGCCAGGCGATGTCGGCGGTGCCGATGAAGAAGTCGCCGACCCCGTGCGCGTCGCCGATGCTCTCGTAGAGGGCGCGCGAGCGCCGCAAGCACTCCGCCGCCGTGGCGAGGTCGCCGCGTGCGCGGGCCACGTCGCCGAGCCCCCAGAGGCTGGCCGCCACGGCGTGGGGGCTCCCCCGGCCGTCGCCGAGGGCGATGCCCTCGCGGTAGAGGCGCGCCGCCTCTTCGAGGTCGCCGCGCCGCCGCGCCGCGTCGCCCAGCAGCCGCAGGGCCTCGCCGCGCCCGGCGGGGTCGTCCCCCGCGGCCGCGCGCGCGCGCTCCGCCCAGCGTGCCGTCTCCTCGATGCGGCCCTGGTGCAGGCCAATGCGCGCGCGGAGCAGCCATCCCTCCGCGCGCCGCGCGTCGTCCTCGCCCGCACCCAGCGCCTCCAGCGCCTCGTCGCGCCGGTCGAGCAGGCGCAGGGCGTCGTCGTAGTCGCTGGTCTCGCGCCGCTCCTGGGCGGCGCGCAGCAGGGGCCGCAGGGCCGCCTCCCACTCCTCCGCGCTCGCCAGGTGGCGCCCGCGCCGCCCCGCCGCGCCGGGCCCCGGGGCGCGCTCCGCGTCCTCCAGCATGGAGGCGCAGGCCCGGTGGTGCGCGGCCCAGCGCCCGGCGGCGCGGCTCAGCCGCTCCACGCTCTCCCGCAGCATGGTGTGCGCGAACACCCACCCGTCCGGGGTGCGCCGCACCAGCCGGCGCGCGGCGAGGGCGGCCAGCAGCCCGTGCGGGCGCGCGAAGCCCGCCGCGCGGCAGGCCCGGTCCCACTCTTCCGGGTCCACCGACTGTCCCAGGGCGGCGGCGATCTCCACCGCGAGTCGCGCCTGCGGCGGGCGCCGGTCGAGGACGTGGGCCAGGTGCTCGGCCCAGACCTGGTGCAGGTCGTCGGGCAGCGCCGCCGACGCTTCCCTGGCCAGCACGAGGCCGTCGTCACCTGCCTGCAGCACGCCGCGCTGGACCCAGTCGCCCACCAGGTGCACGGCGAAGAGGGGGTTGCCCGCCGTGCGCTCCGCGACCTGCGCGGCCAGGGCCGCCTCCAGGGGCACCAGGCCCTGGAGGAGGGCGCGCGTCTCCGCGCCGCCCAGGGCCGCGACCTCGAGCCGCGTGACGCCGGCGAGGGCACCGAGGGACGCGAGCGCCGCCTGCTCGAGGGGGCGCCGGGCCAGGGCCTCCTCCTGGACGGTGAGCACGAAGAGCACGGGCGTGGGCTCGGCCGCCTCCAGCACGTGGCGCACGAAGGCCACGGCGTCCAGGCCCCATTGCACGTCGTCGAGGCGCGCGAGGACGGGACGCTTGCGGGTGAGACGGCGCAGCAGGCCGTGCAGGAGCGCGTGGCGCTCCGCGGGGCCCGGCCCCGCCGCCCCCGCCGTCTCCGGGACCAGCAGCGCGGCCAGGCCGCGCCACTCCGCCGCCTCCGACGCCCCCTGCGCGCGCAGGATCCGCTCCGTGCGCTCGAGCGTCTCCGCGGCGCCGAGCCCCTGGCAGCGGAGGAAGCGCATGGCCATCCCCGCCAGGCCCTCGTGCGGACCCAGGGTGGGGCCGTGGATCGCGTCCAGGGTGACGGCGGCTCCCACCTCGTGCGCCCGCTCCGCGAGCCACTCCGCGAGGCGCGACTTGCCCGTCCCCGACGGGCCGTGCAGCACGACCACGCGCGCGCGGCCGCCGGCGCGGACTTCGGCCAGGGCGCGCCACAGCAGGTCGCGCTCCGCCTCGCGGCCGACGAAGGGGACGGGCCGCAGGCCGTACAGGCTCAGGCCCGCGCCGATCAGGGCCGCGGGCGGCGTGGGCGCCTCGGGCCGGCGCCAGTCGGCGGGGAAGGGGGGCGCGGCGCGCGCGGCCAGGGGCTCGCCCGCGGGCACCAGCGGATCGGCGTCCTCCGCGTCCGCGTGCACGGCGGTCTCGAAGAGCGGCAGCTGGGTGGAGGCGAGGGTGCGCGCGGTGTCGCGCGCGCTGAGGTCGGGCACGGTGCCGCGCTCGGGCAGGGGCAGCGCGAAGACCTCGCCGTCCTCGGCGTCGCCCAGCGCGGCCAGGGAGTGGGCGGCGTCGGCCGCGCGCTGGAAGCGGTCGCGGGGACTCTTGCGCAGCAGGCGGCGCAGCCAGCCCTCGAATCCGGAGGGCACGGGAACCAGGGGCCGCAGGGCGGGCGGCTCCTGCCCCAGCTGCGCCTCCGCGGCGGCGGAGGCGCCCGTCTCCGCCACCAGGGGCCGGCCGCAGGCCATCTCCCAGGCCACGCAGCCGAGCGCGTAGAGGTCGGTCCACGGCCCGTCGTCGCGCCAGCGGCCGAGGATCTGCTCGGGGGCCATGTACCAGGGCGTGCCCGCGGCCTCCTCGCGCTCGAGGCTGCCGCCACGGCCCACGGCGTGGGCGAGGCCGAAGTCGGCGAGCTTGTAGCGGCCGTCCACCTCCAGCACGTTGGTGGGCTTGAGATCGCGGTGGACGATGCCGCGGGCGTGGGCGTGGGCCAGCGCGTCGAGCAGGCCGAGGAGGACGCCGCGCAGCCGCGGCCAGTCGTGCGCGCCCCGCTCCGCGAGGGTGCCCCGCGCCAGCTCCATGGCCAGGTACGGGCTGCCCGCGGCCAGGTAGCCGCCGGAGGCCTTCTCCGCCGCCGCTCCCGCCTCCCCGTGGTCGAGCACGAGCACGATGCCGGGGTGGTCGAGGCCGGCCATGGCCTGGACCTCGCGCCGGAACCACGCCGCGTAGCCCGGCTGCCGGGCGCGGTCTCCGGTCATGACCTTGACCGCCACCGCCACGCCCCGGCGCGCGTGGCGCGCGCGCCAGACCTCGCCCATGCCTCCCCGCCCGATGGGCGCCTCCAGCACGAAGGGTCCGAGGAGGATCCCCGTCGTCATCGGCCGGTGCGCGTCCACTCCACGAGGCCGGGCCGCGTCTCCGGCTGGCAGCGCGGGCAGAAGTAGGCGTCCATGCCGCGCACCCCCGCCTTGCGGATCTTCGCCCCGCAGCGCGGGCAGGTGTCCTTGCGCCGGACCTGCAGGAAGTCGCGCACCTTGACCTCGATGGGCTCGGCGCGCCGCGCCACCTCGTCCACCGCCGCGCGCATGACCGCCACCACCGCGTCGTGCAGACGCACCGCCTGCTCGTGGTCGAGCGACCGGCACCAGGTCTTGGGGTGGATGCCCGCCGCGAAGAGGATCTCGTCGGCGTAGGCGTTGCCGAGGCTGTCCAGCGCCTTCTTGTCGAGCAGGAAGGCGCGCACCTGGTCGCGCCGGC
>DATBIO010000213.1:0-25657 GCA_036556965.1 Vicinamibacteria bacterium
TCCGTCTCGGAGAGGCGGAAGCGGAGACGGAAACGGCCGCCGCCCTCCCCCGCGCCCACGCCGTCCCCCTGGAGGCGTCCGTGGTCGAGCGTCTCCTCGCGCGGCTGCCGCCCCTGGCCGTGGAGCCCGCGGACACGCGCGACTGGGCCATCCGGGAGAAGTCGCTGCCGCCGCCGCGCACCGGGGGCACGGTGCGCACCCCCTTCCCGCCCCCCGATGCCGGAACGCCCGCCGCCGCGGGGACGCCCGGGCCCCTTCGCGTGGAGCGGCGCGCGCCGGAGGGCAGCGTCCCCCTGGCGCCGCACCTCAGCATCACGTTCTCACGGCCCATGGTGGCGCTGACCGCGCACGAGGACCTGGCCCGGGTGCGTCCACTGGTGCTCTCGCCGGAGCCGGCGGGGTCGTGGCGGTGGGTGGGCACGCGCACCCTCCTTTTCGAGCCGGAGGCGCGCTTCCCGATGGCCACCACCTACACGGCGGAGGTGCCGCCGGGCACGCGGGCGGCGGACGGCACCGCGCTCGCGGAGCCGGTGCGCTGGACCTTCACCACTCCTCCGTCCACGCTGGTCGACTCGTGGCCCTCGGGACTGCCCGTCCGGCGGCGGCCGGTCCTGGCGGCCGTCTTCGACCAGCGCGTGGACCCCGCCGAGGTGCTGGCCACGGTGCGCCTGCGCGCGGAGGGCCGCGCGTTCGCGGTGCGCGCGGCGTCGGCGGAGGAGACGGAGGCCGAGCCCGAGGTGTCGCGGCGCCTGCGCGCGGCGCCGGGCGGCCGCGCCGTGGCCTTCGTCCCCGAGGAGCAGCTTCCCGGCAACGCCGCCGTGGAGGTGGTGATCGGGCCCGGCACCCCGTCCGCGGAGGGTCCGCGCGTCACCGACAAGGCGCAGGGGTGGAGCTTCAGCACGTACGGGCCGATGCGGGTGCGCGAGCACCGTTGCGCCTGGGCGCCCTGTCCGCCCTCCACGCCCTGGCACGTCTGGTTCACGAACCCGGTGGACGCCGAGCAGTTCCTTCCCGACATGGTCACGGTCACGCCCGCGCTGCCCGCCCTGCGCGTCGACGTGCACGGCCAGATGGTGGTGATCCGCGGACGCTCCCAGGGCCGCACCACGTACCGCGTGCGCTTCTCCCCCGAGACGCCCGACGTGTTCGGCCAGACCCTGGGCGCGAGCGATCCCCTGGCCTTCGCCGTCGGCCCCGCGGAGCCGCGCCTGTGGGCCCCCGGAGGCGACTTCGTCGTGCTCGACCCCGCGGGCGGGGCCCGGCTGTCCGTGTTCAGCGTGAACCTCCCCGCGCTCCGCGTGCGCGCGCACGCGGTGGGACCCGAGCACTGGCGCGACTTCCGCCGCTTCCGCGAGCAGCGGTTCCGCGACCGCGCTCTCCCTCCGCTCCCCGGACGACCCGTGCTCTCGCGCACGATCGAGGTCAAGGCCGCGCCCGACCAGATCACGGAGACGGCCCTCGACCTGGGCGGGGCCCTGCCCGAGGGCCTGGGCCAGCTCGTGGTGGTGGTGGAGCCGGCCACCGCGCAGGTGACGGGAGGGCCGGCGGGGGCCGCCCGGCGCTCCCCGCGCCGCGACGTCCAGCCCGTGTCCGCCTGGGTGCAGGGCACGCGCATCGGCCTGCAGGCCATGGTGGACAACCACGAGGTGCGCGCCTGGGCCTCCGCCCTCGCCGACGGACGGCCGCTGGCCGGGGTCCGCGTGCGGCTGTGGCCCTCGGGGGCGGAGGCCACCACGGGCGCCGACGGGCTGGCCAGCCTGCCCCTGGCCGATGCGCCGGCCCTGGCCCTCGTCGCCCAGCAGGGTGCGGACCGCGCGCTGCTCTTCGACTCCACCGCCTGGTGGTCGGACAACGGGTCCTGGCGCGCGTTCCACGCGGGCGGCGCGTTCCGGTGGTTCGCCTTCGACGACCGTCGGCTGTACCGGCCGGGTGAGGAGGTGCGGGTCAAGGGCTGGATCCGCACGGTGGGCGGGGAGAAGGACGGCGACGTGGATCCGTGGTCGCGCCCGCTCACCACGCTCAGCTGGACGCTGAAGGACTCCCAGGGCAACGAGGTGGGCAAGGGGCGGGGCGAGGTGAATCCCTTCGGCGCCTTCGAGGCCACGCTGAAGCTCCCGCCCACCATGAACCTGGGCACGGCGGCGCTGCACCTGCGGGCGCACCCTCCGGGCGAGACCCAGGCCGGGCACGACCACGTGCACGCGTTCGAGGTCCAGGAGTTCCGGCGTCCCGAGTTCGAGGTGGACGTGCAGGTGGCGGGGGGGCCGCACTTCGTGGGCGGGCACGCGGTGGCCACGGTGACGGCGTCCTACTTCGCGGGCGGCGCCCTGGGCGCCTCGGAGGTCGCCTGGCAGGCCTCCGCCACGCCGGGCCACTATCGCCCACCCAACCGTGACGACTTCACCTTCGGAACGTGGGTGCCCTGGTGGGAGCCGTGGAGCGGGCCCGCCGTGGCCGCGCGCACGGAGACGTTCGCGGCCCGCACCGACGCGGCCGGCCGGCACCGCCTGCGCGTCGACTTCGACTCGGTGAGCCCGGCGCGGCCGAGCACGCTGCGCCTCGAGGCCACGGTGGCGGACGTGAACCGGCAGGCCTGGACGGACGGGGCCACGCTCCTCGTCCATCCCGCGGCCCGCTACGTCGGGCTGCGCACGGAGCGGCCCTTCGTCGGCCGCGGGGAGGCGCTGCGCGTGGACGCCATCGTCACCGACCTGGACGGGCGCGCGCTGGAGGGCGCCGCGGTGGAGATGACGGCGGAGCGTCTGGAGTGGACGCATCGGGCCGGGCGTTGGACGGAGGCGGTGGCGGAAAGGGAGAGCTGCCGCCTGGTCTCCGCCGCGGAGGCGGCGGCCTGCACCTTCCGCCCGCGCGAAGGGGGGACGTGGCGGGTCACCGCGCGCGTGGCCGACGAGCGGGACCGGCCCAACGAGACGCAGCTCCGCGTCTGGGTGGCGGGCGACCGGGTGGCCCCCTCCCGGGACGTGGCCGAGGAGCGCGTGACGCTGGTGCCGGACCGCAAGGAGTACCGCGCGGGCGACGTGGCCCGCCTGCTGGTGGTGGCCCCCTTCGCCCCCGCGGAGGGCGTGCTGAGCCTGCGGCGCTCCGGCCTGCTGCGCACCGAGCGCTTCCGGATGGACGGCGCCACGCACCAGCTCGAGGTGCGCATCGAGGAGGCGTGGACCCCCAACGTCCACGTGCAGGTGGACCTGGTGGGCAAGGGCACGCGCGCGGAGGAGGAGGGCGCGGCCGCGGGCCCGCGGCCGGCCTTCGCCAGCGGCACGGTGAACCTGTCCATCCCGCCGGCCACGCGCACCCTCTCCGTCACCGCCGCGCCGCGCGACGCCGCCGTCGATCCCGGCGCGCGGACGGAGGTCGAGGTGGCGGTGGCGGACGCCGAGGGACGGCCGCTGGCCGGCGCCGAGGTGGCCCTGGTGGTGGTGGACGAGGCGGTGCTCTCGCTGACGGGGTACCGCATGCCGGACCCGCTGGCCGCCTTCTACGCCCTGCGCGATCCGGGCACGCGCGACTACACGGTCCGGCGGCACGTGGTGCTGACCCAGCCGGAGACCGAGGAGCGGGACCAGATGCTGGGGTTGGAGGCCGGCGTGGCCGGCGGGGCCATGGCCGACAGGATGGCCCCCGCCCCCGCGTCGCCGCCGGCCGCGCGCGCCGTGGCCAAGTCGGCCTTCGCGGCGAACGAGCAGCGGGCCGACGCGGCGGAGCCCATCCGCATGCGGGCCGACTGGAACGCGCTGGCCGCCTTCGTGCCGTCCTCGATCACGGACTCGGCGGGGAAGGTGCGGGTGCCGGTGACCGTCCCCGACAACCTCACGCGCTACCGCATCATGGCCGTGGCCGCCACCTCCGGCCGCGCCTTCGGCAAGGGCGAGTCCGGCCTCACCGCGCGCCTGCCCCTCATGGTGCGGGCGTCGCCGCCGCGCTTCCTCAACTTCGGGGACCGCTTCGAGCTCCCCGTGGTCCTGCAGAACCAGACGGAGGCCGCCCTCGAGGTGGAGGTCGCGGTGCGCGCGGCCAACCTCGTGCTCACCGGCCCGCAGGGCCTGCGCGCGCGCGTCCCCGCCGGCCAGCGCGTCGAGGTGCGCTTCCCGGCCTCCGCCGCGCGCGCGGGCACCGCCCGCGTGCAGCTCGCCGCGCAGAGCGGCCGCCACGCCGACGCCAGCGAGCACGCGCTGCCCGTGTGGACGCCCGCCACCACGGAGGCCTTCGCCACCTACGGCACCCTGGACGCGGGGATCGTGGCGCAGCCGGTGCGCGCGCCGGGCGACGCCATCCCCGACTTCGGCGGCCTGGAGGTCACGACCTCGTCCACCGCCCTCTCCGCCCTCACCGACGCCGTCCTGTACCTGGTGGCCTACCCGTTCGACTGCGCGGAGCAGATCTCCTCGCGCGTGCTCGGCGTGGCGGGCCTCCGCGACGTGCTCGCCGCCTTCCGGGCCGAGGGCCTGCCGGAGCCCAGGGCGGTGGTGGAGGCGGTGGAGCGCGACGTCGCCCTGCTGCGGCGCATCCAGAACGCGGACGGCGGGTGGCCTTTCTGGCGCCGCGGCGACGAGTCCTGGCCGTACGTCAGCATCCACGTGGCCCACGCCCTGCAGCGCGCCCGGGAGAAGGGCTTCCCGGTCCCCGCGGAGACCCAGGAGCGCGCCCGCGGCTACCTGCGCGGGATCGAGAGCCGCTTCCCGTCGTGGTACGGCCCCGAGGTGCGGCGCACCCTCACCGCGTACGCGCTCTACGTCCGCCACCGCATGGGCGACGGCGACGCCGCGCGCGCCCGCCGGCTGTGGACGGAGGGCGGGACCTCGCTCCGCCTGGAGGCGGTGGGCTGGCTGCTGCCCGTGCTGGCCGCCGACCCGGCGTCGCGGACGGCGGTCACGGAGATCCGCCGGCACCTGGGCAACCGCGCGGTGGAGGCGGCCGGCACTGCCCACTTCACCGACACCTACGGCGAGCAGGGCGCCCACGTGCTGCTGCACTCCGACCGCCGGGCCGACGCCGTGATCCTGGAAGCCTTGATCGGGGACCAGCCCGCCAGCACGCTCATCCCCAAGCTGGTGGAGGGACTGCTCGGCCACCGGCGCCAGGGGCGGTGGGGCAACACGCAGGAGAACGCCTTCGTCCTCCTGGCCCTGGACCGCTATTTCCAGGCCTACGAGAAGACGACCCCGGACTTCGTGGCGCGGCTGTGGCTGGGCGAGCGCTACGCCGGCGAGCACGCCTTCCGCGGGCGCAGCGCGGAGAGGCAGCACGTGGACGTCCCCATGGCCGCGGTGGCGGCGGGGGGAGCGGCGGACCTGGTGATGGCCAAGGACGGCCCCGGCCGGATGTACTACCGCATCGGCATGCAGTACGCCCCGCGCAGCCTCCGCCTGGCCCCCGCCGACCACGGCTTCACCGTGGAGCGCCACTACGAGGCGGTGGACGATCCCGCCGACGTTCGGCGGGACGCGGACGGCGCCTGGCGCCTGCGCGCGGGGGCGCGTGTGCGCGTGCGCGTGACCATGGTCACGGCCTCGCGCCGCTACCACGTGGCCCTGGTGGACCCCCTGCCCGCGGGCCTGGAGGCCCTCAACCCCGAGCTGGCCACCACGGGGACCATCGCCGCGCCGACGCCCCAGACCGTGGACGTGGAGGGCGGCCCCGGCCTGGAGCTCGGGCACTGGTGGTGGTGGCGCCGGGTCTGGTACGACCACCAGAACATCCGCGACGAGCGTGTGGAGGCCTTCGCCGGGCTAGTCTGGGAGGGGGTGTGGACGTACCGGTACCTGGCCCGGGCCACCACCCCGGGGCAGTTCGTGGTCCCCCCTCCGCGGGCGGAGGAGATGTACCACCCGGAGACCTTCGGGCGGGGCGCCACCGACCGCGTGGTGGTGGAGTGAGGGGGAGGCGCGTCACCTCCCGGCCTCTGGGGACTCTGTTTCCGTGAACGAGGCCGCGCCATGAGCACCGCTCGCGCAACCGGCACCGCCGCCCCGGCCCCCGTCCCCCCCGTCGAGGCCCTCTCCGACGAGGAGGTGGTGCGCCGGGTGCGCGGGGGAGAGCCGGCCCTCTTCGAGATCCTCATGCGCCGTCACAACCAGCGGCTCTACCGCGTGGCGCGCGCCATCCTGCGCGACGAGGCGGAGGCCGAGGACGTGATGCAGCAGGCCTACGTGAGCGCCTACGCGCACCTCGACCAGTTCGAGGGGCGCGCGCGCTTCGCCACCTGGCTCACGCGCATCGCCGCCTACGAGGCCTTCGCGCGGCGGCGGCGGCGTGTCCGGCACGCGGAGATGGAGGCCATGGAGCAGAGAGAAGCGGCGGGGGCCGTGCGCGAGCCCGACCCGGAGCGTCAGGCGTACGCGGGAGAGCTGCGCCACGCCCTGGAGGCGGCCCTCGACGCCATCCCCGCGGCGTACCGCACCGTGTTCGTGCTGCGCGAGGTGCAGGGCCTCTCCACCACCGAGACCGCGGGGTGCCTCGGCATCTCGGAGGAGAACGCCAAGACCCGGCTCCACCGCGCGCGCTCGCTGCTGCGCGAGGAGCTGTTCTCCCGCGCCGGCCTCGTGGCCGGCGACGTGTTCCTGTTCGGCGGCGGCCGCTGCGACCGCGTGGTGGCGACCGTCCTCGGGCGGCTGGGCCTGCCCGGCCTCAGCGGCCGATGAGGATCAGCACCCCGGCGGCCACGGCCAGCAGCGCGATCAGCAGGCCGAGGCCGGGCACGGCCAGCCCCGTCACCCCGAGCACGCCGCTCAGGATCAGCCAGACGGCCAGGACCTGGAACCCGAGCTGTCGGGTGGCTCTCACGGGCATGGGTGGATCAACCCTCCTCTCCGCGGGCGGCGCCCCCGTGGCCCCGCCCCCGCGCGCGCTCGCGGAAGCGGCGCACCTTGGCCACGTTCCCACAGTCGCGCATGTCGCACCAGCGCCGGCTGCCGTTCCGCGTGGCGTCCACGAACATCCAGCCGCAGGCCTCGCCCCCGCACTGCCGCACCCGGTCGAGATCGGGGGAGGACAGCAGTTCCGCCCCGGAGCGGGCCAGGGGCCAGATCACGCGCCCCAGGTCGCCCTGGCCCCGCGGCCACTCCCAGGCGAAGCCGGCGCCGCGGGGGACCAGCCGCTGGTGGGCGCGCGCCTCGGCCAGCTCGGCGTTGAGGGCGCGCAGGGCGGAGCGCGCGGGGGGGAGGCCGCGCAGGCGCGCCCGCAGGGTGCGGTAGAGGGCCTCCCGTAGCCGCCGCGCGCGGGCCAGGGCGCTGACCGCCGCCCGGGCGCGCGTGGCCGCCGCCCTGCGCAGCCGCGCCGCCTCCGCCCCCGAGAGCGCGCCCGCCCTCCGCGCCCAGTCCACCAGGTCGCCGTAGGAGAGGAGCCTCTCGCGCAGGGGCCGGCCGCGGCGGCGCCCGCTCACCGTGTTCACGAAGTCCAGGCAGAGGCGGCCGCCCACCAGCTTGGGGCCGGCCGGGCCGCTCATGCCACGAATGATACCTTGACGGCAGCCGCTCCCCCGCCTAGCTTGTAACCATCAACAATGGTTTAGGAGGTTACAAGGGATGACGCGCTCCGAGAAGGTGCTGGACCACCTGCGGCGGGCCCTGGAGGGGGGGGCCTGGCACGGGGCCTCCCTGCTGGAGGCGGTGGCGGGCGTGAGCCCGGAGGTGGCGGCGGCGCGCGTGGTGCCGGGAGGCCATTCCGTGTGGGAGCAGCTCCTGCACGCCACGGCCTGGACGCACGCGGTGCGGCGGCGCCTGGCGGGCGAGGCGGTGGAGCTGGCGGAGCGCGAGGACTGGCCTCCCATCGGAGAGGTCGGCGAGGCGGGGTGGGCGGAGGCGCGCCGGGCCGCCGCCGAAGCCTTCGCCGCGCTGGAGGGGGCCGTCCGCGGGCTGGGCGAGGACGACCTCGATCGCACGGTGCCCGGCCGCGACTACCCGGCGGAGTTCATGCTCTGGGGACTGGCCCAGCACCTGGCCTACCACGCCGGTCAGGTCGGCATCCTCAAGCGGGCGGCGGCCGCGCGAGGCTAGCGCCGGGCGGGGGCGGGCTCACCCGGGCCGGACCGTGCGCGCGGCCAGGCGCGCCTTCCGGTCGAGGGCGAGGGACAGCCCCACGTAGAAGACGGGATAGGCAAGGGAGGCGAGCACGACGGGGACCGGGGTGTGCGGGTAGGAGGGGAGCATGCCCGTGATGAGGATGGTCCACGCCGCCGCCCCGAGGAGCAGGGCCGCGCGCCACGGGCGCGGCGCCAGGTTGGGGTAGAGGAAGCGCACGGGCAGCACGGTGAGCACGCTCAGCAGCACGCAGACCACCCCCGGCCCCGCGGGGCCGAAGCGGGCCGCCCAGAGCCCGGCGTAGAACGCGAACACGTTCCAGTACGACGGGAAGCCGAGGAAGAAGCCGTCCTCCTCCTGCTTCGCCTGCTGGTTGGCGAAGCCGAAGAGGCTGGCCACGAGGGCGAGCACCACGAATGCCCCCTGGGGGCTCGGCAGCCAGCCCATGCGCCAGACGAGGAGGAGAGGCACGAAGGTGAAGGTGAGGTAGTCGACGATGTCGTCGATGGTGCGGCCGTGGATGGCCCCCGCCCACCGCCGCACGTCCCAGCGCCGGGCCAGGGGCCCGTCCACGGCGTCGACGATCACGGGAGCGAGGAGGAGGGCCAGGACCAGGCGCGGGTCGGGCCGGGGAACGGCGACGAGGGCGGCCACGGCCAGGAAGTCGAAGGCGACCCCGCTGGCCGTGAGCAGGTGGACGAGGTACGCGCGCAGGCGGTGCGCGCGCGCGGTCACGGCTCCAGGGCGGCCTGGTAGTTCAGCGTGAACTGGAGGAAGCGGTACGCCTCCACCATGTCCCGGGCCGTGAAGCGCACGGTGTGGGCGTCGGCACGGCGGATCCCCGGCAGCCAGCTCAGCACCTCGGAGGGACGGTAGTTCTTGAAGCGCAGCTCCACCTCGATGGGGGAGGCCAGGCGGTAGGGGCGGAAGTCCGCCCGCCGCGCCACCGCCCTCCGCACCGTCTCTCTGATCACGGTGCGCGCCGCCTCCGGCGTCAGCGTGCGCGCGGCGTGGAAGCCGTCCGCCCACTTCACCACCGCCGTCTCCAGGTCGCCCAGCCGCGCCTTGACCTCGCGCGCCACGGCGTCGTCGCCGCTCATGGCCAGCACGGGCACGCCGTAGTGGCCGGCCAGGGCCGCGTTCCACACCCCTTCCGGCACGGACACGCCGTTCAGGCGCACGTCGGCGAGGGTGGCGCTGGAGAAGGAGTGGGCGCGCACACCCTCGCTGCTGGTGGTGCCGGCGTGGTAGCCGACGAAGACGACGCCGGCGAAGGTGGCGTCCAGCCCCTGCATCATGCCCTGGGGCCGCGGGGTCCCCCGCACCAGCACCACGTCCGAGGGGAGGCGCTCGGGGAGCAGGCTCTGCATGTTGCCGTGGGAGTCGGCGACCACGAACTCCGTGGCTCCGGCCTCGCGCGCGGCGGCCAGGGCGGCGTTGACCTCCTCCGTCATGAACTCGCGGAAGCGGGCGTACTCGAACCCCGTCGTCCCGAGCTGGTCGCCTGTCACCACCCCCGCCACGCCCTCCATGTCCGCGGAGACGTAGAGCTTCACGGGCGCGGCGGCCAGGAGGGGGGCGCCGCCGGCCAGGAAGCAGGCGGCCAGCAGGCAGCGGGTCATCGCGGCTCCCTCCCGTGGATGGGCGTGTCGATCTTGTGGTCCTTCGTCTCGCGGACGTACAGGCCGCCCACGGCCACCGTCATCAGGCACACGGCGATCGGGTAGAGGAGCCCGCAGTAGATCGCCCCGTCGCCGAAGCGCTCCCGCGCCCAGCCCGACGTGGTTACCGCGGTGGCGATGAGGGGCAGGAACCCGCCGAACCAGCCGTTGCCGAGGTGGTAGGGGAGCGACATCGAGGTGTAGCGGATCGAGGTGGGGAAGAGCTCGACGAGGAAGGCGGCGATCGGTCCGTAGACCATGGCCACGTAGGCCATCTGCACGAAGAGCAGGGCCACCAGCCCCACCGCGCTGGCCGCGGGCAGCGCGGTGACGGAGGGCGCCATCCCCGGGTTGGCCAGGGCCTTCATGGCCACGTAGATGGGCACGTAGGTCAGGGCCGCGAGCAGGCAGCCGGCGAGCATGATCCGCTTGCGCCCCACGCGGTCGGAGAGCCAGCCGAAGAAGACGAAGAGCGGCGTGCCCAGGGCCAGCGCCGCCGCCACCAGCGCGTAGGCGAGCTTCCAGTCCAGGTTCAGCGGCTTCTGGAGGAAGGTGAGGGCGTAGAACTGGCCCGTGTACCAGACCACGCCCTGCCCCGCGGTGGCCCCGAAGAGGGCGACCAGGACGTAGCGCAGGTTGCGCCGGTTGCCGAAGCTCTCCTTGATCGGGTTCCGCGACACCTGGCCGTCGGTCTTCAGCTTCGCGAAGAGCGGCGACTCGCTCATCTTCAGGCGGATGTACAGGGACACCGCGAGGAGCGCGAAGGAGGCCAGGAAGGGCAGCCGCCAGCCGTAGGCCTTGAAGTCGGCCGGGCCCAGCCACAGCCGGCAGGCGCCAATGACCCCCAGGGAGAGGAAGAACCCGAGGGTGGCCGTGGTCTGGATGAAGCTGGTGGAGTAGCCGCGCTCGGCGTCGGGCACGTGCTCGGCCACGTAGGTGGCGGCCCCGCCGTATTCGCCGCCCAGGGCCAGGCCCTGCACCAGGCGCAGGCTCACCAGGAGCACCGGGGCGAGGAGCCCGATGCTGGCGTAGGTGGGCAGGAAGCCGATGAGGGCGGTGGACACGCCCATGGTGACGATGGTGACCAGGAAGGTGTACTTGCGGCCGATCAGGTCCCCGATGCGCCCGAAGACCAGCGCCCCCAGGGGACGCACGCCGAAGCCGGCGCCGAAGGTGGCCAGGCTGGCCAGCAGGCCGGCCCGCTCGTTGCCGGGCGGGAAGAACAGCTCCCCGAAGAACACGGCCAGCGAGCCGTAGAGGTAGAAGTCGTACCACTCGAAGAGGGTGCCCAGGCTGGAGGCCAGGACCACGCGCCGCAGGGTGCGGTCGGCCTCGATCCGGGGGACGGGAAGGGCGGCGGTGGCGGTCATGCGGGTGGTTCGGGCGCCGCAGGATAGGCGGGGACCGCCGCCCGATCAACGGAGCCGAGGGCAGCCGCCGGCAGCCAGGCGGTGACGGCGAGGCCCCCCCCGGGGCGGTTCTGCAGGCGCACGCGGCCGCCGTGGGCCTCCACGATCTCCTTGCACAGGGCCAGGCCGAGGCCGGTGCCGGAGGCCTTGGAGGAGTAGAACGGGAGCAGGGCGCGCTCCATCACCTCGGGCTCCATGCCCCGGCCGCGGTCGAGCACGCGCACGGCGACCTCGCCCTGGATGGTGGCGAGCACGGTCACGGCCACCTCGTCGGGCGGGCTGCCGGACTCGTAGGCGTTCTTGAGCAGGTTGATGAGCACCTGCTGCATCTGGGCGGCGTCGAACCAGCCCGCGCCCTCCGGGGCCGCGCCCTCCAGGCGGAAGGGGCAGACGGCGCGCACCCCGGCCAGGAACTCGTCCCAGCGCACGGCTTCCAGGCGCGGGCGGGGCAGGCGCGCGAAGCGCGCGTACTCCTCCAGGAAGGCGGCGAGGTGGGTGGCCCGCTCCTCGATGGTCTCGAAGATGCCTTCCAGACGATGGGCGTGCTCGGGCCGCTCCACCGCCTGGCGGGCGGAGTGGACCAGCGAGCGGATGGGGGCAAGCGAGTTGTTCATCTCGTGGTTCATCACGCGGATGGCCTTCTTCCAGACCTCGACCTCCTGGCGGCGCAGCTCGGGGGTGAGGCGCTCCACGAGGTGCAGCACGTGCGGCTGCATGTTGAGCTGGAAGCTGCGGCGCGCCGCGCGGTAGGTCTCCTCCTCGCCGTCCTGGCCGACGGTGAAGAGGGTGTCCGCGGGCGCCTCCAGGGCCTCGCGCACCTCGGGGCCGCAGGCGGCGAGCATTTCCTCCAGCAGGCGCCCCTCCAGGCGGCGCCCGCCCGCCAGCAGGTCGCGCGCCGCGCGGTTGGCGTAGAGGACGCGGCCCCTCCGGTCCTCCAGCACCAGGGCCATGGGCGCGCCCTGAAGCACGGTGTCCAGCAGCAGCTCGCGCTGGAAGAGGTCGTGCCGCTCCGCGCGCAGCGCGTCTCCCATCTCGTTGTAGAGGCGGAGGAGGTCGCCCAGCTCGTCGCGCCGCGTCACGGCCAGGCGCATGCTGAAGTCGGCGTCGCGGAAGCTGCGCACGCCGTCGGTGAGGGCGTCGAGGCTGCGCCGCACCGCGCCGAGGCCGCGGTCCAGTCCCCACAGGCCCAGGAGGAGGCCGACGGCGGCGGAGGCCAGGAGGACCACGGCCGGAGGGGAGGACAGGCGCGCGGCCAGGGCGGCGGCGCCCGCCGTGGCCAGGACCACCAGGCCCAGCAGGAGCGTGGACCGCGCCGCCAGGCCGAGCCGCGGGGCGCGCATCAGCGCCGCCCGCCCGTTCTCAATGCGACGAGCACACGGCGCGGGCGCGCGCCACGGAGAGCGCCCCCGTGGACTGCCGGTCGTCGTCGGGGAACCGGTTGCCGGTACGGCGCTCGAAGAGGAGCCGCAGGGCCAGGCGCTCCCGCTCGGAGAACGCGGATGGCCGTCCCGAGCTGCAGAACATCACGTCGCGCCGGTCAGCGGCGTGGCGCAACCCCACCAGGTGCCCGGTCTCGTGCAGCACCAGGTTGAACAGCTCTCCCGACCTCACCGAGCAGTAGACGATGCGGCCGCCCACGATCTCGGAGGCCGCCGAGAGCTGCGTGTAGGCCACGGCGCGAAAGGCCTCCGGCCCCGGACAGTTGGCATCGGCGGGGTCCACCACGAGGTCGAAGAACAGCCCGGCGGCCGGCCGCTGCCCGGCCACGGTGAGAGTCATGATCCCGGCCAGCGCGCCGTTGATCTCGGCCACCGCGCGCTCGTGCGCGTCGCGCGCGGCCTCGTTGCCCGCGAAGTCGGGTCCCAGGACGAGGGTGGCCGCCCCCCGCGCGGGGCGCTGCAGGGCCTGGCTCGGCCCGCGCGCGCTGGCGTCGAAGGGGCAGTCCGCGTTGGTGTAGACGACGCCGGCGGTGAAGGCCTCGTCGAACCCGCCCTCCGCCAGGCGGGGCCAGAGCGTGAACCGGCGCTCGTCGGGCGCGCGCACGAGCGTGCGGCGGTCGAGGAAGGCCCCGCTGGTGGCCTCCACCGGCGGCGCCGGCGAGAGGTCGAGGGCCCGGTCGAGGGTGACCTGGCCCTGGGCGTCGGCGGTGTAGGTCGTCCCGCCCAGGGAGACGGCGGCCCCCGCCGCCGGCCCGCCGTCCCGCGCGGACACGAAGGTGAGCACGGTGCCCGCGGCCAGGGAGCCGCCCGACCCTCCGGCGGGTCCGGCCGGGTTGCCTCCGCCGCAGGCCGTGGCGGCCAGCACCCATGCCACCGCCGCGCGGCGATCGACCATGACCCGAGGTTAACGAAGGGGCGGGCGCGACGCCACCCGGCGGCCACCGTCCCTCAGCGCTTGGGCCGCCGCTCCAGCGTGATGCCGAGCCTCTCCATGCGCCGGTAGAGGGCCTGCCGGCTCAGGCCCAGCCGCTCGGCCGCGTGCGAGACGCGGCCGCCCGTCTCCACGAGGAGCTGCTCGAGCTCCTCGCGCTCGCCGGGGGAGGACAGGTCCCCCGGCGCGGGGAGGCCGGCGGAAGCGCCCAGGCCGAGGTCGCCGGGGCCCAGCTCCGAGCCGGCCGCCACCAGCGTCGCGCGTTGCACGCGGTTGGCGAGCTCTCGGACGTTGCCCGGCCAGGAGTGGCCGACGAGCGCGGCCCGCGCCTCGGGGGAGAGGCGGCGCGGGGGCTGGCCGGGGACGGCGAACTGCCGCAGGAAGGCCTCGGCCAGGGGCAGGACGTCCTCGGGCCGCTCCCGCAGGGGCGGGACGCCCAGCTCGATGACGTTCAGCCGGAAGTACAGGTCGGCACGGAACGCGCCGCGGCGCATGGCTTCGCGCAGGTCGGCGTTGGTGGCGGCCAGCACGCGGACGTCCACCTGCTGCGTCTCGCTCGACCCCAGCCGCTCGAACTCGCCGCTCTGCAGCACCCGCAGCAGCTTGGCCTGGCCGGCGGCGGACAGGTTCCCGATCTCGTCCAGGAACAGGGTGCCGCCGTCCGCGGCCTCGAAGCGGCCCAGCCGGCGCCGCACTGCTCCCGTGAAGGCCCCTGCCTCCGCCCCGAACAGCTCGCTCTCCAGCAGCTCGTCGGGGAGGGCGCCCGCGTTCACCTTGACGAAGGGCTTGTCCCGCCGGCGCGAGTTGGCCTGCACGATCTCCGCCAGCTTCTCCTTGCCCACCCCGTTGGGCCCCGTGATGAGCACGGGGACGTCCGCCGCCGCCACCTGCACGGCGAGGGCCACCACCCTGTGCATGGCGTCGCTCTGGTAGACGATCCCGCGCAGGTCATGGCGCACACCCAGCTCCTCGCGTCCCGCTCCCGAGGCGCGCAGGGCCCGGTTCTCCTGCTGCAGCTCGCGCAGGCGGAGGAGCGTGCGCGCGCTGGCCACCAGCTTGGCGTCGTCCCAGGGCTTGGCCAGGTAGTCGCTGGCCCCCTGCTTGACCATCTGCACCGCCGTCTCCAGCGACGTCCATGCGGTGATGACGAGGACGGGCAGGTCGGGATCGCGCGCCCGGAGGCGCCGGAAGAGGTCGATGCCCTCCTCCCCGGAGGTGGCTCCGGGAGAGAAGTTCATGTCCTGGATGACGAGACCCACGTCGCCGTCCAGGAGCTTGAGCGCCTCCCCCGGCGTGGCCACGGCCACGCAGGGGATGTCGTGCACCTCGAGGAGGACGCAGAGGGCCTTGGCCACCGGCGCCTGGTCCTCGACCACGAGGACCTTCAATGCTCTGTTTCCCGCCGCGTCATCGGGGGCTCCCAAGGGTGATCGGGTGTTGAGACGCTCCTGGAGGCCAGGAAGTCGTATCACCCCTGAGTACGCCGCCGCCAGCCCGGACGTTCCAGGGAGTGGGCCGCCTGCCTTCAGACGTTCCGCGTCGCGATGGCGGGGGAGATGCGCGTGGCGCGGAAGGCGGGGGCCAGGGTGGCCAGGAGCCCGGTGGCCCAGAGCAGCAGGACGCCTCCCGCCAGCAGCGGCCAGCGCAGCTTGGCCCCCTCGATCCCCGAGACCAGGGCCACGTTGATGCCGAAGGCCAGGAGAGTGCCGAGCACGATGCCCATGGTCGTCAGCAGCCAGTTCTCGGCCAGGAAGTGGCGGAGCACGTCGCGCCGCCGGGCGCCCAGGGCGCGGCGGGTGCCGATCTGGCGCGTCCGCTCGGTGACGGAGAAGGAGGTGAGGCCGACGATCCCCACCGCGGTGACCAGCACGAGGAGGACGGCCACCCAGGCCATGAGGGTGGCCGTGATGCGCTGGGCCCCCATGGTCTGGTTCTTGACCGTGGGGACGCGCATGATCCTCAGGTTCCGCCCGTTGTTGGCGGCCAGGAGCTGCTGCTCCATCGCCTTGATGAGGGTGTCGCCCTGGCCGGGCTCCGCGCGCACCAGGAAGGGGCTCCCGAAGTCGAAGCTGCGCGCCCAGGTGGGGTAGAAGACGACGTAGTCGTGGATGGGCCAGCCGTAGGGGTTGTAGAAGGCGTCGATGACCCCGATGACCCGGTACTCGTCGCCGTCGGAGTCCTCCAGGACCTTGCCCAGGGGCGACCCCTCGCCGAAGGCCAGCCGGCCGTAGGCGCGGCTGATGACCACGTCCACCGCGAACTTCTCCACCGGCTGCCCGTCCGCGCCGCGCGCGCGCGTGCTGCTGCCCAGGGCACGGAAGCGCAGGGTGGCATCCTGCACCTCGTCGCGCGTGAAGCCCCGCCCCTCGGTGACGGGCGTGCCCAGGGCCTCGAAGGTGCGCTCGTCGGCGTTGTAGACCTGGGTGCGCAGCAACTCGCCCTTCGACCCCTGCGCGCGCATCTCGTCGGAGCTGCCGCCTCCCGCCCAGGGCAGGAAGTTGGTGTTGCTCACCGTACGCACTCCGGGGGTGGAGGCCAGCAACTCCAGGTCGCTGCGCAGCGTGTTGTCCAGGTAGCCGTCCTCCTTGAAGGCGGCCTCGAAGGGGATGCTGCTGACGCGGATCAGGTTGGCGTCGTCGAACCCCGAGGGGTGGTTGATCTTGGCGTGGGCCTCGCGGATGAGGGCCACGCAGTTGGCCACGATGGCCAGGGTGAGGGCGACCTCGAGCACGATGAGGCCGAAACGCACCTTGCTGCGCTTCATGGCGCGGAGGATGGGGCCGAGTTCCAAGGGGCGCCTCCTTACTGGAGCTTCAGGTGGACGGCGGGCGGGATGCGGCACACGCGCCATGCCGGGTAGAGGCCGGCCACCAGGCCGGCCACCAGGGAGAGCGCGACGGCCAGGAAGGCCATGCTGAGGTCGAACTGGACGAGGTC
Source organism: Vicinamibacteria bacterium (assembly GCA_036556965.1). Lineage (GTDB taxonomy): Bacteria > Acidobacteriota > Vicinamibacteria > Fen-336 > Fen-336 > DATBIO01. The sequence continues at coordinate 16,414 of DATBIO010000213.1, forward strand.
GCTCCGGTTGATCATGGTCTTCGCCCAGCCGTTGATGCCGAGCAGGGCCAGCACGGAGAGCCCGATGCCCAGGGCGCCGCCGATGACGGCCACCGTCTCGCACTCCACCACGTGCTGCAGGAAGATGGCCTTGCGCGAGGCGCCCAGCGCCCGGCGCACCCCGATCTCGGGCGCGCGGGCCAGGAACTTGGCCAGGAGCAGGCCCATGAGGTTGAGCGCGCACACGGCCAGGAAGAGCAGGGAGACGACCATCATGGCCGTGATCTCCGGGGGGGTCACCTTCTGCTCGCGCAGCCAGGCCATGAGGGGCGTGACCTCCACGCGGAGGGGGCGGGGGAAGCGGCCCGTCTTCTTCTCCTCGCTGACGTAGGCGGTGAGGTAGTCGACGTAGCGCCGCCGCGCCTGCGCGTCCGGCAGCTCCACCCACATCTGGATCCACGTGCTCTCCGAGGCCAGCAGCCCCTCGAAGCCCGGGGCGGCCTGGCTCTTCCAGCCGTCGCGGTTGCCCGACGAGCGCACCTGCATGGGCCGGAGCAGGCTGAAGGGGATGAACACCTGCTCGGGCACGTCCACCGGGTTCTGCGTGATGTCGTAGAACTTCACCGACGGGCGCCACCGGTCCAGCACCCCCGCCACGCGGAAGTCGCGGTCGGCGATGCGCACGGTGCGGCCCACGCTGTCCGCCCCCCCGAAGAGCAGGTCGTTCGTCTCCTCGCCCAGCACCACCACCGCCTCCGCCTGGGCGTCCGCCCTCCGGTCCCAGCCCGCGCCGTAACGGAACGGCGTCTCGAACATGGTGAAGAAGTCGGAGGCGCACAGGCGCACCAGCGTGCGTTGCGGCCGGCCCTTGGAGGGGTCGGGGAAGACGTAGAGGTTGGCCTTGAATGTCGGCGTCTGCCGGACGGGGATGTCCGAGCGCAGGAGGGCCGCCACGTCCATGTACGTGAGCTGCGGGGGGATGCCGGCCGGGTTGGGGTGGGGCTTGGCCGGGTCCCAGTTGTCGAGGCGCACGTAGTGGAGCACGGCGCTCTTGCCGGGAATGGGGTCCTTGGCCAGGGCGTGGCGGATGGTGGAGAAGAGGGTGGCCACGCCGATGCCGAGGGCGATGCCCCCCACGGTGAGGGCGGTGAGCCCGAGGTTGCGGCGCAGGCTCTTGAGGGCGATGCGCAGGTTGTAGCCGAGCATGGCCGCGCTCCTAGCGCGCCGCCTCGGCGGGCACGTCGGCGCGCAGCAGGGTGGGGGGCGCGTCGAGGTCCACCACCTTGCCGTCCAGGAGGTGGATCTGCCGCTGCGCGCGCGCCGCGCACTCCGCGCTGTGGGTGACCATGACGATGGTGGTCCCGCGCTCGTTGATCTCCTCGAGCAGGTCCATGATCTCCCGCGTCATCATCGAGTCGAGGTTCCCGGTGGGCTCGTCGGCCAGGATGAGGCGGGGATCGCCGGCCAGCACGCGGGCGATGGCCACGCGCTGCTGCTGACCCCCCGAGAGCTGGGAGGGAAGGTGCCGCGCGCGGGAGAGGAGGCCCACCAGCTCCAGCGCGCTCTCGATGCGCCGCTTCCTCTCCGGCCCGGGCAGGCCGCGGTAGCGCAGGGGCACGTCCACGTTGTCGAAGACGTCGAGGTCCGGGATGAGGTTGAAGCTCTGGAACACGAAGCCGATCTTCCGGTTGCGGATGCTCGACATCTCGTCGTCCCCCAGCCGGCTGACGTCCTCGCCGTCGAGCCGGTAGGAGCCGGCGTCGAAGGTGTCCAGCAGGCCCGCCACGTTCAGGAACGTGGTCTTGCCCGAGCCCGAGGGCCCCATGACGGCCACGAACTCCCCCGCCCGCACGTGCAGGGACAGGTCCTCCAGGGCGTGGGTGGCCACCAGCTCGGTGCGGTAGACCTTGCGGATGCTCTCCATCAGAAGCATTTCGTCTCCTTGGCTCCGTTGCCGGCCCGTCAGCGGCGGACGAGCACCCTCTTCGCGTTCTCGAACACCGAGGTGTCGGAGATGACGACCTCGTCGCCTTCCCGGACGCCCCTCACGATCTCCACCTCGGACACGCTGAGGGCCCCCGTCTCGATCTCGCGCTTCACGGCCACGCCGTCCTCCACCACGTAGGCGTGGCGGCCGCCACCGCTCTCCACGAAGGGGCCGCGCGGCAGCTTCAGGACGTTGGGACGGCGCTCGAAGAGCAGGCGCACGCTCACGCGCTGGCTCTGGCGCAGGCCGTCCGGCGTCTCGCCCGCGAAGGCCAGGGTGCCCCGCACCTGGCTGTCGCGGATCTCGGGCGACACCGCGGTGACGCGGCCCGGCCAGTTGCGGCCTTCGTAGAGGATCTGCGCGGGGGTGCCCGCGGCCAGGTCGCTCGCGTAGTTCTCGGGCACGTCGAACTCCACCTCGAAGGCGGAGAGGTTCACCACCGTGAGCACGGGGCCGTTGGCGGGCACCGCGTCGCGGTCCTGCACGTTGACGGTGGCCACCATGCCCTCGAAGGGCGCGACGATCTCCAGCCCCTTCACCTGGCGCTCCGTCTCGCTCACCACCGAGAGCTGGCGGGCGACCTGCTGGCGGCGGTTGTGGACCTCGAACTCGAGCGTCTCCTTCTCGAGCCCGGCCCCCTGCTGCGCGTTCTGGAGCTCGAGGGCCGCGATCTCCTGGTCGTCGCGCGCCCGCTCGTAGTCCACGCGGTTGAGGAGGCCCTGGTCGAGCAGCTCCTGGGCCCGCTCCAGGGCGCGCCGCGCGGCGGCCTGGCGCTTGGTCAGCACCTCCACCGACTGGCGGGCGCGGAGGTCGGACTGGCGGGCGGCGATCTCCGCGCGGCCGAGGTCGGACTGCAGGGCGAGCAGGGTGGAGCGCTCCTGCACCAGGCGGCTGCGCAGCTCGGGGCTCTCGATGCGCGCAAGCACCTGGCCCCGGGTGACGGTGGTGCCGGCCTTCACGGACAGGGCCACGATCCCGGCCACGGGGCTGAAGAGGGTGGGGTGCAGGGCGGCCACCACGCGGCCCTGCGCGGAGACGTCGCGCTCCAGGTCGCCGCGGCGCACGGTTCCGAAGTTCAGGCGGGCGGCGTCCACCGCCCGGTCGGCCCGGGACCAGCGCAGCGCGGCGGGGACGGCCAGGGCCAGCGCCACGAGGAGGGCCGCGCCCGCGGCGGCGAGGACCGCGTGCCGGCGGCCGAGGCCGCGCGCGCGCTCGATCGGCTTGTCCATCGCGGAGGTGCCGGGGATCATGCGCGGGCCGGTCCCTGCAACTGCGGTGCCGGGCGCCTTACGCTCTCCCCCCTTTCCCTTCAGCGACTTGCCACCACGCCGGTGCGGCGGGGCGGCGGACGGACGTCCGTGACCGGACACCTGTCCGTGACGGGGCGCACGGCCGCGCGACGCGCGCCTCAACCCGGGAGTGCAGGCGCGGTCCAACAGACCAGCACGGAACGATCCGAAGCGGATCGAAGGAGGTCTCGATGATCGCGCGCACCGTCCTCGTCCTCGCCGGGGCCCTGGCCATCGGCGCTCCCGCGTTCGCGGGCTCCATCAACGACCGGCAGCAGCACCAGCGTCATCGGCTGGGCGAGGGGGTCCGCTCCGGCGAGCTGACGCGACTCGAGGCGACGCGCCTCGCGCGGCAGCAGGCGGCCATCCGGGCGGAGGAGTTCGTCTACCGCCGCACCGGCGACGGCCTCAGCCGCGGGGAGCGCGTGGACCTGCAGCGCGACCTGTCACGCTCGAGCCGGCGCATCCACCGCCAGAAGCACGACGGGCAGGACCGCTAGCCGGCTGTCGCGGGGCGGCGCGGCGAGGGCCCGCCGTCCCGCGTCAGCTCGTGAGGCTGCGCGCCAGCGCCTCGTGCGCGCGGGGGATCACGACCTCCGCCACCAGCATGCCCTGCTTCACGGTGGCCACCCCGGCGGCCACCGCGGCCCGCACCGCCCCCACCTCGCCCGTCAGCACCACCATGCCCTTGGCCCCGGGCTGGTTGCGCGCCTCGATGAGCCGCACGTTGGCGGCCTTGACCGCGGCGTCCCCGGCGTAGATGGCGGAGGCGACCTCCTTGGTCTCGATGATGCCCACGGCCTCCGAGAGCTCGGCCTTCACGCGCCCCTTGATGGCGGCGGGGAGCTGGGGGTGGACGTTCTGGATGAGGAAGTGGTCGACCACCACGCCCTCCGCCGACTCCAGGCCGGCCCGGAGGGCCGACTCGACGTCGGCCACCGCACCCCCCACCAGCACCAGGTACTTGCCGCGCGGCACGATGGTGGTGAGGAGCAGGTCCACCGCCGCCCTCTTCATCATGGCGTCGGTGGCCTCGATGCCGCGGGCGATGGAGCTGGTCTCGATGAAGCCGATGGCGGGGCCCCGCGGGGAGAGCAGTTCGCCGTTCATGCCGCCTCCTGTGCGCCGACCCTAATCCGGGGGGGCGGCCGCGTCAACGGCGCGATCCTTTGGTAGACTCTCCACTTTCACGCGGCCGCCCGAGCGGCCCGTAGCCGGCGACGCTACGCTGGGTCTGGATGCCTGCCAGACCGGAGGAACCGACTTCATGAAACCTGTAGTGAGAGTGCTCTTGCTTGCCGCCCTGCTGGGACCCGCCTGCGACACGGACAACGAAGGACCGACCCCGGTCCCCAGCCCCAGTCCTTCTCCATCCCCGTCGCCCTCGCCCAGCCCCACCCCGACTCCCTCGCCCACGCCGCCGGCCCAGGCCGGCTGCGGCGCCCCCGAGCTCGAGGAGTGCGGCGCCCCCGAGGGACCGTCCGGCGTCTTCGGGTGCTGCACCGAGCACGCCTCCGAGACGTACCAGGGCGACGTGGACGACTCCATCATCGAGGTGCAGCAGGAGCACCCCGAGATCTTCAGCGGCAACCACGTGGACGACCGGGAGGCCTACTTCGCGTTCGTGATCGAGAAGCTGAACGCGAAGGGCTACTGCGCGACGCGCGGAGGGCCGCCGGACGAGGTGGGCGTGAAGAGGAGCAACGACTACAGCGAGCAGTTCGACATCCTGCTGGGCAGCGGCCACGTTCGCTTCGGGGCCTTCACCGTCCGCTGCGAGCCGGCCCGCTTCTGAGGGTGGGCGGGGGGAGGGCCTCCTCCCCCCGCCTCATTTCCTCTCCGTGAGGGCGGCCTCGTAGACCGTGTAGCGGTCGAGGTCCCCGCGGCGCGTGAACTGCACCAGCGGCCGGCCGTCGCCCGTGTAGAACGTGTAGCGGTCCGGCAGGTCCTTGAAGGGTCCGCACCCGTAGTGCGCGTAGCAGAGGAAGAGGAAGCGCGGCTCGCCGCGCAGCGACAGCTCGCGCGCCAGCGCGCGCAGGTCCTTGCCCCGCTCGGTGCGGAAGAACGTCTTCTCGTCCATGAGGCCCGCGAGCTGCTGGGCCACCATCTCCTGCGCCACCGCCACGTGGCGCACGCCCGCCTCCCTGACGAAGACGTAGGGGACCATGCGGGCGGCGTAGTTCTTCCGCAGGTACTGGCTCGCCTCCTTGCTGTTGACCTGGATGCCCCAGGCGGTCAGGGGCAGGAGCGCGGCCCAGGCGCCCGCCGCCCAGCGCCGGCTCCGGCGCGCCGCCGCGTCCAGCCCGAGGGCGAGGAGCAGGCACAGCAGGGGGATGGCGGTCAGCAGGAAGCGCGGGCCCCACTGGCGGCCTCCGGTGTTGCGGAGAAGGAAGGGCACCGCCACCACCAGGGCCGCGCTCAGGCCGAGGAGGAACGCGGCCCGCGCGCGCTCCCTCGGGAAGGGCCAGGCCACGGCCAGCGCGGGCACGCACGCGGCGAGGGGCGGGAAGTGGCTGAAGAGGCTGCCGAGCAGGAAGCGGAAGCTGGCCCCGCCCGCCCCCCACACGCTCTTCCACGTGAAGGTCTGCAGGGCGCTCACCGAGTGCAGGCCGAGGGGGTGGCCGTAGGCGACGGCGTTGGCGGCGAAGAGGGCGGCGCAGGACAGGAGCAGGCCCGCCGCCGCGGCCGCGGGGACCCTTGGCAGGGACGCGCGCCACGGCGCGGGCAGCCACCGCGGCAGCGCCCACAGGGCGAGCAGGATGCCCACCAGAAGCAGGGTCTCCTCGCGCAGCCAGGCCGCCGCCCCCACGAGGATGCCGCCGGCGCAGGCGCGTCCCGTTGGCGCCTCCGCCGGGCCCGCGAAGAGCAGGGCAAACCCGCCGAAGGCAAGGGCCACCGCGGGCGCGTGTTCCCAGAAGGTGGCGGAGTAGAACGTGACGGGCGAGCTGAAGGCCAGCAGGCACAGGGCGGCGGCCGTCGCCGCGGCAGAGAGCCCCCAGCGGCGGCACAGCAGGAGGAAGGTCCCCCACAGGGCCCAGCAGGCGAGGAGGGGAAGGGCCTGGAGCCCGCGCCACCCCAGCAGGCCGTAGAACGGCGCGCTGGCGGCGAGGAACGGCAGGGGATAGGCGATGTAGTGCCGTCCCCCGGCGGCGTAGACGTTGGGCGGCGCGAAGGGGTAGAGAGCCTCCTCGGTCCACAGGCGCCGCGCCCAGTCCTCCGCGGGCAGGCGCAGGTCGAGGGCGAGCTCCCCGCGCGCGAGCTGCCGGGTCATCAGGAACTTCAGGCCCGCGTCGCCCACCGTGAACACCTCGCCGGGCACGGTGGTCTGGAGGTAGAGGCTGAAGGCGACCGCGGCCACCAGGACCGCTTCGGGCCACGGCCGCCGTCGCATGCGGGCGGGATTGTAGCTGCTTGACCACCGCCTTCAGGCGCGGGTACGCTCGCCTTCCCTCACGCCGGAAAGACCAGGAGACCAGCCCCGCATGCCCTCCGACGCCGTTCTCTTCCGCATGGCGCAGAAGCTGCGCCGGCACTCGCTCGTCTCCACGGCGGAGGCCGGCTCGGGCCACCCCACCAGCTGCATGTCGTGCGCGGAGCTGATGGCGGTGCTCTTCTTCCAGGAGATGCGCTTCGACCCGCGGGACCCCACCGGCACGGACGCCGACGTCTTCGTCCTCTCCAAGGGCCACGCCGCGCCCATCCTGTGGGCGGCCCTCAAGGAGGCGGGAGCCCTCGACGACGACCTCCTCACCCTGCGCCGCATCGACAGCCGGCTGGAGGGCCACCCCACGCCGCTGGTGCCGTGGGTGCGCGTGGCCACGGGATCGCTGGGGCAGGGGCTGTGCGCGGGGGCGGGCATGGCCTGGGCGCGCAGGCTCGACGGGTCGCAGGGACGCGTGTTCGTGCTCCTCGGCGACGGCGAGGCCGCGGAGGGCTCCGTGTGGGAGGCGGCCCAGTTCGCTTCGCACTACCGCCTCGACAACCTCTGCGCCGTCATCGACGCCAACCGCCTGGGCCAGAGCGGGCCCACCATGTACCAGCACGACCTCGAGCCCTACCTCGCGCGGTTGCGCGGGTTCGGCTGGGACGCGGAGGCCGTGGACGGCCACGACGTGGCCGCCGTGCGCGCGGCCCTGGCGCGGGCGCGCGAGACGCGGGGGCGGCCCTTCGGGATCGTGGCCCGCACGCTCAAGGGGAAGGGCGTCTCCTTCCTCGAGGACAAGGACGGCTGGCACGGCAAGCCGGTGAAGAAGGGCGAGGAGCTGGAGCGCGCGCTGGCGGAGCTGGGCGACACCGACGTGGACCTGCCCGTGGAAGCGCGGCGCTACCCGCCCGCGGTGCGGGCCACGGGAGAGATCCGCCTCCAGCCCGCCTACACCCTGGGCCAGGAGGTGGCCACGCGCGAGGCCTACGGCACCGCGCTGGCCAAGCTGGCCGCCGTCGCCCCGCAGGTGGTGGCCATCGACGGCGACACCAAGAACTCCACCTTCAGCGAGCGGCTGAAGGAGGTGGCGCCCGCGCGCTTCGCGGAAGGCTACATCGCCGAGCAGAACATGGTGGGGGCGGCGTTGGGCATGTCCACCGAGGGCAAGGTCCCCTTCGCCTCGACCTTCGCCTGCTTCCTGACGCGCGCCTACGACTTCATCCGCATGGCCGCCTACTCGCGCCCGAAGCACCTCGTCCTCTGCGGCAGCCACGCCGGCGTCTCCATCGGCGAGGACGGCCCCTCCCAGATGGCCCTGGAGGACCTGGCCATGATGCGCGCCATCACCGGCGCCACCGTGCTGTACCCCAGCGACGGGGTGAGCGGCGAGCGCGTGGTGGAGACGGCCGCGCGCACGCCGGGCATCGTCTACATCCGCACCACCCGTCCCAAGACCAGGGTGATCTACGGGAACGACGAGGCCTTCCCCGTGGGCGGCTGCAAGGTGCTCCGCCGCGGCCCGCGCGACGCGGCCACGGTGGTGGCCGCCGGCGTCACGCTGCACGAGGCCCTGGCCGCGCACGACGCCCTGGCCCGCGAGGGGGTGGCCGTGCGCGTGATCGACCTCTACTCCGTGAAGCCGGTGGACGAGGCGGCCCTCCTCGAGGCGGCCCGCGAGACGCGCGGCTTCGTCACCGTGGAGGACCACAGCGTCTGCGGCGGCATCGGGGAAGCGGTGGCGGGGGTGGTGGCGGGGCGCGCCCCCCTGCGCATGCTCGGCGTGCGCGAGATCCCGCGCTCGGGCCGTCCCGCCGAGCTGATGAAGGCGCACGGGCTCACCGCGGAGGCCGTGGTGGAGGCGGTGCACGCCCTCCTCGCGGGCTGAGGCGGGCCCCCTCCTGCATCCCGAGTCCGAGGACCGCGGCCGCATCAAGGGAGCCGCCTTCCGCGGGCTGGTGGAATGGCTCGAGAAGGAGCGGGGCGCCGAGCCCCTGGCCACGCTGGTGCGCGCGCTGCCCGAGGAGGACCAGAAGGCCTTCGCCGTCGGCCGGCCCGCCCTGGGACTGCTGGCCGCGACGTGGTATCCCGCGGAGCTCGTCCACCGCTTCCTCGACCAGCTCACGGCGGGCCTGGGCGAGGGACAGCAGGAGCTGATGGCACGGCGGGGGGCGGAGGCGATCATGAGCGCCAACCTCCGCGGCGTCTACAAGTCGATCTTCGGCCTCGTGGTCTCGCCCCGCCTCTACGCCTTCTCCATCCAGCAGATCTGGGACATGCACTACGACAGCGGCACCGTCCGCATCGTGGACGTGGGCAGGGCCGGCCACCGCAGCACCATCAGCGGCTGGCGCGCGCACCATCCCTTCGCCTGCCTCCTCAACCAGGCCGCGACCTACCCGATCTACGAGGCCATGGGCTGCCGGGAAGTGGTCGCTCGGCGCGAAGCCTGCCAGTCCCAGGGCGCGGCCGCCTGCGTCTTCCTGGTCGAATGGGAACCGTAGCCTCCGGCCCCGGCGCCTCCTTCTGGGCCTCGGTGCCCGGAAGCTTCGGGCCGCCCGTGCTGGG
>DATBIO010000214.1:0-17133 GCA_036556965.1 Vicinamibacteria bacterium
CGGTCTTCTCGGCCACGGCCAGGAGGTTGTTGATGTCCTCCGGGCGATACAGGCGTCGGCCGAGGGGGCTCCGGCCGGGCCAGAAGCGCGCGGCCAGCCGCTCGTCCACGATCACCACGGGCGGGGCGCCCGCGGCGTCGCCGTCCTGGAAGAAGCGCCCGTCCATGAGGCGCACGCCCATGGCCTCGAAGAAGCCCGGCGTGACGTCCACCATGGTGGGCGAGATGACCGACTCTCCGGGCTTCATCTGGTAGCCCTCGGCCAGGATGACGGAGTCGCTGTGGGAGCCGCCCAGGGGGATGCTGTCGGTGGCCCCCGCGGCGGCCACGCCGGGCAGGACGCGGACCCGTCGCAGGGCCTCGCCCGCGAAGGCCCGCAGGGCGGGCGCATCCGCGTACCGCGAGCGCGGCAGGACCACGGAGGCGGTGAAGACGCGCTCCGGTACGAACCCCGGGTCGAGCTCCAGGACGCGGCGGAAGCTGGCCAGGAGGAGGCCGCCGCCCACCAGGAGGACGAAGGTGAACGCCACCTGCGCCACCACCAGGGCCCGGCGCACCCGGCGCGCGCGCGCGCCCGCGCTGCTGGCGCGGCCCTCCTCGCGCAGGACCACGCCGAGGTTCGCGGGCAGGACCGAGGCGGCGGGGACGAGGCCCATGCCCACGCCGATCACGGCGGTGAGGGCGAGGGTGTAGAGCACGGCGGCGCCGTCCAGGGCGACGTCGGCGCCGTAGGGAAGGTCCTGGAGGTCGAGGCTGCCCAGGGCACGGAGGGTCAGGCGGGCCAGGACCAGCCCCAGCCCCGCCGCGGCCACGGCCAGGACCAGGCTCTCCGTGACGAGCTGGCGCACCACCGCCGCCCGGCCCGCGCCCAGGGCCAGCCGCGTGGCCATCTCCTTGAGGCGCGCGCGGGCGCGCACGAGGGTCAGGCTGCCCACGTTCACGCATCCGATGGAGAGCACGAGCAGGGCGCCGCCCCACAGCAGGTAGAGGATCGGTCTCACCCCCCGTACGAGGTGGTCCGCGTAGCCGTCGACCACGGTGCGGAAGCCCGCGTTGACCAGCAGCTCCTTGTACTGCGGGAAGCGCTCGAGGTTGGCCGCGTTGAGCGCGTCCACCTGCGCCTGTGCCTGCTCCAGGGTGGCGCCCGGGACCAGCCGCCCGATGTTCCAGTAGTTGTTGCTGTGACGCCGCTCGTCCGACCGCTGCTCGGGGGTGAAGGCGAGGGGCCGCCACAACGTCACCCCCGGATCGAAGGCATCGAAGGCGGCGGGCATCACCCCGACCACGCGGTAAGGCTGGCCGTCCAGGCTCAGGTCCTTCCCCACCACGTCCTCGGCCCCCGCGAAGGCGCGTTTCCAGAAGCCCTCGCTCAGGATGACCTTGTTCTCGTTGCCGACCTCGCCCTCCTCCTCGCCGAAGACGCGCCCCAGGCGGGGCCCCACGCGCGTCAGGCGGAAGAAGGAGGGCGTCACGCTGGCCACGCGGACGCGCAGCGGGCGCCCTTCCTGTCCGACCGTCACGTCGTCGTGGTCGAGGAGCGCCTGCTCCTCGAGGACGGTCACCGCCGTCCGGCGGTCGTAGTAGTCGGGTACTCCCGAGTTGGAGCTGTCGACCGCCCCCGCTCCCGGATACACGTTGCTCATGAGGAGGATGCGCTCGGGCTCGGGCACGGGCAGGGGCCGCAGGAGGACGTGGTAGACCAGCGAGAAGAGGGCCACGTTGGCCCCCAGGCAGATGGACAGGGTCAGCAGTGCGGTCAGGCTGAAGGCCCTGTCCTGGCCGAGGAGCCGCAGGCTCAGGCGCAGGTCGCGCTTCAGGCTGTCCATGGAGGCCTCCCTGCCGGGCGGACGACCGGCTGGCCATGTAACGAGCGGGAGGCGGTCAGGGTTCTCGAAAAGGGGCCGCCCCGTGGGCCGCCTCAGCCGCGGCCGAGGAGGGCGCGCCGGCCGCTGTCCACGAGCGCTTCCCGCAGCTCGGCCTCGGTGCGGGCGGGCGGGTACCACTCGGGATGCGGCACCCGCGCCGGCGGCACGGGCGCGGGCAGGAGGGAGGGGAGGTGGGCGCGCAGCGCGGCCTCCAGCAGCGTGTACCCGTGGTTCATGAGGACGCCGGCCTCGGCATCGGAGAAGGCGTCGAGGTCGGTACGGATCTCCGCCACCGTCTCGCGCGCCAGCTCCTTGCCGTAGCCCTCGTAGTCGCCGTAGCGGGACGGCGCGCTGCCCACCCCCCAGTAGGCGCCCTCCAGGACGCCCGTGGCGAAGCTGGCGATCAGCCAGCGCTTGCGCAGCGCGCGCGCCTGCGCCTCCTGGATGCCCTGGTAGCGCGGGATGCGCCAGAGCAGGCCCTTGTCCCCCTCGTGCGTGAAGATGCCGCCCGCGTCGGAGACGAGCACCACGGCGTGGCTCTTCCACACGGGCTCCAGGCCCATGTTGTCGTAGTCGCCGCCGTCGGTCAGGCGCAGGCCGCGGATGCAGGCGTCGCGCTCGGGCCCCCGGGGGGCGCGCCCTCCCGTGAGGGCGCCGGGGTCGAGCCGCATCTTCATGGGGTCGAACACGGGCGGGAAGCACGCGGAGGCGGCCACCGCGCGGGCCAGGGGAAAGCCCGCGGGAGGAGGCTGGTAGCCGGCCTGGTAGCTGCCCATGGCCTCGCGCGTGAAGACCCAGCCCACGCCGTAGGCCATGTCCGTGGCGCAGAAGACGAACGACGGCACCGAGGGCAGCGCGGCCAGGCGCAGCGCGGTCAGCTCCTCGTAACGCCGGGCCAGCTCCTCCACCCCGGTCGTGCTGTCGGCCCAGTTCCAGGGGAGCAGGCGCTTCAGGAAGGCGCGGGTGCGGATGTCCCGCCGCGTGAAGGCACGCAGCGGGGCCTCCACCTCGCGGATCCAGGCCGCGCGGTCCATGGACGCGTCCTGCCGCGCCAGGGCCGTGGCCAACTGCGCGGCGGCGATGCTGCCCCCGGAGACGGAGGAGACGGTGCGGAAGTCGGGGCGCGCCAGCACCCCCAGCTCGTGCAACCGCCGCAGCGCGCCGAGGTGGAAGAGGGTGGCCCGGTAGCCGCCGCCGGAGAGGCACAGGCCGATGCCGCGCCGCCGCGTCCGCGGCAGCGGCTCGTACTTCGGCTCCGTCTCGGGATCGGCGGGCAGCGGCTCCGGCATGGGCGCGCTTCGGGACCGCCCACCCTATCCGCGCCCGGGGCCCGGGGTCAACGCCGCGATCAGGCCTGCGGCATCTCGGCGGCCATGCGCCGCTTCATCTCCTCGGGCGAGACGTCCTCCTTGTGCGTGCAGACGGTCCAGAGGTGGCCGAAGGGGTCCTTGAGCTGGCCCGAGCGGTCACCGTAGAACTGGTCCTGCATCGGGCGCGTCTCCGTGCCGCCCGCGGCCAGCGCGCGCTGGAACATGGCGTCGCAGTCCTCGGTGTAGATGGCCATGCCCACCGGCGAGCCCCCGTAGGACTCCGGGGAGCGCGAGCCCATCTCCGGGAACTCGTCGGCCAGCATCAGGGTCGAGTCGCCGATCCGGATCTCGGCATGGCCGACCCTGTCCCCCATGGGCAGGCGGTACAGCTCCACCGCGCCGAACGCCTCCTTGTAGTAGTCGATGGCCGCCGCCGCCCCCTTGACGCTCAGGTAGGGCGTGACGGTGTGGTAACCCTCCGGAACCGGCTTGGCCATGGCGCGCCTCCTGTCTCCTCCGGCCATCGTACCGGAGGCCGTCCTCAGTGCGGCGCCTTGCCCCAGAGATCCTCCAGCCGCGCGTCGCGCCCGCAGTTGAAGCGGTAGAACCGGTAGCGCACGGGGTTCTTCTTGTAGTAGTCCTGGTGGTATTCCTCGGCGCGGTAGAAGGGACCCGCCTCCTCGATGGGGGTGACCAGGGGCTCCTTGAACCGCTTGGCCGCCGCCACCCGGGCCTTGGACTCCTCCGCCTGCCGGCGCTGCTCCGCGTCATGAACGAAGATGCCGGTGCGGTACTGCTCTCCCACGTCGCAGAACTGGCGGTCCCGCACCGTGGGGTCGATGTTCTTCCAGAAGACCTCCAGGAGCGTGCCGTAGCTCACCTTGGCCGGGTCGAACACGACCTCCACCGCCTCCGTGTGCCCGGTGCCGCCCGAGGAGACCTGCTCGTAGCTGGGGTTGGGGAGCCGCCCGCCGGTGTATCCCGAGGTGACGGACACCACTCCCGGCAGCTTCTCGTACGGCGGCTCCATGCACCAGAAGCAGCCGCCGGCGAAGGTGGCCCGGGCCAGCCCGGTCGGCGGCGCCCCCGTGACGGAGGTCTGCTCCGCCCGTGCCGTCCAGACCGCCAGCCCGGCCGCGGCCAGCCCGGCCGCCGCCAGGCCCACGGCGAAACGCAAACGCATGTCACCTCCGCGTCAGGGGGGAATCGGCACGCAACCCGGCGGCGATACCCCAGGTATGAGACTAGCCCTGCTGGCCGTCCTGGTGGCGCTCCTGGCCCTCGGCGCCTACCTGGCCCGGGAGACCGGCGCCGGCACCGCTCCCCCGGCGCCGGTCCCTGCCCCGGGCCCGCTGCGCCTCTATTCGGACAACGACAAGGGCTACGTGCTGCTTCCCGCCGTGGTCAAGACGGACGAGGAGTGGCGGAAGCAGCTCACCCCCGAGCAGTTCCGGGTCACCCGGCGGGCGGGCACGGAGCGGGCCTTCACCGGCCCGCACGGGAACGAGCACCGCCACGGCCTCTACCGGTGCGTCGCCTGCGGCACCGACCTGTTCCGCTCGGAGGCCAGGTTCGATTCGGGGACGGGGTGGCCCAGCTTCTTCGAGCCGGTGGCCCCGGACAACGTCGAGACGCGGCTGGACAGGAGCCTCTTCCAGGTGCGCGTGGAGGTGCTCTGCCGCCGCTGCGGCGCGCACCTGGGCCACGTCTTCAGCGACGGCCCCCGGCCCACCGGCCTGCGGTACTGCATGAACGGCACCGCCCTCGCCTTCACGCCCCGGCCTTAGAATGGGCGGCCGGAGGACAGGATGGCCTACACCTACCACGAGCTCGCGGCCAAGACCGTCGCCGAGCTGAGGGACATCGCCAAGGGCATCGAGCACGACGCGGTGCGGGGCTACACGCAGATGAACAAGGAGCGGCTGCTGCCCGCCATCTGCAGCGCCCTGGGCGTGGAGATGCACGAGCAGCACCAGGCGGTGGGCATCAACAAGGCGGAGCTCAAGGCGCGCATGCGCGACCTCAAGAAGCAGCGCGCCAAGGCGCTGGAGACCCACGACTCGGGGCAGCTCAAGTCCATCCGCCGCCACATCCACCGCCTGAACCGGCAGATCCGCGCCCACACCGTCTAGGGCCGCCGTGCGCGCCCCCCTCCTCTGCTTCCGCGCCGAGAGGGGCGCGGACGCGGGGACGCGCCACGGCGAGGGCGGCGGCGACGGCCGCCTCCTGGCCTGCGCCCGCTGCGGGCGGCCGGTGGCACGGCCCGCGGACCGCACGTCGGTCGCGGGTGCGCACGAGCACACCTTCGCCAACCCGCTCGGCGTCCGCTTCCACATCGGCTGCTTCGCCGCGGCCCGGGGCTGCGCGCCCGAGGGCCCCGCCGTGGCCGAGTGGTCGTGGTTCCCCCCGCACACGTGGCAGGTCGAGCGCTGCGCCGCCTGCGGGGCGCACCTCGGCTGGCTCTTCCGCGACGGCGGGCGCCGCTTCCACGGCCTCATCCTCGACCGCCTGGTGGAGGTGGACGAGGGGGACGGATAGGCGGGCTCCGGGGTCACCGCCCCGCCTCGAGGCTCAGGTGGCCCGGCCCACCAGGCCCGCCTCGAACATCCGCCGGTCCACGCCGGCCAGGCGCGCCACCTGCGCCGCGCTCAGCAGGGGATAGTGGCGAACGCCCACCAGCCACTGCGGGATCTGCCAGAGGTCCTCGTCCGCCGTCATCCACCGCTGGCCGTCGAAGCGGGCCAGGCTGAGCGGGCGCGAGTAGCGGCGCAGCGTCTTCTGCCGGCGCAGGTTGAAGTAGGACTCGACGTAGCTCAGCACGAGCTCGCGGATGGTGCGGTGGATGGGCTCGCGGTAGCGCAGGCCGGAGTAGTTGGAGCGCGCCACGGCGCCCCAGCCGCCGTCCTGGCGGAACACGGCCAGCACGTGGTCGTCGTCCCACACGCTCTCCAGGTCCACGATCAGGGGCGGGTGGCCCTGCACGCGCAGCGCGGCCGCGGCCAGCAGCGCGCCGTCCATGCACTGGACCCTCCGCTCGCGCAGCACGCGCCGCGGCGAGCGGCAGCCCTCGCCCCTGACGTCGTAGTCCAGGCCGTCCAGGTACCGCTGGATGCGCCAGGGGGGAGTGAGGCGGCGCAGGAAGGCCGCCTCCTGCGGGGTGAGGCCGTAGAGGTCGCGGGGCATGGTCGCGAATGGTAGCCTCGCGGGCATGGACCGCGCTTCGCTCGTGTCCGCCCTCTTCGGGGCGCCCCGGGCCCTGATCGGGATGGTGCACGTGCGCGCCCTGCCCGGCTCGCCCTCCGCGCGCGACCCGCTGCCGGCGGTGGTGGAGGCGGCGGTGGCGGAGGCGGTGCAGTACGCGCGGGCGGGCTTCCACGGGGTGGGCATCGAGAACATGCACGACCGCCCGTACCCGCGGGGGACCAGCGGCCCCGAGGTGGTGGCGGCCATGACGGCGGTGGGCCGCGAGATCCGCCGCGTGGTGTCCCTCCCCCTGGGCGTGCAGGTGCTGGCGGGGGCCAACCGCGAGGCCCTGGCCGTGGCCCTGGCCTGCGGCGCCGCCTTCGTGCGCGAGGAGGGCTTCGTCTTCGCCCACGTGGCGGACGAGGGGCTGATCCAGGCCAGCGCCGCCGACCTCCTGCGCTACCGGCGCGCCATAGGGGCGGAGGAGGTGCGCGTCTTCGCCGACGTCAAGAAGAAGCACTCCGCCCACGCCATCACCGCCGACGTGGACCTCGTGGACACCGCGCACGCCGCCGAGTTCTTCCTGGCCGACGGGGTGATCGTGACGGGCGCCTCCACCGGGCGCGCCGCGGACCCGGCGGAGGTGGCGGCGGTGGCGGAGGCGGTGGGCGTGCCCACCCTGGTCGGCTCCGGCGTCTCCGCCGAGAACATCGCCGCCTACCCCGCGGCGGACGGGTTCATCGTGGGGACTTCGCTGAAGGAGGAGGGCGTGTGGACGCGCCCCATCGACCCGCGCCGCCTGGACGCGCTGCGGCGCGCCTTCGACCGGCTGCCCCCGCGATGAGGCTGGCCACGGGGCTGCGCGCGGGAGGGGACGGCGTCGTCCGCTGCGCCTGGCCGGGCGACGACCCCCTCTACCAGCGCTACCACGACGCGGAGTGGGGCCACCCCGTCACCGACGACCGCCGGCTGTTCGAGAAGGTCTGCCTGGAGGGGTTCCAGTCCGGCCTGAGCTGGCTGACCATCCTGCGCAAGCGCGAGAACTTCCGCCGCGCCTTCGCCGGCTTCGACTTCGCGAAGGTGGCGCGCTTCGGCGCGCGCGACGTGAAGCGTCTCCTGGCGGACGCGGGGATCGTGCGCCACCGCGGCAAGATCGAGTCCACCATCAACAACGCGCGGCGCGCGGTGGAGCTGGCGGAGGAGCACGGCTCGCTGGCCGCCTTCTTCTGGCGCCACGAGCCCCCCGCCTCCGTGCGCCCGCGCCGGCTCACGCACGCCGCGCTCATGGCCCTCCCCCACACCGCGGAGAGCGCGGCCCTGAGCCGCGAGCTCAAGCGCCGCGGCTGGACCTTCGTCGGCCCCACCACCCTCTACGCGTTCATGCAGGCCATGGGCCTGGTCAACGACCACCTGGACGGCTGCGCCATACGGCCGGCGGCGGAGAGGGCCCGCCGCTTCCCCCGCCCGCGCTAGGGTGACTCCGGACCTCGTCGTCCTCGGCAATCTCCTGGTGGACGACGTCGTCTTCCCCGACGGCCGCACGCGCATGGCCGAGGCCGGGGGCGCCGTGCTCTATGCCTCCCTGGGCGCCCACGTGTGGGGGGCGCGGGTGGGCATCGCCAGCTGGCGCGGCGACGACTACCCCTCGGTCGTGCTCGATGCCCTGGCCGCGCGCGGCATCGACCTGGCCGGCGTGCGCGACCTGCACGGCCCCGGCTTGCGCACCTGGCTCCTCTACGAGGGGCGCCGCCGGCGCGTGGTGCACCGCATCGAGGGACCCGCGCACGAGGCGGCCTGTCCCGGCGCCGACCTGCCCCCGGCCTGGTCCGGCGCGCGCGCCTTCCACCTCGCGCCCATGCCGCCCGCGGTGCAGCGCGGCCTGGCCGACGCGCTCGGCGGCGAGGGCGGACTCCTCTCCCTGGACCCGCTGATCCCCCTCACCGGCGCGGGCCTGGCCTGGTTCCGCGAGCTGGTGCCCCGGGTGGACGTCTTCCTGGCCAGCGAGGACGAGGCGTGCGTGCCCGATGCGGAGGCCACGCTCAGCGGGCTCGCCACGGGACGCTGCCGCTACGTCGTCTCCCGGCGCGGGGCGCGTGGGGGCGCGCTGCTCGACGTGGCCGGAGGGGAGTGGACGGCATGGCCGGCGCGCGCCCGCCGCGTGGTGGACCCCACGGGCGCGGGCGACGCCTTCGCGGGGGGCTTCCTGGCCGGGCTGCTCGCCGGCGACACCCCGTCGCACGCGGCCACCCGGGGCGTGGTCTCGGCCAGCTTCGCCATCGAGGACTGGAGCGCGCACGGCCTGATGGCGGCCACGCCCGCGCACGCCCAGGCCCGCCTGGCGGAGTGGTTCGGCTAGTCAGCCGCGCGAGGGGTTTGGAGCTGTACGCTGCCGAGAGGATCGTCCCGGGAGCTTCAGGGCGTGCGGCGAAACAGGCCGCCCAGGGCGCGCCCCGCTCTCTCGGCCAGGCTCCGCGTCCCCGCGTCGCGTGCCTGGGCGGCCATGGCGCCGGCGTCCGGTGTGATGCGCGGCGCCGCCTGCGTGCCCGTCACGCGAAGGGGGACCAGCACCTGCCCGTCGGCACCGGTCATGGCATCGAGGACGGCCACGGGGACGGCGCGCACGGCCAGGCCCGACCGCGGGGTGCGCACGGCGACGCCGAGGTCCAGGCTGCCCGCGAAAGCGACGCTGCCCGTGACCTCGGACGCGAAGCCGTCGCCCTCGACCCGGAGGCCGTCGAGCCAGACGCGTCCGCGGGCCAGCCGGAAGGGCGCGGTGGTCGCGCGGTAGCGCGCACCCACGAAGCGGCGCGCGCCCAGAACGGCGTCCACCGCCTGGAAGAGGGGCGTGGAGGGCAGCGTACCCGCCTCCAAGGTGAGCGTGCCCCGGCCCTCCAGGGACTCCGTCCCCGCGCCTTGGCCCCGCGCCCTCAGGGACACGCGGGCCGGGCCCAGGCGGCCGTCCTTCCCCATCCCCGCGAGCGCGTTGAGGTCGAGTCTGTCGCTCTCCAGCGACACCTCGTAGCGCGTGGGAACACGGCCCAGCGGCGCGGCCACGGTGCCCGCGAAGCCACCCGCGTCCAGGGCGAAGCGCAGCGATTCCGTGCGCAGCTCGCCCCCTTCGATGCGAAAGTCGCCGGCGAGGGAGCGCGCGGCCCCCGTTCCCGCCCGGAGCTCGTCGACGCGCAGGCGGCCGCGGCCGCGGAGCCCGGCCAGCCCGGCGGTGGCCGGCAGCTCGAGGTCGCGCAGCTCCAGGTCGAGGCCGCTCAGCCGTGCCGCCACCCGGCGTCCGGACACCATCTCCACGCTGCCGTCCCGCACGTCCACGGAGGAGACGTGGAGGGCCAGGGCCGTGGCCGCGAGCAGGCCGGAGGGCGCGAGGCGCGGGGCGCGGGCCCCGCGCTCCTCCACCATGCGCACGGCCGGCTTCTTGACCACGATGCGGTCCACCTCCAGCCGCCGCCGCAGCAGCGACAGGAGGCGGTGGTCGAATACGAGCTCCTCGACGGTGGCCGTGACCTGCGCGCCGTCCAGGGCCCGGCGCGCCTCCACGCCCTGGAGGACCAGGCCCCGCAGCGGGCGCAGGCGGAAGCGCTGCGCGCTCACGCGGGCCCCCGTGGCCGCGGCCACGCGGTCGAGGGCGGCGCGGCCCAGGCGCGGCGACTCGAACTCGAGGGTCAGGGCCAGGCCGAGGGCGGCGGCCGCCACCACCGCCACCACCGCGCCCGCGCGGAGGATGCGCCTCACGCCGGGAGCGGCCACGGGGGTGCTCAGCGCTCCCAAGCCACGAAGCGGGCGTTCTCCGTGGACCCCATGGCGTCGATCACCGCGTCGTTGCGGAAGCCGGGGAGCGCCTGCAGCCGCTCCAGCAGCGCGGCCTGGCCGACGGCATCCTGGGGCACGACGCAGCCGCCCTCCGTTCCGTGCAGCACCCAGAAGACGTCCGTCACCAGCGGGCCCTGGTCCGTGGTCACGATCTCCACCTTCTGCAGCTCCTCCCAGGCCACGCGCTCCGTGGAGCCCCGGGGGCGGCGGCAGGAGACGCCGGTGGCCGAGAGCTCCACCACGCAGGCGTCCGCCGCCGGGGGAAGGGCCGCGGAATCGCCCACGTCGTCCTTCCTGCGCGCCACCAGCCGCGGCACCTGCCAGCGGACCCAGAGCTTCTCGGCGAGGACCACCGCGCCCAGCCCCAGCAGCCCCCCGAGCACCGCGACGGCGAGGGTGGAAGCCTCCACGCCCCTGGCTCAGGCCCTCGAGCCGCGCCGCGAGACCGTGATGCGCTGGCGGAGGTGGTCCCGCCACGCCTCGGGCAGGGCGGGGAGCGCCGCCGCGCGGCGGAGGAGGTCGGGGTCCCCGCCCTCCTCCGCGATCAGGCCGGCCACCTGGGCCACGGTGACCCCGTGCGGGTCGGCGGCGGCGAGCACGATGGCGTCGCCCGCCTCGACCTCGCCCGCGGCGCGCACCGCGAGATAGAAGCCGGAGCGCCCGCTGGCCAGGAAGCGCTTCACCATGTCGTCGCGTCCGAAGCGCAGGCCCAGCTTGTAGCAGGGCAGGCGCGGCTGCGTGACCTCGAGCTCGGCCGTGCCCACGCGCAGCCGGTCGCCGATGCGGACCCCGTCCTCGAGAAGGCCCTCCGTGGTCAGGTTCTCGCCGAAGGCGCCCCAGGGCAGCGCCGCTCCCGGCAGCTCCTTCGCCCACACCGCGTAGTGCTCGGAGGGATAGGCGTAGACGGCCTTGTCCTCGCCGCCGTGCACGGAGAGGTCGGCCTGCTCGTCGCCCTCGACGTTGAGCCGCTCCACGCGCCGCCGCCCGGCGGCGGGCTCCTTCCAGATGGAGGTACGCACCGTCCGCCCGTGCCACTCCACCTCGCGCGGCCGGCCGACGTTGAGGGAGACGACCTTCACCGCGGGAGAGGCGTCAGGCCGCCGCCGCCGCCGAAGGCGGCGGCGTAGTCGGCGATGGCCGCCCGCACCACCCTGAGCGCGTGCGCGCGCCCGTAGACGCGCTCGATGCGCGCCGCCGACGGCCGCTCCGGCACCATCTTGTAGGTCTCGAAGTAGTGGCGGAGGCGCTCCACCAGCACCTGCGGCAGGTCCCGGACCCCGCGGGCGCCGCCGTAGACGTAGTCGTTCTCCAGCACGGCCAGGATCTTGTCGTCGGCCTCCCCGCCGTCGATCATCTGGAAGCCGCCCACCACGCGGGCGCGCACCAGGACCTCGCCGCGGGTGATGGCGCGCTCGCTGAGCACGCAGATGTCGAGGGGGTCGCCGTCGCCGCGCTTCGCCTTCGCCCCCGACAGCCGCCGCACGCGGTCCGCGCAGAACGTCCGCGGCACGAAGCCGTAGAGGGCCGGGCACTGCGAGGAGCCCCGCTGCGGGCGGTCCACGCGCATGTAGCCGGACGGCTTGTCCACCTCGTACTTCACGAGGTCGAAGGGGGTGATCTCCACGAAGGCGTAGAGGATCCCCGGCGGCGCGGGCCCGATCTCCAGCCCGTGCCACGGGTGCGGCCGGTAGCGGCTCGGCGGAGGAGGCTCCGGGCGCTTCGCGGCCATGGCCAACTCTAAGCCCTGGGCGGGCCGCCCTGCACGCCGAGGGCGGGCGCCGGGTGCGCCGCCTAGTTGTCTTCGGGGATCCTCACTCGGCCGCGGACGTGGGCGTGCCGGATGCCCCCGCTCCCGTCGCGCCCCACCACGAAGTCGCCGCCCACGTCGTCCACCTGGATCGAGCCCGACCCGTCGCGGTCCACGCGGACCTCGCCGCGCACGCCGTGGACCTCGATGGAGCCCGAGCCGTCCGCCTCCACCACCAGGGACTCCACGTCGCGGACCTCGATCTCGCCGGAGCCGTCGTGCACGCGGACCTCGCCCGTGACGTTCCGGATGTCGATGCTCCCCGACCCGTCGTGAACGCGCAGCGGGCCCTCCACGCCGGAGACGGACAGCCCGCCCGAGCCGTCGGTGATGCGCAGCGCCCCCACGTCGCGGATGTCCACGCCGCCGCTGCCGTCCTCGACCTCGAGGGCCACCCCCTTCGGCACCTCGACTTCCAGGTCGGTCCAGGCCGAGCCGCGCCAGTCGTCCCAGCCGTCCTCGCGCGCGCCCGCCTCCACCACCACGGTGCCGCCGCGCCGCTCCACCACGAACGTGAGCTGCTTCAGCCGCTCGGCATGGGTGGCGCAGGAGCGGCCGCGCACGCGGACCTCCTGCCCCGGGCGGCCCTGGACGGTCAGGCGGCCGGCTCCCGTCTTGATGCGGATGGCGCTGGCCCCGGCCGCGCCGACCTCGGCCTGGCGGTCCTCCGACACGCTGCAGTCGTCGGCGTACCCCAAGGCGGGCAGGACCCCCAGGATCACGGCGGGCAGGACGGCTTTCATCGTGACCTCCCCGGGGGTCGTCGTGGCCCGGGACGGCCCGGGCGCACCACCCCACGCCCGCTAAGACGCCGGCCGGCCCGCCCGGGTTCGAAAACTACTTGCGCCGGGCGACGTAGGTGCCCTCGGGCTGGTGGAAGACCATCTCCCGGACCGCCCCCCGGTCGTCCTTCTTGAACTCGACGCTGAAGCCGCTGAGCCCGCGGAGAAGGAACCGCGTGCCCTTTACGGGCACCAGCTCGTAGGTGGGCTGCCCGGGGATGGTCAGGGTGAGCACCCCCGGGCCCCGCCGGGCCACCGTCACCGGGTTGGGGCCCAGCTCGTAGGTGCCGGCCAGGGTGGCCAGGAACGCGTCGTCGCGGAGCGCGCGGTCGGGGACGCGCGTGAAGACGATGTCCTTGACGCCCGTCTCCAAGGGCACGGCCACGCCCTGCACGTCGCCGCTCCAGCCCGTCTGGAACATGACCTTGGTGCGCTCCAGGCGGTCGAGCTTGTTGGGCGGGACCTCGAAGACGTCGTAGTGGAAGTGCTTGAGGGGCGAGGTGAACCGGTTGTAGGTCAGGGTCAGGTCGTCCCCGGGGCCCCGCCCGACCACGAGCGCGCCGTAGCCGGGGTGGGCGTACTCGCCCGCGTACTCCTCGAGGGGATGCGCCGGCCGCGTTCCCTCCCGCCGGGCGGTGTAGCCCTTCTGGCGCGCCTCCGTCTCCGCCGCCCTGGCCTTCTCCTCACGCTCCCGGAGCCGCGCGCTCCAGTCCACGGGGGCGAGGCCGAGCAGGCGGTCGTAGACCTGGTAGGACAGCACGGTGGGGAGCGCGCTGCCGTTCATGTTGGTGAGCACGACCACGCCCATCTCGTCCTGGGGCATGAAGGACAGCAGCGCGGAGAACCCGTCGATGTTCCCGCCGTGGTGCACGAGCTTGTGCCCGCGGTAGGTGGTCACGAACAGGCCCATGCCGTAGGCGGTGTGGCCCAGCTCCGGCCAGCGCAGGGGCGTGGGCATCACCATCTGCGGCGCCTGCATCTCGGCCACGTCGGCCTCCCCCACGACCTGGCGGCCCTCGAAGCGGCCCTCGCCCAGGTGCATGATCACGTAGCGGGCCATCTCCTCCACGCTGGAGTTGACGGTGCCGGCGGGGCCCATCTCGAAGAAGTCGCGGAAGGTGCTGTCCACCACCTCGTCCCGGTCGTCCCGCTCGTAGGGCCGGGCGAAGTCGTCGCTCTTCTGGCTCTCCGCGGGCGAGAAGTTGGAGCGCGCCATGCCCAGGGGCCCGAAGACGAGCGCGCGCACGGAGTCCTCCCAGGTGCCGCCCGCCAGCTGGCCGGCGAGGTAGCCCGCGGCCATGAACATGAGGTTGTTGTACTGGTAGCCCTCGCGCAGGTCCCGGGAGGGCTCCAGGTAGCGCAGGCGCTCGTAGAGCTGGCGCCGCGAGGCCGGCGAGCCGTACCAGGCCGCGTCGTGGCGGGGCAGGCCCGAGCGGTGGGTCACCATGTCGCGCGCGGTCAGGTGCCGCTCCGCCCTCTCGTCGTAGAGACGGAAGTCGGGCAGGTACTCGCGCACCGGCCGGTCCCACTCGAGCTTGCCCTGGGTGACCAGCGCGGCCAGGGCCGCCACCGTGAACGACTTCGTGACGGAGGCGATCGCGAAGAGCGTGCGCGGGGTGACGGGCAGCCCGCGCGCGCGGTCGCGCACGCCGTAGCCCTTCGCCCACACCACCTGGCCGTCCTTCACCACCGCCAGCGCCGCTCCGGGCACCTTCCAGGCGGCCAGCTCGGCGGCGGCGAAGGCGTCGAGCCCGTCGAGGGCGGGGGGAGGCGGAGGAGACGCGACGGCGGCCACGGCGATCAGCGCAGGGAGGGCGAAGGTCATGCTGCCTCCAGGGGCGGGGAGGATACCGCGGCGCGCTCCCTCGCTTGAAGCAGGACCGCGAGTAGGCTCTGATTGCCCCGTGGCGTCCACGCGGCGGCGCGTCTCCCTCCGCGGCCAGCCGGGGAGCTCGCCGTGCTGAGCGCGGGCCTGCTCCTGGTCCTGGCCGCCGCGGCGCCGCAGCACGGCGCGCACGCCCACGGGCGGCACGGCAACCCTCCGGACCTCGAGGCCTACATGGACCGCCTCGAGGACCCCGCCCGCGACGCCTGGCAGAAGCCCGACGCGGTGCTGGCCGCCCTCCGGCTGCAGCCCGGGCACGTGGCCTGCGACGTGGGGGCGGGACCCGGCTACTTCACGCTGCGCCTGGCCCGGGCCGTGGGCGCGCGCGGCTTCGTCTTCGCCCTCGACGTCGAGCCGGCCATCCTGGACCGCCTGCGCGCGCGCCTGGCCGCGGCCGGCGTCCACAACGTGGCTCCCGTGCTCAGCGCGCCCGGCCGCCCCTCCCTCCCCGACGGCGCCTGCGACGTCGCCCTCGTGGTGGACACCTACCACCACTTCCCGGACCGGCCGGCCTACCTGCGCGCGCTGGCGCGCGCCCTGAAGCCGGGCGGCCGCGTGGTCAACGTCGACTTCCACAAGCGGGAGACGCCCGTGGGGCCGCCCCTCGCGCACCGCCTGGCCCGTGAGGCCTTCGTGGAAGAGGCGCGCGCCGCGGGCTACGCGGTGGCCGCGGAGGAGACCTTCCTCCCCTACCAGTACTTCCTCGTGCTCGAGCCCCGGCCGTGACCCTGGCCTCGGCGCCGCGCTCCCTGCTCCTGACCCTGGCCGCCCTGTTCGCCCTGGCCACCACCGTCTACAGCGCGGTCTGGATCTACGTCGTCCACACCACGCCGGGCTACTTCGGCATCGAGCACGACCCCGACCCCGACGGCGCCGAGCGCGTGGTCCGCGTGGTGGAGGGCAGCCCCGCCGCCGCGGCCGGACTGCGCCCGGGCGACCGTTTGACGCACGTGGACGGCGTGCCCATACCGCGCCGCCCGCTGCGCCTGGTGAACTCGGAGCCGGGGCGCGAGGTCCGGCTGGACCTGGAGCGCCCGGGCAGCCCGGCGCCCCTCTCCGTGGTCGTCGTCCTCGGCAAGTCTCCCTACGCGCCGGAGAACCGGTCGGCGGTGCGGCGCTTCGTGGACGAGGTGCTCGGCACCTACCCCTTGCCCTTCCTGGTGGTGGGGGTCGCCGTCCTCTTCCTGCGCCCGCGCGACCGCAACGCCTGGCTGCTGGCCCTGGTCTTCGCCTCCTTCATCGCGGGCGCACCGATGCTCCCCTGGGAGGCGCGCATCCCCGCGGGCCTGCGGCGCTTCATCCTCGCCTACCTCGTCGCGTTCACCGCGCTCTCCGCCGGGGTCTTCTGCTATCTCTTCTCCGTCTTCCCCGCGCCCTCCCCCATCGACCGGCGCCTGCCCTGGCTCAAGCGGGTCTGGCTCGCCTTCGGCGTGGGCTGGGGCATCCCCCTCTCCCTCTGGGTCCTGGCCACGGGCAGCGCGCAGCCCCTCATCGCCTTCGCCAACCGCGTGCCCGCGCTGCCGCGCACGGTGGTGGGGACCACCTACTTCCTCGGCGGCTACCTCCTGGGCCTGGCCTCCCTGGTGTGGAACGCGCGCGCGGGCCACGCGGAGGCCCGGCGCAAGGGACGCGTCATCGTGTGGGGCGTGGTGCTGGGCTTCGGGCCCTCCCTCCTGCTCACCACCGCGGCCGAGATCACGCGCCGCTCCATGGACGCCTTCCCGTTCTGGGTCTGGGCCCCCTGCGTGATCGCCCTCCTCCTGATCCCGCTCTCCTTCGCCTACGCCGTGGTGAAGCACCGCGTGCTCGACGTCCCCGTCCTCCTGCGCCGCAGCGCGCGCTACCTGCTCGTCCAGCGCGGCTCCATCGTGCTCCTGCTCCTCCTGGCCGTGGCCACCACCTCCCTCTTCGCCACCACCGTGGGGGCGCGCCTCACGGAGGAGACGGGCCCGCACGCGGTGGTGCTGGGCGCGCTGTTCGGGACGGCCCTGCTGTGGGCGGGGCTGCGCGTGCAGCGGCGGGTGCGCGAGGGCATCGACCGCGCGTTCTTCCGCAGCGCCTACGACGCGCGGCAGATCCTCCAGGACCTCGCGGAGCGCGCGCGCACCGCCACCAGCCGCGAGGAGCTGGCGGAGCAGATCGTCCACCAGGTCGAGAGCGCCCTCATGCCGCAGTGGCTCGGGGTGTACGCCGACGACGGCAGCGGGGCCCACGTGCTGGCGGGGGGCGCGGGCCCGGGACTCCCCGCCCGCATCCCCGGCGCCCTCCCCCTGCTCGGAGAGCTCGCCGGGCGCGGCGAGCCGCTGGCGGTGCCCCCCTCCCAGCGCGAGGCCACGGGGCCGCTGGCCGCCCTCGAGCCCGAGTGCGTCGTGCCCCTCCTCGGCCGCGGCGGGCGGCTGGCGGGCCTGATCGCGCTGGGCCCGCGGCTCTCCGAGGAGCCCTACTCGCGCGAGGACAAGCGGCTCCTGGCCTCGGTTGCG
>DATBIO010000215.1:0-14282 GCA_036556965.1 Vicinamibacteria bacterium
AGCAGGAACGGGGCGACGTACTGCACGCCGCTCGGGAGCCGCGCCTGCAGCGGGATCCCCTGCAGCTTGAGGCGCGCGGTGTTGGGGATGGCGTCCCCGTAGTAGACGACACGGAAGACGGTGTGTGCCAACCCCGCCCCCAGCGGACCTGCCGCCGCCAGGATGGCTCCGATGGCCCGCGGGCGGGCGGCAAGGAAGAGGCCGAGGAGGACGGCCACCACGACCACGCCGTCCGCCCGCGTGAGCACGGCGGCTGCGAGCAGCAGGCCGAGGCACGCTCCCGTCCTGGCGCCGGGCCTCCCGCCGGCGGCGGGAGCCAGGACCAGCGTGGCCGCACCCGTGACGAGGAGGGCGAGCAGGCCCGTCTCCATCCCGAGGAGCGCCCAGTGCGCGAACGGGTACCAGGCCAGCAGCAGCACGACGGCCGCCGGCGCGGCGGCCGGCCCCGGCGGGCGTAGCCGCGCCACCAGCCTCGGCAGGAGCGCCGCCGTGGCCAGGCACGCCAGGAGGCCCGCGGCCTGCACGGCCAGCACTCCCCCCTCCCGTCCGAACAGCGCGACGAGCAGGGCCATGACCAGGGTCCAGAGCAGGTTGCTGTAGCCCTCCACCCGCTCGCCGCGGTTGTAGACGAGGCCGTCGCCGTGGGCCAGGTTCCAGGCGTAGCGCATGGAGATCATGGCGTCGTCGGCCAGGCTGGGATGCGCCTGGCCGTCGCTGCCCACGATCGTCCAGCGGCCGACGAAGGCCGCCGACCACAGCGCGAACAGGGCCAGGGCCAGGGGCAGGCGTCTCACCGCGCGAAGCGTAGTCCGAAGCGCCGGCGCCGTCGCACCCGCCAGGGGACGGGCGGAACGAAAAGGCGCGGCGGTTTCCCGCCGCGCCCAGGGCGACCGCCGCCGGCTCTAGAGGGTGGCCAGCCGGCGCTTGGCCTCGGGGAAGGCGAGCGGGCGCTCGATCCCCGGCCACTGCGAGTCGATGATCTGCTGGTACGCCTTCTTGGCGTCGTCCTTCTGGCCGAGCTTCTCGTACGTGCGCGCCCGCAGCAGCGCCTGGAACGGGTCGTTGGGGTCGGCCTGCTTGAGGTGCTCCGCGGCCTTGGCGTAGTCGCCGGCCTCCAGCTTCAAGTACCCGGCGAGGTAGTGATAGGCGGGCCAGTACTGCTTGGCCGGCTCGCCGCCGCCCTCGATCATCAGGCGCACCGCCTCCGCCTCGGCCCAGGCCTCCTGGTGCTTGCCCATGCGGGCCAGGGTGCGCGCCTTGCCGTGGCGCAGGCGCCCCAGCCAGGTCTGCTTCTGGTCCTCGGGCAGGGTGCTGCCGGGCACGCTCTCGTACCCCTTCTCGTAGTCCTTGAGGGCGACCTCCGTGCGGCCGTTCTCCAGGTTGATGCGCGCCATGGCGTTCCAGATGAACACCTCGGGGAACTGCTGGGTCAGGCCGTTGGCGCGGTACTCCTCGAGGTAGGTCTCCAGCGACTTCAGCGCGGCGTCCACGTTGCCCTCGTAGAGGTGGCTGAAGGTGACGCCGAAGCGGATGGCGAAGGGCACCGCGCCCTTGGGAAGCGTCTTCTCCACCGTCTCGTAGGTGGCGCGCGCCTTGCCGTAGTTGCCCTTCAGCAGGTCGTGGCCGGCCAGGAAGGCCTCCGCCCGCGCCGTCCGGGGGCCGATGGCGCGGGCCGCCTCGAAGGCCGTGCGCGCCTTGTCCGCCTGGTTGTCCCCGGCGTAGAGCTGCCCGAGGATCATGCGTACCAGGCGCTCGCCCGGGTAGTCCTTGGCCAGGGCCTCCAGCGGCTCGATGGACTTCTTGAAGTCCACGCCCTGGTTCACGCGCACGTGGACCATGCCCTCGATGAAGCGGCGCTCGCCGTCGGAGGCGGTCTTGGCCAGCTCGCGCGACTTCTCGTAGAGCTTGAGGGCCTCGGCCTGGTCCGGCGTCACCACCGACAGGTAGTAGGTGCCCATGGCGAAGTTGGGGTCGGCCTGCACCATCTTCTGGGCCAGCTCGCGGTTGGCGGGGCCGCCCTGGAAGTTCTCGATGCGGCCCTGCAGCTCGGCCAGCAGCGTCTTGGCCTCGGCCGACTTCGTGCTCCACTCGAACCGCCGGCCCGCGCCGGCGGAGGCCCCCGCGGCCAGCAGGGTGGCGGCGGCGAGCAGGGGGAGAGTACGGATCGTCTTCATCGCGTCGTGCTCCCTTAAGTTGTGAGGAATTGTGTTCCCGACCCCCAGGACGGACTCCAGCTTGCCGGGAAATACGAGGAAGGGCGGGGGCCGGTTCCCCATTCCGCCCGTCGTACAGGATCCTGGATGCCTAGGGCTGGCGGCGCGAGAGGAGCATCCTGGCGCTGCCCGACGACTTGCCGCCCGCGAAGAACGTCCACTCCTCCTCGACCTGGTCCGTGCCCTTGATGGCGATCCGAGCGCTGTGCGCGTGGTCGTCCTTGGCGGGGTCCAGGTTGGTGCCGCCCGTGAAGTCGAACACCAGCTCGTCGCCGCGGACCTCACGGAGCGTCATCTGGGGCTGGTTGCCCTTGGTGCAGTAATGGGTGACCACGAGGTCCTTGCCCACCAGGTGGTACACGTTGAGCATCTCGTGGCCCGTGCCGTGGAACAGCGTCTCCTTGACGATGGTCCCGCCCGCGCCCACCTCGTAGCGGACGTTCATGGGCCCCGCCATCGACGCCTCGCCCGCGCTGCCCTGCCAGTCGCCGGCCAGGCTCTTGAGACGGGCGAAGGCCGCGGGCGCGTCCACGGCGGGAGCGGCGCCCGAAGCCGCCGCGGAGAGGAGAAGGGCGCATGCCAGCATGTGGTTCCTCCTAACGTGCGATGACGGGCTCGGCGGGAGCCCCGTACTTGTAGGTCGCATACCCCACGATCACGCCGAGCACCCCGCCCGGCAGCATGATCTCCCACGAGTACGGCGACCCGATGGTGATGAGGAAGGCCAGGAAGACGCCCACGGCCAGGCCGAAGAGGATCCCCAGCGGCAGCGAGCGCACCTTCCTGGCGAAGAAGCCGATGGCCAGGCCCGTGATCACCCCCTTGACGGTGGAGCCGATCACGATGCCGACGATCTGCGGCCTCGTCTCCGGGGCGGAGACGAGGGCGCTGAGGCCGTCGAAGATGCCGAGGAAGCCCCCCAGCAGCATGGCGAACACGGGTCTGCTCATGGCTCGAGCCCTCCCTGGCTCGTCGTCACCTTCCCATTACGCGCCCGGCGCGGGTCCTTTGCACGGCCATTCTCCCCCGGTTGGCCGCGGGCCGCGCAAAGGAAACGGCGCCTCCACTTAACAGGACCTCTGAAGGCGGGCCGCCATCGGCCCGAACGCCTTCGAGGAGGAGTGGATGCCGCCAGTGAACCCCTGGGCGATCCTCGTCGCCGCGCTCTCGACATTCCTCATCGGCGGGCTCTGGTACTCGCCGCTCCTCTTCGGCCGCCGCTGGCAGGTCGCCGCCGGCCTCTCCGACGAGCGGGCCAGGAGCGGCAACCCCGCCCGCATCTTCGGCGGCTCGTTCCTTCTCGCCCTGGTCATGGCCGCCAACCTCGGGGCCTTCCTCGCCGGTCCCCCCGACGTCACCTGGGGCATGACGGCGGGAGCCCTGGCCGGAGCGGGCTGGGTGGCCGCCGCCCTCGGTGTCACCTACCTCTTCGAGCGCCGGCCCCTCGCCCTGTTCCTCATCAACGCGGGCTACCAGATCGTGGCCTTCGTGGTCATGGGCGCCATCCTCGGCGCCTGGAAGTAGACGGCGCAACCCTCGGCGGCCCTGCTCCCACCCATGGGCGTGGCGTTCACCGGCCCCACCGTGATACCGGGGAAGGCGCGCCTGGCGCCGTTCAGGGACCCGGACGGCTGCGTGATCCGCCTCGCCGGCGAGGACCGCGGGACGGACACGGCGAAGGAACGCTTAGGTCGCCCGGAGCCGCCGCCCCACGTCGGTGGGCGTGGCGCCCAGGGCCCGGCGGAAGTTCGCGCTGAAGTGGCTGTGGCTGCTGTAGCCGAGGTCGAGGGCGAGGGCGGTGAGGTCGCCGCGCGCGCCCGGCAGCGTCTCCAGGCCGGCCCGCAGCCGCAGCTGCTCGCGGTAGGCGTGGAGGGTGGTCCCGGTGGCCTTGCGGAACACCCGGCAGAGCCGGTAGCGCGAGAGGCCGACCTCCCCGGCCAGGCTCTCCAGGGACACGGGCTCGCGGTAGCGCAGGGCCAGCACGGCCTGCGCGCGCCACGCCGCTTCCAGCTCGCGGGGCGTGGGGGCGGAGGGACGGCGCCGCCACCGCGGCCGCCAGGCGTCGTAGGCGCGGGCCAGCACGCGGTCCAGGAGCTCCATCACGCGCTCCTCGAGGTCCAGCGCGTCCACGGAGAGGCCGCGCGACAAGGCCTCCACCAGCTCGCGCTGGCGCAGGTAGGTCGTCCCGTCGCTGGGCCCGTGGCTGAAGGGGAAGGGACGCAGCGGCCGCTCCTCCACGGAAGGGTCGCGCTCGCGTACGGCGTCCAGCGCCGACTCATGGTCCACCGAGAAGAACTCGCAGCGGTCACCCTCCGGCGCCGCGGGAAGGCGGGTATAGGCCTGCCCGCGGTTGTAGATCGTGACCACGTTCGCGTCCACGGGAAAGGCCGCCTGGCCCTCGTGCTGGATCCAGAGCGAGGTGCGCGGGAACACGAAGAGGAACCCGTGGGTGGGGCCCGAGTCGCGGAAGAGCGGGTGGGCCGGCGGGCAGCGCCACGCCCCCACGGTCACGCGGCGGGTGGCGGCGAGGATGCTCTCGGGAGACCGGACCTCGGCGCTCACGATGGTCGCCCTCCGCCCCCGGGAGGAGTCTAGACCGCGCGCCCGGGCGCTGTCGCCCCCCCCTCGCGGCAAATTCCTGATAGCGCGCCGCCAGGCCGCCGCGTCACCATCGCTTCGCTGGCCCGTCCCGAGACCCGAGGCCGGAGGAACCGCCATGCGCCTGCCCTTGATCACGCCCGTGCTCCTCGCCGCCGGCCTGGCCGCGGCTCATGCCCCCGCCCAGACGACCGCGGAGGCGGCCGACCGCGCCTTCCAGGCCCAGGACTGGGCGGCGGCGGCCAAGGCCTACGCGGAGCGGGCGCGCTCCGCGCCCCCGGACGCCCAGAACCACTTCCGCCTGGGCCTGGCCCTGCACGGCCTGGGGCGCTACGACGAGGCCGCGCGCGCGCTGGCCGAGGCGCAGAAGCTGGGCTCGCCCGCTCCCGTGGTGCAGGTCCGCCTGGCGCGCGCCCTGAGCCGGGCCGGCCGCGGCGACGAAGCCGTGGCCGCCCTCGAGGGCGCCGTGCAGAACGGCTTCGCCGCCCTGAGCCTGCTCGAGTCCGACGCCGAGTTCGCGACCGTGCGCGCCTCCGCCAGATGGCCGGCCCTGCGGACCAGCGTCGACCGGAACCTGCGCCCCTGCGCCTACGCCCCCGAGTACCGCGCCCTCGACTTCTGGGTCGGCGAGTGGGACGTCATCACCGCTGCCGTCACGCCCGGCGCGCCCGCCCCGCGCAGCCGCATCGAGCTCATCGAGGACCAGTGCGTGGTGGCCGAGCACTACACGACCCCCGCCGGCTACACCGGGCGCAGCCTCAACGTCTACGACCTGGACGCCAAGAGGTGGGAGCAGTTCTACGTGGACAACAAGGGCGGCCGCCATCACTACGTGGGCCAGGCCCGCGACGGCAACGTCTACTTCGAGGCGGATGCCGTGCGCTGGGGGCCCCCGGGCACGCCCGCGGTCAGGGTGAAGATGACCTTCTTCAACCTGGGCAAGGACCAGGTGCGCCAGTTCATCGAGCAGTCGAGCGACGGGGGCCGGACCTGGACCGTGGCCTTCGACGGCACCTACCGGCGGCGCGCTCCCGCCGCCGCCGCCACCCCGTGACCGGCCGGCCGGCCCTCGCCGCGCTGGCGGCGGCCGGCCTGGCCTGCGGCGCGGGCGGCCCCACCCCCGCCGGCACGCCGTCCACCCGCCCGCCCCTGGAGCCCGGCGAGCGGGAGGCGTCGCTCACCTACGTGCGCGCCACCCCCGCCGACCACTGCTTCGCGCGCTGGCTGGAGACGGAGGGGCGCGGCGCGGGCCACTCCTTCCGGGCCGCCGCGCGGATCCAGCGCGAGGGCGCGACGGTGCGCGGCGCCCTGCGCGGGCTCGACATCCCGATGACCTGCGAGTTCGAGGGAACGGTGGACGGCGTCGCCGTGCGCTGGCGCCACACGGGGTGCAGCCTTCCCTGCACGACCTTCTCGCACCCCGCCCTCGCCTGCCCCGCCCTGCGCGTGTGCACGGTGGACCAGCGCTTCGAGGGCCTGGACGACGGGGCCCAGCTCGCGGGCGCGCTGGCCGTCTCCTGGGACGCCACCGAGCGGGACTCCGGCCTTCCCCGCGGGCGCGTGGACATCGAGGGATCGCTGCGCGTGCGCCGTTGAGGCGGGGCGCTCAGCCCGCGAGCAGGATCAGGACCACGCGCATCACCATGTAGGCCAGCACGAGCAGGATGGGCGTGCGGTACTTCACGGCCAGGCGGCGGGCGCGCTCGAGGACGCCCTCGGGATGGGCGAGCACGGGCACCTGGCGCAGGAAGCGCGAGACGTCGGCGCCCAGCTCCTCCGCGCCCGCGTAGCGGTCGGCGGCCCGCTCGGCGGAGGCGCGGGCGCAGATGGAGCGCAGCGGCCGCGGCGGGGCCTCGAGGGGCGCCAGCAGCGCGCGCAGGATGGCGCCCAGCGCGTACACGTCGCTCCGCGCGTCGAGCGCGTCGACCTCGCCGCGCGCCTGCTCCGGCGACATGAACCCGGGCGTGCCCACCACCGTCCCGTGGGCGGTGCCGGGGGTGTCGGGTCCCGGCGCGTCGCGTTCCGCCGCCACCCGCGCCACGCCCCAGTCCACCACCAGCACCTCGCCGAAGGGCCCCACCATGACGTTGGCGGGCTTGAGGTCGCGGTGGAGCACGCCGTGGGCGTGGGCGAAGGCCACCGCCTCGCACAGGCGCACGAAGGCCTGCAGGATCCCCGCGCGGTCCGCCGTGCGTGCCCAGGCGTCGAAGGGCCGGCCGCGCACGAGCTTCATGGCGTAGAAGGCGCGGCCGTCCGGCAGCGTGCCCACGTCGTGCACGGGCACGATGCCCGGGTGCTCCAGGCGGGCCAGCACCCGCGCCTCGCGCCGCAGGCGCGCGGCCAGGCCCGGGTCGGGCAGGTCGAGCACCTTGAGGGCGACGTCGCGGTCCAGCTCGAGGTCCCGGGCGCGGTAGACGGTGCCCATGCCCCCCCGCCCCACGGGCTCCACCGCCTCGTAGCGCGTGCCGGAGAGGTCGGGCCAGTCCGCCACCACCCGGAGGTGAGCGAGCACGGCGTCGCTGAGCGGCTCCTTCACCAGTCGCCTTCGCCCAGGAGGGCACGCGCCTCGGCGCGGAACTCCTCCTCGCTCCCCGTCAGGTCGCGCAGGCGCTCCAGGACCAGGCGCCGGAACTGGCGCCGCACGGCGAACAGCGCGTTGGTGACCTGGGAGACGCTGAGGCCGGCCTCCGCCGCGAGGAGGGCGTAGGTCGGCCGCGCCGTCGCTGCCGGTCCCTCCAGGTCGTAGCGCTCGAAGAGGCGGAAGGCGGCTTCCCGCCCGCCCGCCGTGCACGCCGCGCGCAGGGCTTCCACCGCGGAGGCGAAGAAGCTGCGCGCCCACTCCCGGTGGAAGAACGTCTCCGGGTCGTCGGCGGAGTGCGGGGCGAGCGCAGCCAGCTCGCCCTCGGCGGCGGCGAAGTCCAGGGAGAGGGGCGCCACTCCGCCTCCGCGCTTGAGGCGCGTGGCCGCCTGCCGCTCGTTGGAGACGAAGCCGTCCAGGCAGGCGCGCAGGAACGTGCGGAAGCGCGCCCTCCGGGGGTCGTAGCCCGCGAACCAGGCCTTCTCCAGGGCGCGCGCGAAGAATCCCTGGGTCAGGTCCTCGGCGTCGGCGTCGGTGGCGCGCCAGCGCACGCGCAGGTACTTGTAGACCGGCTTCCAGTAGGCGCCCACCAGCGTCTCGAAGGCGACGGCGCGGGCCTCGGGGTCCGCGCTCCCGGCGGCGCGCACGACGGAGAGGCGCGTCGGCGGGAACGAGGAGCGGGCAGGCTCGTCCATCGGGCGGCCCGCCCACTCTACTACGCGCCACGGCCCCGCCTCGGCCTACTCGCGGGGGCCGAGGCCCGGGACGCGACCTACCGGTCGTGCGGCACGACCACCGGTACCGTCTTCGTCGTGCTGTTGCCGTACTGGTCGATGACGGTGCAGGCGATCGTGTAGGTGCGGCCGTCGCCGCCCCCGGCGCGCTCGGCGCGCAGGCGCACGGCGTGCGGCCCGTCCACGATCCAGTCGGGGGACGTGTTGCCGTCGCCGTTCCCGTTCACCGGCTCGTCGCTGGTCACGGAGACGGACTCGGCGATGGCGCCCACCGCCGTGCAGTTGTCGGTCGCGCCGTAGCTCACCTGCACGGGCACCAGCTTGTGGTTCGGGGGCCAGAGCAGGGACGGGTTGGCCACCGGCAGCGACAGCGTCGGGCCTTCCACGTCATTGACGGTCACGTTGAAGGTCGCCGTCGTGGTCGTTCCGTCCTGCCGCGTCCCCGTCGAGGTGACGACGGTGGGCCCGACCGGGAAGAACGAGCCCGAAGGCGGGCTGGTGGTGACGACCCCGCAGCTGCCGGTGACGCCGGTGGGCGGGAAGGTGACGACGGCACCGCAGAGGCCCGGGTCGTTGCCCTGCACGACGTCGTCCGGCACGTGCAGGGTGCACGGCGAGGTCACGCAGACCGGCGCCGCGGTCGTGAGGTTGAGGGTCCAGCCGCCGGCCACGCTGCCGACGTCGACGCCGGCGTCGTCCACCACGAACAGGCTCCAGGTGCCGTTGGGATCGGTCCCGTTGAACGCGGAGAGAGCGGCGCCGAAGGGCGCCGCGGGAGCGGGCGCGGGGAAGAGGTCGCCCGTCCCCACGTTGGTGGGCCGGAACGTACCCGACACCAGGGTGGCGGGAAGCGCGGCGCCCGCCGCGTCGTCGAAGGTGAGGTTGATCCCCGTGACGTCGGTGCCGCCGCCGGCATCGGACATGAGGATCATCCGCTGCCCGCCGGGGCCGACGAGGAGCACGTCGACGTCGCCGGGGAAGGTGTGGCTGAGCCCGAACAGGTCCACCGTCACCTTGCTCACGACGCCACCGAGGCCCGTCACGGCGATGGTCGACGGGTAGGGAGTGGCGGGGGCGCCCGTGGCGGTTCCCGTGCCCGTGGCCGGGATGGTGATGGCGGCCGGGTTGCCGACCGGAGGCTGCGGCGTGTGCAGGGTGGTGCCGAGCTGCATGGTGAAGGTGACGGTGCCGAGGTCGAGCGCGCCGTCCTGGAGCTGCAGGGTGGCCGTGATGCTCTCGCCACAGTCGCCGCTGGGCACGAAGGTGAACGCGCGGGCCTCCGCGGGTCCGATCGGGCTCACCATGCCGTAGGACTGCGGCGGGCTGGGGGCGTTGATGCCTCCCGTGGGCAGGAGGGTGGCCACCAGGTTGCCGGTGATGGCCGTGCCCACGTTGCGCAGCGGGAAGCTGAAGGTGACCGTCTCGTCGGGGTCGGGGGCGCCGTTGGGCGGCTCCGCGCTCTCCGCGGTCAGCACCGCGGGGGGCGCGGCCTCGATGACGGGCGTGCCGGCCACGCCGAAGCAGTAGAAGAGCTGCCTCTCGACGCGCACCTGCACGCACCCGATGGACCCCTGGTCGCCCGCGAAGCCGTCGACCACGCGCAGCCGCCAGGTGCCGGCCATGGACTTGCCGCGGAAGCCGGCCAGGGGCGCGTCGGGACGGAAGCTGCCCGCGAAGGGGGCCGTCCCCGCTCCGATGGCCGTTCCCGCGCCGTCGTCGAAGACGGTGGGCGTACCCGAGCAGTCGTTGTTGCCCGTCCCGAAGTTGTCCCCCGCGCCCCCGCGGTTGTTGGAGAGCGGGACCGTGGTGCCGTCGGGCGCGATCAGGCTGATGCCGAGGTCGCCGTCGAAGGTGTGGTTGAGGCGCAGGCGCACGACCACGTCGCCCACGATCCCCTCCTCCGTCACCAGGATGGGCACCTCTGCCGTGCCGACCTCGGGGATGGGGACGGCCACGTCGCCGCTGCCGTGCTCGAAGGGCACCTGGCCCGTGGGGGCCCCCACCTGCAGGGTGAAGGAGTGGGTGATGGGCCCGAGGCTGCTGTCCACGTTGACGGAGTAGGTGAGGAGGGCGCCGCAGGGCGTGTCGGCGGGGATGACGACCGTGAACGGCTGGGCCTCGGTGGCGCCGGGCCCGATGTCGGGGTAGCTCTGCGCGCCGCCCGCACCGACCACCTCGGCGGTGACGCCGGTGGCGGTGGAGGCCAGCGGGTTGACCAGGGGCACGCTCAGGGTCACGGTCTCGCCCGGGTCGGCGAAGCCGCCGTGGTCCAGCGAGTCGTCCAGGATGGTGACGGGCCCGAGCTGCAGGTTGGGCAGGTCGAAGGCTTCCACCACGGAGCTGGAGGAGGAGCTCACGGCGCTCGCGCTGAAGCCCAGTCCCCGCGTGGCGAAGCCGGCCCAGATGTCGCGCTCCTCCTCCGCCGATCCGCCGCTGGCCGCGCTGGCGGCCAGGATGGCGTTGCGCCCGTCGATGAGGGTGGGGTTGGCGGGGTCGAGCTTCATGCCGTCGGTCACGAGCTGGAGCATGCGCTGGTTGCCCGCCGCGAAGCCCATGCGCGTGATGAGCCGCGCGCGCACCTCGAGCAGGGCCATGCACCAGACCTCGCCGATGTTGTGGACGGCGAAGGCGGAGGCCGACCCGATGGGGCCCCGCGGGTAGGCGCCGTCGGTGAGGTTGATCTGCGTGGGGTCGATGTCGGCGAAGGTGAGCGGGTTGTGGGGCCGGCCGTTGGGCCCGACGGTGGTCTTCACCGCGTAGGGGAAACGGCGGATGCCGTAGTAGTAGTTGTCGCCGAACCCCGCCACGATCTCCTGGGTGGAGTACCCGCCCATGGCGTAGATGCCGTTCACGTCCTCGTCCGCGGTGGCGAGCAGGGCGCGCCCATAGAAGTCGCTCCAGCCCTCCCCCATCCCGCCGCTCATGGTGGCGTTGAGGCCGTTGGCGTTGTTGTGCAGCCGGTTCGAGGTCCCGTGCGTGAGCTCGTGGATGAGGATCTCCTGGTCGAGCGCGGACGTGCGGTCCGGGGTCGGCCCCGTGAAGATGTACATCTGCATGCGCGGGAGCTGGCCGTCGGGCGGCGTGGCGAAGTTGGCGTTGCTGGTCCCGGAGAAGTCCTGCCCCTCCGCGCGCACGAAGTCGTTGCCGAGGCCGCCGCGGCCGAAGTTGTCCTGCTGGAAGTTGCGCGCCGCCTCCGTGAAGCCCAGCTCGTAGAGACGGTCGTGGTAGCGGTTGGTCCAGAAGAACATGCTCACGACCTCGCCCGCCCGGTAGTCGGCGAGGGTGGGGCTGTCCCCCGGAGGGGGGCTGCCGGGCCCGGGGTTGTAGGAGTAGTCGAAGACGCGCACCCCGGTCCCCGTGGGCCGGCTGCCCGCGTCGATGCCGTTCGGGCTGACGAGGTCGAGGCCGGCGTCCACGTTGTTGCCGGTGGTGATGCTGGCGCCGTCCGTCATCCAGCCCAGGTTGTTGGACGGGTGCTCGCTGACCAGGGTGAACGAGGTACGGCCGATGATGGCGCCCTGGGCGTTGGCGGCGTCGCTGGGGTCGACGTTGGTGGTCGGGCTCAGGGGCGCCGGGCTGTCGTCGTTGTACACGCCGTAGGTCGCGGACTGCGTCTGCTGGTTGGCCAGGTTCTTGCGGAAGAGGAGCACGCCGTCCTCGGCGTCGACGACGACGGTCCAGGCCACGAAGTCCTCCCAGAGCGTCATCGACCACGCCAACGCGGCCACGCCGGGCTGGAGCGGGAAGTAGACCAGCTCCGCCTCGACGTCCTGGACGAAGGGGCCGCCGCGCAGCGTCACCTGATGCTCGGTGGCCGCCGTCTCCATGAACTCGGAAGCGGGCACGGCCAGGCCGACGGCGGCGGCCGCCCGCTCCGCGGCGGCGGCGGCGCCGATGGCGGGCTGGTCGGCCAGCTTGGCGGCGTCGAGGTCGGGCGCGAGCTGCCCCGTGGTCTGGAAGAGCGCGCCCTCGGCGTCGAAGGCCGCGCTGAGCTCCCCACGGAAGACGCGCCGGCCGTTGGCCCGCTGCACGAGGGTCACCCAGGACAGGTTGCCGTCCGGGTTGGCGTAGTCCGCCGTCTCTTCGAGGGCCGCCACCTGCTCCGGCGTGAGGCCGTACACGGCCCCGTTGTCCGCCAGGAAGCCCTTGGCCATCTGCCCGCGCGAGGCGTCGCCGGCCACGGCGACCAGGCGCGCGGCGCCTCCGCGGCGCGCGATGCGGACGATCTCCGGCGTCCCCAGCTCGGCGCTCTCCTGCACCTGAAGCGCGGGCAGGCTGTCCGCCAGCCGCGCCACGGCCAGGTCCCGGCCCTGCGCGAGGGAGGAGACGCGCAGCCGGTCCGCCCCGCTGAGGGCGTGGTGGTCGCGGACGTGCTCGTCGCGCGAGGGTCCGCCCTTGTCGATGCGGAGGTCGTAGTTCGCGATCCCCTGGCCGTCGCGAGCCGCCGACTGCGCCCGCGTGGACGGGCTCCAGGCCTGGGGCGCCAGCAGGGTCGCCGCGCCCATCATGCCGAGCCACATGCCGCGTCGTTTCCACGTGTTCATGCGGAGTTCCCCGTCCGGCTGGAGCGCCTCGGCCGCAGCGCCGGTTGACTGCGGTCGCTCCCAACGGACGACACGTAGCCCTGTCAACGGTCCAGGTGTTTGGATGTGGGTTGGGCGCGGAGCCTAGACCCGGCCGCGGGCGCGTGTCAACAGAATTCGGATACCGCCGCCTGGCCCTGGCAGCGTGGCGTGAGGCGCGCCTTCTCCCCGGTCGGCCCGGGACCGCCGGCTAGAGGCCGGGCTGCTCCGCGCGGCGCACGCGCGTGCGCAGGCCGGTCCACACCTCGCCGAGTCCGCCCACCAGCCCCACGCCGCGGCGCCGGCGCGCCGCGTTCCACTGCACGGCGTCGTCGAGCAGGCTGTAGGCCGCCGGCACCACGAAGAGCGTGAAGAGGGTGCTCACGGCCATGCCCCCCACCAGGGCCAGGGCCATGGGGCGCTGCAGCTCGGCCCCGGGGCCGAGGGCCAGGGCCGGCGGGATGGCGCCGGCGATGGTGGCGGTGGACGTCATGAGGATGGGACGCAGCCGTACCGGGCAGGCCTTGAAGATGGCCTCGTGCCGCTCCACGCCCTGGGCGCGCATCTGGTTGGTGAAGTCCACGAGCAGGATGGAGTTCTTCTTGGCGATGCCCATGAGCAGGATCGCACCCAGCATCGAGTAGACGTTCAGGCTCTGGCCGCTCAGGTAGAGGGCAATCAGCGCGCCGCTGATGGAGAAGGGCAGCGCGAGGAGCACGGTGAAGGGGTGGGTGAAGGCGTTGAACTGCGCGGCCAGCACCATGTAGGCGACGATCAGGCCCATGGCGAAGGCGAAGAGCAGCGAGGCGAACGACTCGCGGAAGGCCTGGGAGGAGCCGGAGGGCGTGGCCCGGTAACCGTCGGGCAGCACGCGCGTGGCGATGTCCAGCGCCTTGTCGAGGGCCTCCGCCTGGGAAGCGCCCGGCGTGACGTTGGCGAACACGGTGATGGCGCGCTCGCGGTCCTTGCGCGTGATGGCCTGCAGCGTGGGCTGCTGCTCGATGGCCACCAGGTCGCTCAGCCGCACGAGCTGGCCGGAGGCGGTGCGCACGAAGAGGCGCTGGATGTCCTCCGGCCGTTCGCGCTGGGGGGCGAGCAGGCGCACGCGGATGTCGAAGCGGCGGCCCGCCTCCTTGTACTTGCCCACGCGCGTGCCCCCGATGGCGGCGTTGATGGTCTGGCCGAGGTCGGCCATGGAGACGCCGAGGGCGGCCGCCTTGTTGCGGTCGATCCCGACGCGCAGCTCCGGCTTGTTCAGGCGCAGGCTCGAATCGACGTCGGTGAAGCCCGGCCGCTGCCGCAGGCTCTCCACCAGGCGCTGGCTGTGGTCGCGGAGCGCGCCGAAGTCCGGGTTCTGGATCACGAACTGGAAGGGCTTGCCGCCCTGGCCGGTCGGCAGCCCGGAGAAGGGGACCACGAAGACGCTCAGGCCCGGGATGCGGGCGAAGCGCTCGCGCAGCTCGGTCACGACTTCGTGCTGCGAGCGGCGGCGCTCCGCGCGCGCGTGGAGCCGGGTGAAGATCGCGCCGCGATTCACCGCCCCCGGCCCTCCCTGCGACAGCCCGATGAAGGACGAGGCGGCGCGCACCTCCGGGGT
>DATBIO010000216.1:0-16936 GCA_036556965.1 Vicinamibacteria bacterium
GCCGCCTACGCCGAGGCGCTGGCCGTGCGCCTGGCCGGCGAGGCGCCGGAGGCCTTCGTGGCCACCATGTCCAAGGCACGGCGCAAGGGGCGGATCTACATCGACTGGCTGCGCAACGTGCGGGGGGCCACGTCCATCGCCAGCTTCTCCACCCGCGCGCGCGCGGGGGCGCCCGTCTCCGTGCCCCTGCGCTGGGACGAGCTCACGGCGGACCTGCGGCCCGACGCCTTCACGGTGGAAAGCGTGCCGCGGCGCCTGCGCGCCCGGCGTGCGGACCCGTGGGCCGGCTACGAGGAGGCGCGCCGGCCGCTGCGCGCGGCCCCCGCGGGACGCGACCGGCCGCCTCGACCCCGCACGCGGCGGAAGGCGGCCGGCCGCAAGTAGGTCAGCCCGCCGCCACCGCCTCCATCGAGCCCACCTCCAGCAGGTCCTCGAACAGCGTGCGGTAGTGCACCATCGCCTTGCGCAGCTCCTCGGTGCTGGCCTGGCCGCGGCGGCTGCGGTCGGCCAGGGCGTGCGCCTCGCGGTACTCGTGGACGACGGCGGGATGGTCCACCGAGATGTCGGCCGCGCGCTGCTCGAAGTCGGCCATGGGATAGCCGCGGCGGTTCATGACCTCGACCACGAGGGCGTCCGCCTCGGCGACGGCGGCGGGCGGGCTGTCCACGAAGTGGGCCTGCGCCTTCATCCACAGGTCGGCGAAGCGGTCCCGGTCGGCCGTGGTCAACGGGTGGATCTTCAATCCCTCGACGCGCTTCTGGCGCGCGAGCAGCTCCGCTTCCGCGCGCCCGCGCTTCCCGATCTCCGCCACCGTGCGCTCGTACTCCGGCCCGAAACGGTCGGCCAGCGCCCTGGTGCGCTTGCGGCGCGTCGCGCTCCACGCGATGAGGCCGACGAGCAGGAGCACGCCCACGGCGAGGGCCAGCATGAGGGCCGTGTTCTCCGTGATCTGCATAAGTCCTCCCGAGCAGGTGTTGAGCAAGGGACGTGCCACGGCCGGCCCGCGGACTATCATCGGCGGGTGATCCGGCCGGTGGTCCTGCTGGTGCCTTCGCGGGCCGCCGCCGTCGAGCTCCCGCGGCGCGTGGCCCTCTCCGGCCGTGCCCTGGCCGGCGTCTACGCCATGACCGTGCGCGACCTCGCGCGCGCGCTGGCCGAGCCACGCCTGCTCGGACGGGGCCTCTTGCCGTGGGACCACGGACACGCCGCCCTCCTCGCTGCGCACCTCCTGGACACCACGCCCGCGTTCCCGCTGCCCGCTTCGGTCCCGCGGCCTCCCGTGGCCGCCGCGCTCGCGCGCACCCTGGGCACGCTGCGCCTGGCGGGCGCGTCCGCGGACGCCCTCGAGCCCCTGGCCGCCGTCGCCGGCGCGGACGACCGCGCGCGGCTGGCCGGCCTGAGCGCGCTCTGGCGCGGCTACTGGGCCGCGGTCGAGGGACGCCACGCCGATCGTGCCTGCCTGCTCGCCGCGGCGGCCTCGGGGGTGGCGGACGCGGACTGGCTCGCGGGCGCGGAGGCCCTCGTCACGGACGACCTCGAGCTGGCGCCG
This sequence comes from Vicinamibacteria bacterium, assembly GCA_036556965.1. Taxonomy (GTDB): domain Bacteria; phylum Acidobacteriota; class Vicinamibacteria; order Fen-336; family Fen-336; genus DATBIO01. The sequence goes on from DATBIO010000216.1 coordinate 1,550, forward strand.
CTCGAGCAGGACCTGCTGGCCGCCCTCGCCCAGCGGATCCCCCTGCGCCGCCTCGCGCGGACGCGGCCCGCGGCGCTCCGGCGCGGCTCGTTCGTGGAGTGGGCAGAAGCGCACGCGGTGCCGGAAGCCGCCCCGGACTCGACGCTGGTCGCGCCGCTGGCGCCCGAGGCCGTGCCCGCGGGCCTGCAACGCCTGCGGGAAGGGCTGTTCGAGGCCCCGGCGGGGACGGCCGCCGCCGACGGATCCGTGGAGCTGCTGACCGCGGCGGGGGAGGCCGCGGAGGCCCGCGCCGTCGTGCGGCGCGTGCTGCGCGCGGCCGGCGAGGGCGTCGCCTTCGAGGACATGGGCATCCTCCTGCCGCGTCCGGAGCCCTACGCTGCGCTGTTCACCGACCTCCTGGGCCTGGCCGGCGTGCCCCACCGCCTGCACCCCTCGCTGCCCCTGCGTACGGGCCGGCGCGCGCGCTCGCTGCTGCTGTTGTTCCGCTGCCAGGGCCTGGGTCGCGCCGCGGTGATGGAGTTCCTCACCTTCGTGCCCGCGCCCTGGGCGTCGCTGCTGGGCGCGGACGTGCCTGCCCGCTCCGCGGCCTGGGACGCCCTGAGCCGGCGCGCGGGCATCGTGTCCGGCCTCGACCGCTGGCGCACCGGCCTGCGCGCCGAGGCCGCCCGCGAGCGGGCGGAGGCCGCCGCGCAGCAAGACGCGCTGCGCGTGGAGCGCGGCCGCCAGCGCGCGGAGGACGCGGAGACCCTGCTGCGCCTGGTGGAGCGGCTGGCGGAGACGCTCGACCGCCTCCGCGGGGAAGCCTCCTGGGCGGAGTGGCGCGACCGGCTGCAGGCCGCCTACGACGAGTGGGTGGCGCCGCACGGCGGCCCGGTGGAGCCTCTCGAGCACCAGGCCGTGCGCGACGTGATCGGCGACCTGGGCGGGCTGGGCGCGCTGTCTCCTCGCGCGCCCTGGCCCGAGGTGGAGTCGGTGTTGGAGGCGCGCTTCGCGGACGAGCGGATGCCGCTGGAAGCGCAGGCCGCGGGCGCCGTCCACGTGGGGGCGCTCGACGCCCTCGCCGGCGTCCCCTTCCGGCTGGCGGCCGTTCCCGGCCTGGTGGAGGGGGGGTTCCCGGGCGTGGTGCGGCCCGACCCCTTCCTGCTCGACGCCGAGCGCGAGGCGCTGACCGCGCCGCCGCCCGTCCGCGGCCCCGCCGCGCCCGCGTCCCGCTCCCGGCAGCTGTCGCTCTTCGACGCCCCCGCCGCCCCGCCGCCGCCGGCCCTGGCCACCACGCACGACCGGCTGCGGGAGGCGCGCCGCGCGTTCCACCGCGCCGTCTCGCAGGCCACGGAGCGGCTGGTCCTCTCGTACCCGCGCGCCGACCCCCGCCACGGCCGCGAGCGCCAGCCCTCCCTCTTCTTCGTGGCCGCCGCCGCCACCCTGCACGGCCGGCCCCTCTCGTCGCTGGAGCTGGCGGCGGCGGTGGCGGAGGACGTGCTCGACGACGTCCCCTTCGACGACCTGGCCGATCGCGGCGAGCGCGACCGCCGCCGCGCGCGCACCGGAGGCCGGGAGGCGGAGGCCGCCCTCGCCGCCTCCGCGCCGTTCTTCGCCGCCTCCCGGCGCGCCGCCCGCCAGCGCTGGAGCAGCCGGCTCACCGCCTACGACGGCCTCGTGGCCTTCGGCCTCCGCGAGCTCGCGGAGGGGCCCGAGGCCGAAGCGGCCGCGCGCGTGCGCGCGCGCCTGGACCCGGTGACGGGCGGGCCCGTCTCCGCCAGCCGCCTCGCCACGTACTCCCGCTGTGGTTTCCAGTACCTGCTCCAGCACGTGCTGCGGCTGGAGGCGCTGGAGGAGCCGGAGGAGCGCAAGCGCCTCGACCCCCTCGAGCGGGGCAGCCTGTTCCACGAGGTGGCGGAGCGGTTCCTGCGCGAGCGCCGCGACACGGGGGAGCTGCCCGTGCGCGACACGGAGGAGCAGCGGCGGCGCCTGCTCGAGATCGCCGACGCGTGCCTCGAGGCGCACGTCGCCGCCAGTCCTCCCCTCTTCACCCTCCTGTGGGAGAAGGAGCGGGCGCGCTTCCACCAGACCGTGCTGGACTGGTTCGCGCGGGAGGTCCGCCAGGCCTCGCGCTCCACCCCCGCCTGGTTCGAGGTGAGCTTCGGACCCGCGCGGGAGCGCGCGCCGGGCGAGCCGCACAGCGAGGAGCCGCTGGAGGTGGACCTCGGCGACGGCCGCGTCCTCCGCGTCTCCGGCAAGATCGACCGCATCGACACGCGCGCGGACGGGCTCGTGCTGCGCGACTACAAGACGGGGCGCGCCCCCAGGGACCAGGGCGGGGTCTTCCGCGGCGGGCGCCAGCTCCAGATCCCCTTCTACGTCCTGGCCGCCCAGCGCCTGTTCCCGGGCAGGCCGGTGGTGCAGGCCTTCCTCGACTACGTGGACGCGGGCCGGCCCGTGGACTTCGACCCCGCCATCGCCCGCGGCGCGGACTTCCAGGGCGTGCTCCGCGCGCTGGTGGACGCCATCGGCGCGGGGGTCTTCGTCCAGGAGCCCTCCTCCTGCGACTGGTGCGAGTACACGGCGGCCTGCGGCCCGCGCGGACTGCTGGAGGCACGGCGCCGGTACAAGCTGGGCGACCCCGCCCTCCAGCGGTACCTGCGCCTGCGCGACCTGCAATGAGCGCCGACGAGGCCGCGCGCGAGCGCGTCCGCACCGACCACCGCGCCTCGCTGGTGGTGGAGGCGGGCGCGGGGACGGGCAAGACCACGCTCCTCGTGGACCGCATCGAGGGACTGCTGCGGGCGGGCGGCGCGACGCTGGACGAGGTGGTGGCCGTCACCTACACGGAGAACGCCGCCGCCACCCTCAAGCTCCGGCTGCGCGAGCGGCTGGAGCGCGCGCGCCTGGGCTGCCCCGCGGGGGCCGAGCGCGCGCGGGTGGAGGCGGCGCTGGAGGCCCTGGAAGGAGCCGCCGTCTGCACCATCCACGCCCTCTGCGCGGCCCTCCTCGCGGAGCGCCCGCTCGACTGCGCGGTGACGCCGGGGTTCCGCGTGGCCGACGAGGCCGAGAGCGAGCTGCTCTTCGCGCAGGCCTGGGACGAATGGCTGGCCGCGCGCCTGGGGGAGGCGGACGAGGCGGTGGTGGCCGCCCTGGAAGCCGACATTCCCCTGGAGGGCGAGGGCTTCTACGGGGAGCGCTGGTCGCTGCGCCACCTGGCCCGGCGCCTGATCGAGGAGCGCGACCTGCGGCCCCTGGTGGCGGGGCGGACGGCGGATCCCGAAGCCTGGCGCGGGCAGCTCCTGGAGCGCGGGGCGCAGGCCGAGGCCCTCCTGGCGGCCGCCCCCGCGGGCGACCCCCTCACCGAGGCCTTGCGCGGGCTGGCCGCCTTCGCCCGCGCCGCGCGCTCCCTGGAGGGGGGACCGCTGGTTCGCCACCTCCAGCGCCTGGTCGCCATCAAGACCACCATCGGGCAGAAGGTGCGCTGGGGCGCGCCCTATGCGGAGGCGCGCGCGCTCGCCGCCTGGACGGGCGACGCGCTCTCGGGCTGGCGCGCGGCCCTCAGCGCGGAGCTGCACGGCCGCCTGGTGGAGGCGCTGCAGGGCGTGGGCGCGCTCTACGCCCGCCGCAAGGACGAGCAGGGCGCCCTCGACTACGTCGACCTCCTGGTGAAGGCGCGTGACGCGCTGCGCGACCGCCCCTCGGTGCGCGACTACTTCCGGCGCCGCTTCCGCTTCCTGCTCGTGGACGAGTTCCAGGACACCGACCCGCTGCAGGTGGAGATCGTGGAGCTGCTGGCGGGCGAGGCCCCCGGCTCGCTGGTGGTGGTGGGCGACGCCAAGCAGTCCATCTACCGCTTCCGGCGCGCGGAGGTGCGCGAGTTCCAGCGGCTGGCCGCGCAGGCGGCGGCGCGGCCGGGCCACGCCGTCGTCCACCTCGTGCAGAACTTCCGGTCGCGCGCGGCCATCCTCGACTTCGTGAACCGCGTGTTCGGCCGGCTGATCCAGCCCTCCCCGGAGTCCGGGCAGCCTCCCTACGAGGCCATCGCCGCGCCCCCCGGGCTGGCCCCGGGGCCCGCCGTGCTCTCCCTGCGCTTCGAGGCGGAGGAGGGAGGCGAGCCGCTGTTGCGCGCGGAGGCGCGCGCGCTGGCCGGGCTCATCGCCCAGGCGGCGCGCGGCCGCTTCGAGGTCCGCGACCCGGCCAGCGGCCTCCCGCGCCCGAGCCGCGCGGGGGACGTGACGGTGCTGGCCCGCCGCATCACGCACGTGCGATTGCTGGAGGAGGAGCTCGACGACGCGGGCCTGCGCGTCACGGTGGAGGGCGGGAAGTCGTTCTTCGACCGGGCGGAGGTGCGGGAGACGGTGGCCGTGCTCCGCGCCATCGACGACCGCATGGACCGCGTGGCCCTGGTGGGCGCGCTGCGCTCCTCCTTCTTCGGCGTGAGCGACCGCGACATCGTGACGTACGCGCTGCACGGTGGGTGGCTGGGCATCGGCGACGCCGACGTGGCCCTCCCCGGCGCGAAGGCCCTGGCCCCCGCCCTGGCCCTGCTCGAGGAGCTGCACCGCGACCGCCTGCGCCGCTCCGTGCCCGCCCTCCTCGAACGGCTCTACGAGAGGACACGCGTCATGGCCGCCCTCACCGGCACCCGGCGCGGCGAGTCACAGATCGCGAACCTGGAGAAGGTCGCCGCGCTGGCGCGCCAGGCCGGCGACCTGGGCGTGCTCACGCTGCGCGGCTTCACGCGGCTGCTGGAGGGCCGCATGGAGACCGCGCGCGAGGAGCCGGACCTCCCCTCCACGCGCCCGGGAGACCCCGGCACCGTGCGCGTGCTGACCATCCACCGCGCAAAGGGCCTGGAGGCCCCCATCGTGGCCGTGTACGACACCGACGACGCCTGCCCGCTGGTGGTGGACGCGGTCCCCCTGCGCGACGAGGGCGCCATCGCCATCGGGTTCCGGCCGGGCTGCCAGCCCCCCGACTGGGAGGCGCTGAAGAAGCGCGAGCAGGACCGGGCCTGGGCGGAGGCCGTGCGCCTGCAGTACGTCGCGTGCACGCGCGCGCGCGACCTGCTCGTGCTGCCCACTCCCCCGCTCGAGCTGCGCGGCCGCTTCTGGGGCGGCGTCCTCGGCTTCCTGCCCGACCGCTCCGACGGCCAGGTCCTGGTCGAGGACGCGGGGGCCCCCGAGGTGGTCCCCCTGCGCCCGAGCGGCGACGCGGCCCCGGGCGAGGGAGGCGACGCCGCGGGGGCGCTCTGGGACCGCACGCGCGCCGGTCGCATCGAGGCGGCGGGCGCCCGGCCCCTGGTCCCGGTCTCCGCCGTGCGTGTCGCCCAGCGCGAGGCCCCGCCTCCCGTCCTGCCCGCACGCGACGCGCGCGCCCCCGGGGCCGGCCGCGACTTCGGCAGCCTCGTCCACCGCGTGCTGGAGTGGCTGCCCCTGGACGACGAGGCCGCGGCGTCCCGCGCCGCGGCCATGGCCGCCGCCCTGGCCCCTTCCTTCGGGCTGGACGCCGCGGCGGGGGCACGCGCGGGGGAGGCGGTGGCCCGCGTGCTCGGGCTGCCCCTCATGGACCGCGCGCGCCGGGCGAGGCGCCGCTGGCGCGAGCTGGCCGTCTGGTTCCCGGCGGGCGGCGACCTCGTCGAAGGCGTGGTGGACCTCGTGTTCGAGGAGGACGGCCGCCTGGTGGTCGTGGATTACAAGACCGACCAGGTGGGCGCGGACGAGGCGCCCCGGCAGGCCGCCCACCACGCGCCCCAGCTGCGGCTGTACGCGCGGGGCCTGGGCGCGGCCACCGGCGTGCCCGTGGCGGAGCGGGTGGTGCTCTTCACAAGCCTCGGCGCGGCCGTCCTCGTCTAGCCCGAGAGCGGGTTCGGCAGGCACGGGGCGGCCGCCTCGACGTGGATCGAACCTTGCAGACGTGGCGGTTGAGCCATGGACCTGAGCCACCTGCGCGTGCTCGTCTTCGCCCGGCCGCCGCGGCTGCTGCGCCTGGCCGGCGCCATCCACGCCCTGGGCGCGCAGGTCCGCGCGGTGGACTCGCTCTCCGCGGTCCTCGTGCGCCTGCCCGCGCACGTGCCGCACCTGCTCGTCGTGGACCTGGGCGACGAGGGAGAGGCCTACGCGCTCATGGATCACGTCCGTGGCCTGCCGCCCCGGCAGGGCGGCCGCGTGGCCGCGGCCAGCATCGGGCCGGTGCTGCTCGAGCGTGGCCGCCTGGAGCGCTGGCAGGGCAAGGGCTTCCAGCTCCATATGGTGGATCCCGTGGATCCCGTGGAGCTGCGCGCCGTGATCGAGACGCTGGGTGGCCGCTCCATCGAGCGGCGGAGCCCCCGCCGTGGCCCCTGGCGCGCCTTCGAGCGGCGCGCGCTCGCCTTCGTCACGCACTAGACCGGGGCGCCGACGCCCGTGCGCGGCGGCCCCTTCCGCCAGGACCCCGGCGGATTACCCTAGAGGCATGGGGCGCACGGCGCAGGACGTCCTCGAGGAGATCCACCGCTCCGACGTGCAGAAGGTGAAGGTGGCGGTGGCCGACGTGGACGGGGTCCTCCGCGGGAAGTACATCCACAAGGACAAGTTCCTCTCCGCCGCCCACGCGGGCTTCGGCTTCTGCAACGTGGTCTTCGGCTGGGACTCCGCCGACGCCTGCTACGACGGCGCCGCCTACACGGGCTGGCACACCGGCTACCCCGACGCCGTGGCCCGCATCGACCTCGCGACCTACCGCCGCGTGCCCTGGGAGGACGGCCTGCCCTTCTTCCTGGCCGACTTCGAGGACGGGGCGGGGGCCCCGCTGGCCGTCTGCCCGCGCCAGCTCCTGAAGCGCGTGGCCACGCGCGCGCGCGACCGCGGCCTCCACCCGCGCTGCGGCCTGGAGTTCGAGTGGTTCAACTTCAAGGAGACGCCGCAGTCGCTGGCCGACAAGGGCCACGCCCGCCCCCAGCCCATGACGCCCGGCATGTTCGGGTACTCGCTCCTGCGCGTGGCCCAGAACCGGCCGTTCTTCTCCGCGCTCATGGACGAGATGGCGGCCTTCGGCGTGCCCCTGGAGGGCCTGCACACGGAGACGGGCCCGGGCGTGCTGGAGGCGGCCATCCTCAACGCCGAGGCGCTGGAGGCGGCCGACCGCGGCGTGCTCTTCAAGACGGGGGTGAAGGAGATCGCCCAGCGCTTCGGGCTGATGCCGAGCTTCATGGCGAAGTGGAACAAGGACCTGCCCGGCTGCAGCGGCCACTGCCACCAGAGCCTCTGGGACGGCGAGCGCAACCTCTTCCACGACGAGTCGGCGCCCCACGGGATGAGCCGGCTCTTCCGCAGCTACGTGGCCGGCCTCCTGGAGACGCTGCCCGACCTCCTCGCCCTCTACGCGCCCACCGTCAACAGCTACAAGCGGCTGGTGGAGGGCTTCTGGGCGCCCACCAAGCCCACCTGGGGCGTGGACAACCGCACCGTGGCCTTCCGCGTCATCCCCGGCGGGCCCAAGTCCACGCGCGTCGAGGTCCGCGTCACCGGCTCCGACATCAACCCCTACCTGGCCGTGGCCGCTTCGGTGGCCGCGGGGCTGTGGGGCATCGAGCGCGGACTCGACCTGAAGGCGCCTGCCGTGGAGGGCAGCGCCTACGACGCGCCCGGCGACCGGCTGCCCGTGAACCTCTACGAGGCCACGCGCCGCCTGGAAGGCTCGAAGGTGGCGCGCGAGCTGCTCGGCGACGCCTTCGTGGACCACTTCGTCTGCACGCGGCTGTGGGAGTGGCGGCAGTTCGAGCAGTCGGTGACCGACTGGGAGCTCAAGCGGTACTTCGAGATAATCTGATGGCCCACCTCTTCTCCTTCCCCACCCTCATCCACTTCGGCCCCGGCGTGCGCCGCGAGCTGGCCGCCCACCTTGCCGCCCAGGAGCGAGGGCGGCCGCTGGTGGTGACGGACCGCGGCCTGGCCGCGCTCCCCCTCTTCTCCTCGCTGGTGGAGAGCCTGCGCGCGGGCGGCCTGGAGGCGGAGCCGTTCACGGGCGTGGCGGGCAATCCCACGAAGTCCCAGGTGGCGGCCGGCGTGGAGGCCTTCCGCGCGCACGGCGCGGACGCGATCGTGGGGGTGGGCGGCGGCGCCGCTCTGGACGTGGCCAAGGCCATCGCGCTGATGGCCCACCATCCCGGCGACCTCTTCGAGTACGAGGACGGGCTGGACCGCCCGCGGCCCGTGGAGGGCGAGGTCCCGTACTGGGTGGCCGTGCCCACCACGTCGGGCACGGGCAGCGAGGTGGGGCGCAGCGCCGTGATCTCCGACGACCGCACGCGCGTGAAGAAGGTGATCTTCTCCCCGCGCCTGCTGGCGCGCGCCGTCTTCGCCGACCCCGAGGTGACGCTGGACCTGCCCGCGCCCGTCACCGCCGCCACCGGCCTCGACGCCCTCACGCACTGCATCGAGGCCTACCTGGCCAAGGACTACCACCCGATCTGCGACGGCATCGCGCTGGAGGGGCTGCGCCTCGGCGCGCGGGCCCTGGCCCGCTGCGTGGAGCAGCCCCGCGACCTGGAGGCGCGCAGCGAGATGATGATGGCGTCCATGATGGGCGCCATCGCCTTCCAGAAGGGGCTGGGCCTGGTGCACTCGCTGGCCCACGCGCTGTCCACGGCCGCCGACCTGCACCACGGCTACGCGAACGGGCTCATGATCGACCACGCCCTGCCCTTCAACGCCGAGTTCTCCGCCGGCCGCTTCCGGGTGATGGCGCAGGTGGTCGGCCTGGAGCCGCCCACGCCGGCCGCCTTCCTCGAGTGGGTGCGCGCCCTGAAGCGGCGCATCGGGATCCCCACCAGCCTCGCCCGGACGGAGGTGCCCCGCGACGTGGAGCTCCTCGCCACCCTCGCCCTCGGCGACACCTGTCACCTCAACAACCCGCGGCCCTGCACGCTGGAGGACTTCCGGCGGATCTACGAGCAGGCGTTTGCCTAGGATCGCCAATCCCGCCACCGGCGAGACCATCCGCGAGGTCGCGGAGGACGACGCGCGCGCGGTGGCCGCGAAGTACGGGCGTGCCCGCGCGGCCCAGCCCGCCTGGGCGGCGCGGCCCTACGCGGAGCGGGCGGCCGCCCTGCGCGCTTTCCGGCAGCGGCTGGTGGACGACGCGGAGGCGCTCGCCCGCCTGCTGACCGGGGAGATGGGCAAGCCCGTCGTGCAGTCGCGCAACGAGCTCAAGGGCGTGCTCAAGCGCATCGACTTCTTCCTGGAGAAGACCGAGGGCGTGCTGGCGCCGGAGGAGGTGCACCGCCGCGGGGGCCTGGAGGAGACGGTCACGCACGAGCCCCTGGGCGTGGTGGCCAACGTCTCCGCCTGGAACTACCCCTACTTCGTGGGGGCGAACGTGTTCGTGCCCGCCCTCCTCACCGGCAACGCGGTGCTCTACAAGCCCTCGGAGTTCGCCACCCTCACGGGCCTGGCCATCGCGGAGCGCCTGGTCGCGAGCGGGGTGCCGGAGGACGTCTTCGTGCCCGTGGTGGGCGCGCGGGACACGGGCCAGGCCCTCGTGGAGCAGCCGGTGGACGGCGTCTTCTTCACGGGCTCCCACGCCACGGGCCAGGCCATCGCGCGCGCCCTGGCCGGCCGCCTCGTCCGCCTCCAGCTCGAGCTGGGAGGCAAGGACCCCGTCTACGTGGCGGACGACGTGGACGTGCCGAAGGCGGCGGCCTCGGTGGCGGAAGGCGCCTTCTACAACGCGGGCCAGAGCTGCTGCGCGGTGGAGCGCGTCTACGTGCACCGTGCCGTCCACGACGCGTTCCTGGAGGCCTTCGTGGCCGCGGTGCGCGCGTTCCCCGTGGGCGACCCCCTGGACCCGGGCACCATGATCGGCCCCCTGGCCCGCCCCGCCCAGCTCGCGGTGCTGGAGGGGCAGGTCCAGGACGCGGTGGCGAAGGGCGCGCGCGTGCTCTTGGGAGGGGCGCGCCTGGCCCGGCCCGGCGCCTACTTCGCACCCACGGTGGTGGCGGGGGCGGACCACTCCATGGAGCTCATGCGCGAGGAGAGCTTCGGCCCCGTCATCGGCGTGCAGGAGGTGGCGGACGACGACCATGCCCTGCGCCAGATGAACGACACGCGCTACGGCCTCACCGCCGCCGTCTACACGACGGACGCGGAGCGTGCGCGGCGCCTGCTCGCGCGCGTGCAGTCGGGGTCCGTGTACTGGAACTGCTGCGACCGCGTCAGCCCGCGCCTGCCCTGGACGGGCCGGCGCGACTCCGGCATGGGCAGCACGCTGGGCCTGGAGGGCATCCGCGCCTTCCTGCAGCCCAAGGCCTGGCACATGGTCGCCCCCGTCTGAGGGGCCGCCACGAGCCCAGCGTGCATGATGTCCGCCGTGGACGGCCGTCGTGAAACGACGCGCGCGGAAGGCCCCGTGGGCCTGGCCTGTCCGGCCTCCCTGCTACCGTCCGTTCCGTGGCGACCGACTTCTCGTGGTCCATGTCGCGGCACGACACGTTCCAGACGTGCCGGCGCCGCTACTTCTACTCGTACTACGCGGCCCCCGAGGACCCGGAGATCCACCGGCTGAAGCGGCTCTCCGCGCTCCCCATGTGGGCGGGCAGCGTCGTGCACGAGACCATCGAGACCATCCTCAAGACGCGCGACGCCATCCCCGCGCCCGAGGAGCAGGAGGCCCTGATCCGGGCCGCGGTGCACGAGCGCATGCTGGGCGACTGGCGCGACAGCGAGGGGGGCTCCCTGCGCTTCCGCCTCTTCGAGCACGAGTACGAGGTCGCGGTGGAGATGGAGGACAAGAAGATCGCGGTGGGCACGGTCATGCGCTCCCTGCGGAACTTCTTCCGCTCCGACCTGCTGCGCGAGGCCTTCGCCGCGGGGCGCGAGCGCTGGCTGACGGTGGAGGACCTCGTGTCCTTCGAGACGGAGGGCGTCCCCGTCTTCCTGCGCATGGACCTCGCCTTCCGCGACGGCGAGGGGCGCGTGGTCATCGTGGACTGGAAGACGGGGCGCGGCCAGGGCCGCTTCAACGAGGTGCAGGTGGCGGGCTACGCGCTCTACGCGGCGCACCAGGGCTGGGTGCAGGAGGCGGCGGAGATCCGCACCGAGCTCGCCTACCTCGCCATCCCCCGCTACGTGCGCCGGAGCGTGGACGGCCGCAAGCTCGACCACGCGCGCAACTTCATCGCCAAGAGCGCGCGCACCATGAAGGGGCTCCTCCACGACGCCGAGGCCAACGTCGCCCTGCTCGAGTCCTTCCCCATGGTCGAGCGGCCCCAGGTCTGCCGGCGCTGCAACTTCCGCCGCCTGTGCTTCCCGCGCCCGGCGGAGGCGGCGGAGGCCCGGACGGTCCCGCTGGCCGCCCTCAGCCCAGGTGCTTCTTGAGGAAAGCCACCGTGCGCGTCCACGCGTCCTGGGCCGCCTCCGCGCGGTAGCCGCCCCAGGGGTTGTTCGCGTTGGCGAAGGCGTGCCCGGCTCCCGGGTAGACCTTCACGTCCACCGCCTTCCCTGCCTTGCGCATGGCCGCCTCGAAGGCGGCCACCTGCTCGGGTGACGGGCCCTTGTCCTCGCCCCCGAAGTTGCCCAGCACCGGCGCCGTGATGCGGGCGATGGCCGCGGGGTCGGTGGGGGGCGCGCCGTAGTAGGCCACCGCCGCGCGCAGGCGCGGCTCCTCCGTGGCCAGGGCCAGGCTGTAGCGGCCGCCCATGCACCAGCCGAGCGCGGCGATGCGGTCCTTCTTCACGTCCGCCCTGCCGGCCAGGTGGTCGAAGGCCGCCCTCAGGTCGCGCAGCGCCTGGTCGGGAGGCAGGCCGGACATGAGCTGGTGCGCCTCCTCCTGCTTGTCCGTCACCTTCCCGCGGTAGAGGTCCACGGCGAGGGCGGCGTAGCCCTCGCGGCTGAGCGCCCGCGCCTGCTCCTTGACCCAGTCGTTCAGCCCCCACCACTCGTGGATCACGATCACGGCGGGGAACGGCCCCTTGCCCTCGGGGGCGGCGAGCCAGGCCGACACGGTGTCGGCGCCGCTCTTGAAGGTGACCGGCTGCTCGGCGGCGGAAAGGGGCAGCGCGGAGAGAACGACGAGCACGGCCAGCGTCGCGCGCATCATGGGCCTCCTCCTCTGCGGACGAAGCCCCAGTGTGCCGCGCGCGCGCCGCCCCGGCAAGGCCAGGGTTGACGTGTCGCGCGGCCGGCACTAGGCTGCCCGTTCGCGTGCACGAGGCTTCCCTCCCTCTGTCCGCCGAGGCTGGACCCCTGACCGAGTCCGGACCAGAAGCGGCGCCTGCCCTCGAGGCGCGTGGCCTCGGCCGCCGTTTCGGCCGGCGCTGGGCGCTGGCCGAAGTGTCGCTCCGGCTGGCCCCGGGGGAAGCCCTGCTGGTGGCGGGACGCAACGGCTCGGGCAAGTCCACGCTGCTGCGCGTGCTGGCCACCGCGCTGCGCCCGGACCGCGGCACCGGCGCCGCCTTCGGCTTCGACCTGGTGCGCGAGCGCGACGCCGTGCGCCGGCACTCGGCCCTGCTGGGCCACCAGGCCTTCACCTACGAGACGCTCACCGCCCTCGAGAACCTCCAGGTGGCGGCGCGCTTCCTGGGACGGGGGGCGGGCCGCGGCGACCTCCTCCCGCTGCTCGAGGAGGTGGGGCTGGCCGACCGCGCCGACGACGTGGTCTCCACCTTCTCCGCCGGCATGCGCAAGCGCCTGGCCCTGGCCCGCGTGCTGCTGCAGGACGCGCGGCTGGTGCTGCTGGACGAGCCCTACGGCACCCTCGACCCGCCGGGCTTCGTGTTCGTGGACCGGCTGGCGGAGGCCGTGCGCCGGCGGGGGGCCACCCTGGTCATGGCCACCCACCTGCTGGAGCGCGGGACGGCGCACTGCGACCAGGCCCTGCTCCTCGCCGAGGGACGCCTGGCCTGGGGAGGACGCGCGGCCGACCTGCCGCGGGCGGCGCGTGCGGAGGGCCTCCAGGAATGCTGAGCGCGGCGCTGCGCAAGGAGGCGCTGCTGCAGTGGCGCGGGCTCGCCCGCACCCTGGCCGTGCTCGCCTTCGGGGGAACCGCCCTGCTCCTCTTCAGCTTCGCGGGCGGCCCGGACTCCGGGGCCCTGCGCGAGCAGGCGCCGGGCTACCTCTGGCTGGCCCTGCTCCTCTCCTCGACCCTGGCCCTGAGCGAGTCCTTCGACGGAGAGCAGGAGCAGCGCGCGCTGGAGGGGCTCCTGCTGCTCCCCGCCCCCGCCGCCGTCCTCTTCTATGGCAAGGCGCTGGCCAACCTCCTCCAGCTGGCCGCCCTGGGATCGGGCCTTCTCCCCATGGCCGTCGTGCTCTACGATATGCCTCTGCCGAGGCCGTGGACGCTCCTGGGCATCCTGGTCCTCGGCAGTGCGGGCCTGGCCGCTCCCGGGACACTCTACGCGGCGCTCAGCGCGCGGGCGCGGGCCAGGCAGACGCTCCTTCCGCTCCTGCTGTTTCCGTTGGTCGTGCCCGTCCTCGTGGCCTGCGTGAAGGCGACCTCCCTCTCGGTGACCGGCGACCCCATGGGGCAGCTGCGCTCGTGGACGCTGCTCCTCGTCTGCTTCAACGCCGTGTACTGGCCCCTGTGCGGCCTGCTCTTCGACCGGGTGGTGGAGTCGTGACGCGCGAGGAGAAGAGCGGCCGGCTGGGCGGCGCCTTCCTGCTCATCGGCGTGTTGCTCCTGCTCTTCGGCTCCTACCTGGGCCTGGCCGTGGCCCCCCGCGAGCGCTTCATGGGCGACGTGCAGCGCATCATGTACGTCCACGTGCCCACGGCCTGGAACGCCATGCTGTGCCTGACCGCGGCCTTCGTCTTCGCCGTGGCCTACCTGTGGAAGGGCGGCTGGCGCTGGGACTGCCGGCTGGAAGGGGCGCTCGAGGTGGGCGTGCTCCTCTCCGGCCTGCTCTGCGTGCAGGGCTCGATCTGGGCCCGGCCCACCTGGGGCGTGTGGTGGGACTGGGATCCCCGGCTCACCACCACCGCCGTGATGTTCTTCGCCTTCCTCGGCATCATCGCCCTGCGCTCCTTCGTGGACGACCCCGCCCAGCGCGCGACCTGGGCGGCGGTGGCCACCATCGTGGCCTACGTGGACGTGCCCATCGTCTACTTCTCCGTGCGCTGGTGGAACTCGCTCCACCAGATGCAGTCGAGCCCGGCCACCGTCTCTCCCGCCTTCTACCTGCCCCTGCGCACGAACGCCTTCGGCATGCTGTTCGTGATGGCCGGCTTCATCACGCTGCGCGCGCGGCTGGCGCGACGCCGGCTGGCCGCGCAGCTCGCGCCGCCCCCCGCCCTGACGAGGGCCGCCTCGTGAGCGGGGTGATCACCGGCGGCTGGGAATACGTCTGGGCGGCCTACGGCGTCACCGCCGCCGTGCTCGCCCTCTTCGCGCTGTCGCTCTGGGTGCGGTGGCGCGCGGCGAGCCGCGGGGAGGGAACCGCGGTGCCGGAGGAGGAATGGTGAGCGACCGCAGGCGACGCCGGCGTTTCGTGCTCATCGCCCTTGCCGTGGTGGCGGCCGCCTTCGTGGGCCTCGCCGTGGGCGGCATCGGCGAGAACCTCGTCTACTACTGGGGCCCCAGCGAGCTGCAGGCGGCGGGGGGCAAGGCGGTGGGGGCCACCATCCGCCTGGGGGGCAAGGTGGCCGAGCGCTCCGTCGTCCACGCGGCCGGCTCGCGCCTGGAGTTCGACGTGACGGACGACCGCCACGCGGTGCACGTGAAGAGCAGCGGCGTGCCCCCGCAGATGTTCCGCGAGGGCATCGGCGTGGTGGTGGAGGGCACCATGACCCCCGCCGGCCACTTCGAGGCCCGGCGCCTGCTCGTCTCGCACAGCAACGAGTACCGGGCGCCGCAGGACGGCGCCCCCGTGGACGCCAAGGAGCTCATGCGCACCACGGCGGAGACGGAGACGGCCCCCGCCCCCGGGAAGCCATGACCGCCGCCCTCGGCCGCTTCCTCCTCCTGGCCGCGCTCCTGAGCGCGTCGGCGGGGGCCGTGCTCGGCTTCGCCATGGGCCGGCGGCCGTCGGCGCCGGCGCTGGCCTGGCTCAGGCGCCTGGCCTACGCCTTCGCCCTCCTCATGGGAGCGGCCAACCTGCTGATGGTGGTGGCGCTGCTGCGGCACGACTTCAGCGTCGGCTACGTGGCCTCCGTCGGCTCGCGCAGCGTGCCCACCTGGGTGACCATCGTCAGCCTCTGGTCGTCGCTCGAGGGCTCCATCCTCTTCTGGGGACTGGTGATGGGCGGCTACATCGCCGCCGCCACCGCCGTGGTCCACCGCCGGCACCCCGCGGCCCTGCCCTACGCCTCCGGCGTGTGGCTGGGCACGGCGGCGTTCTTCGCCCTGCTCCTGGCCGGGCCGGCCCAGCCCTTCGCGGCGGTGAGCCCCGTCCCCGCGGACGGCCCCGGGCCCAATCCCCTGCTGCAGAACCAC
>DATBIO010000217.1:0-5409 GCA_036556965.1 Vicinamibacteria bacterium
CGACTCCGTGGCCGCCGCCCGCGCCTTCCTCGCCCTCCACTCCGCCACCAGGGACCGCGCGTGGCTCGAGCGCGCCGAGGCCGCGGTGCTCTTCGTGGCACGCCGCTTCCGGCGTGGGGACGGGGCCGGGTTCGACACCGCCTCCGCGCGCGGGCCTTTCGACCGGCCCGGGCCCCAGCGCGACGAGAACGTGGTGCTCGCCCGCGCGGCCAACCTCCTGTTCCGCCTGACGGGCCGCGCCGAGCACCGCGAGGTGGCGGACCAGGCCTGGCGCTACCTGTCCCGGCCGGAGGTCGCGCGCGCGGGCAGCGTGGGGGGGCCGCTCCTCGTGGAGCGCGAGCGGCGCCTCGACGGGACGGCCCTCGCGTCACCGGGGGCGTCCACCCGCTGGGCCCCCGCGGGCGCCCGCGTGCGCCGCGGCCGAGCTGGGCTAGCATGACGCCCTTGCCCGGAGGCCGACCGATGAGGATTCCCCTGCTCGTGGCGCTGGCCGCGGCCGCGGCCGTGCCCGCCCCCGCGGAGACGGTGGTGCTCCGCGCCGCCCGCATGTTCGACGGCCGCGGGGACGCGCTGGTCCGCGACGCGGTGGTGGTCGTCACCGACGGACGCATCGCGGCGGCGGGGGCGCGGCTGCCCGTGCCCGCGGGGGCGCGCGTGATGGACCTCGGCGACGCCACCCTGCTCCCCGGCTTCATCGACGCCCACACCCACCTCACCGGCGAGTCGTCGGAGAACTGGTACCGCGACGCGGTCGCGCGCCTGCGCCAGTCCGCGCCCGAGAAGGCCATCCGCGCCACCGAGTACGCGCGCCGCACGGTGCTGGCCGGCTTCACCACCGTCCGCGACCTGGGCTCCTCCGACTTCGTGGACGTGGCCCTGCGCAACGCCATCGAGAGCGGGGTGGCGGCGGGCCCGCGCATGCTGGTGGCGGGCAACTCCCTGGGCGCGCGCGGGGGTCACTGCGACCTGAGCGGCTTCCCCTACCTCCTCTTCGGCCGGGAGAGCGGCCTGGCGGACGGCGTGGCCAGCGGCGCCGACGGGTTCCGCGACGCCGTGCGCTTCGCCGTGAAGTACGGGGCGGACGTGATCAAGACCTGCGCCACGGGGGGCGTCCTCTCCCTGGCCGACGAGGTGGACACCCCGCAGCTCGCCCAGGCCGAGATGGACGCCCTGGTGGAGGAGGCGCACCGCCTGCGCAAGCGCACGGCCGCCCACGCCCACGGGGCGGAGGGGGCGAAGGTCGCCATCCGTGCGGGCATCGACTCCATCGAGCACGGGTCCTTCCTCGACGACGAGGCCCTGCGCCTGATGAAGGAGAAGGGCACGTGGCTGGTGCCCACGGCCATGGCCGTGAAGTACGTGTCCGACCCGGCGCGCAGCTATCCCCCGGAGATCGCGGCCAAGGCGCGCGCGGCCGCGGAGGCCTGGAGGCGCGCCTTCCGGCGGGCCCTGGAGACGGGGGTGAAGGTCGCCCTGGGCACCGACTCGGGGGTCAGCCCCCACGGCCGGAACGCGGAGGAGTTCGTGCTCATGACCCAGGCCGGCATGGCGCCGGCGGCGGCCCTGCGCGCGGGCACCTCCGGGGCCGCCACCCTGCTCGGCCTGGAGGCCCGCGTCGGCACGCTGGAGGCGGGCAAGGAGGCGGACGTGGTCGCGGTGCCCGGGGATCCGCTGGCCGACATCACCGCCACCCAGCGGGTCTCCTTCGTGATGAAGGGGGGAAGGGTCCTGACGCCCTAGGCCTGCTGCCGGCGCTCCTGGTCGCGGTCGTAGACCAGGAGGTCGGTGGACACCGTGGGCCCGCCCACGCGCCTCATGAGCAGCGACACCTGCCCGCGGTGGTAGGTGGAGTGGTTGGCGAGGTGCTGCACGAGGTGCCACAGCGGCGCCTGGAACTCGCGCCCCTCGGTGGTGTGGTAGCGCACCGGCTCCGCCGCCGCCTCCGGGCGCAGCGCCTCGAGCCAGGCCGCGCGGTGCTCCTCGATGGCCGCCCAGCGGTCGCGCACGGCCAGCAGGTCCGGGAACTCCCCCTCGTCGAAGAGCCGGCGCGGGGAGACGCCCTTCCACCTCTCGAGCCAGATCCACTCCGCTCCCATGATGTGGACGAGGGTGCCGCGCACGCCGCCGTGGCTGGCCCCCAGGTCGCGGCGGAAGTCCTCGGACGCGAGGGTGGCCGCCCCCCGCATGAGCCGGTGGTTGGCCCACACCGTGTAGTCGAAGAGCCGCGCGAAGTCGTCCTTCCCCAGCATCAGCGGAGCACCTCCACCCCGCTCGCCTCGACCGAGACGCGCGCGGCGGCGGCGGCGCCCGCTCCTTCCTCCTTCAGGTGGGCGACCTCGCCCGCCTCCGGCTCCTCCACCACCAGCCGCCCTTCGAGGGCCACGCGCTTTCCCACGAGGTCGGCGGGCACGAAGAAGGCATAGCCCTCGAAGCGCACCTGCACCGCGGAGGAGCCGTCCACCAGCTCGAGCCAGCAGCCCTTGCGCCGGCACACCTTGTCCACGCGCCCCTCCAGGCGCACGCGTCGCCCGGGGGAGGGGCGGGCCAGGACCTCGGCCAGGGGCGTCACGGCGAGCCCCTCCAGCTTCCGGCCGAAGCGCGCGGGCTCGGAAGGCGGGGGCGCGGAGAGGACGAGGAGAAGCACGCCGGCGGCCATCATCCGCGGAGCCTCCTTTCCACGAAGCAGCCGCTATTGTAGTGTCGCGCCGCGGGAGGACGACATGCCCCTGGTCCGCATCACGATGGCGCGCGGGCGCACGCCGGGCGAGCGGGCGGCCGTGGCCGCCGCCGTGCACGACGCGCTGGTGGAGACGGCGGGGGTGCCCCGGGACGACCGCTTCCAGGTGGTGCACGAGGTGCCGGCGGAGGACCTGGTCTTCGACGCGGGCTACCTCGGCTTCTCGCGCAGCCCGGCCCTGGTCGTGGTCCAGGTCTTCCTGAACGCGGGACGCACGGTCGAGGTCAAGCGCGCCCTCTACGCCGCCATCGCCGACAAGCTCGGCCGGGCCGCCGCCGTGCGCCCGGACGACGTGCTCGTGAACCTGGTGGAAGTGGCGCGCGAGAACTGGTCGTTCGGCGGGGGCGTCATGAGCTACCCGCCGCCCGCCTCCTGACGTCCGCCCCTACTCCGTGCGGAAGAAGCGCCCGTCGTCCACCGTGCTCCCGCGCACGGTGTAGACCACGATGCCGGTGGGCCAGGGCGCCCACGGCTGTCCGTCCACCGCGGGGGCGGTGTGGAAGCGCGTCGGCGTGCCGTCTTCGAAGCGCAGGCGCTCTCCCATGTGGGTGTGTCCCTGGAGGGCCAGCGTCCAGTCGAAGGGCCGCAGGAGGGCGGCCAGCTCCCCCGCGTTCCGCACCAGGTGGCGGAAGCCGGGCGCCCCCCCCACCGCCATCACCGTGCGCGCCGGCCCCTCCGCGGCGAACTCGCGCGACAGCGCGCCGTTGCGCAGGGGGATGTGGCCCAGCGTCACCACGCTGGCGCCGGGAGGGACGTGCTCGAGGTCGCGGCGGATCCACGCCAGCTGGTCGGCGTCCAGGAAGCCGTAGTACCACTGGTCGTCCACGCCCACCGTGTCCAGCACGATGAAGTGGAGGCGCCCGCGGTTGAACGAGTAGTAGCGCGGGCCCAGCACCTCCTCGTACATGCCCTTGCCGTAGAGCGGGTGGTCGGCGGACACGCCGCTCTCGGCGCGCTCGATGCCGAAGACCTCGTGGTTGCCCGGCGCGCTCCGCACCTCCAGCCCCGCGCCCGCCACCGCCTCGGCGTAGAGGGCGTACTGGGCGCGCGCCGCGTGCTCCCCCACCCGCAGGGCGTCCTTGATGAGGTCGCCGCTGACCACGGCCAGGCGGGCGCGGGCGGCGGCGAGGGCCAGCGCCGCGCGCAGCCGCGGCGCGTTGCCCTCGTGGACGTGGGTGTCGGAGAGGTGCGCGAAGCGCCACACCGCCGGCGCGGGGTCGCGGGCGAGGGCGAAGTCCGCCGCCTCCGAGGGGGGACGGTGCCACGGCCCCACCGCCCGGCGGTCCCCCGGCACCACGACGAAGACGCGCCGCGCCGTGGAGGGCGGCAGCGCGTAGGCCCCGTCCGCTTCCGTGAGGGCCAGGCCGATCCCGTCCGTGACCACCACCCGCGCCAGCCCCCGTTCCGCGCGGTCGCGGCGGCCGTTCGCGTTGGCGTCGTCGTACACCACGCCGCGCGCGCCAAGGGCGGCGGCCAGCAGGGAGAGGAGGAGGGCGCTCACCGCCCGTGCACCCGGGGGGACGGGCCCTTGACCGTGCGCGTGCCGACCGACGTGCCGCAGCCCGTGCAGAGGTATTCGTGCAGCTCGCCGTCGGGGAGCACGAGAAGGAGGCGCTCGCGCACGGGCTGGGGCGCGCGGCAGCGGGCGCAGAAGAGGACGGAAGCCTCCAGCCGCTCGAAGGAGTCCGCGGAGCCCGCGGCGCGCGCGCGCATGCGCCTCCAGCTTCGGCCAGGCGTGGCGTGCCGGTCAAGGCGAACGGAAAGCCGGGGACGGGCAGGGGCGGCCGCGGACGCGCGGGTAGAATCCGGGCATGGGGACGGCGCCGGCCACGAGCGACGCGCCCGCCCGCTACGAGCTGGTGGTGGGGCTCGAGGTGCACTGCCAGCTCCGCACCGCCAGCAAGATCTTCTGCCCCTGCCCCAACCGTTTCGGCGACCCGCCCAACACCAACGTCTGCCCGGTCTGCCTGGGGCTCCCCGGCGCCCTGCCCGTCCTCAACCGCCACGCCGTGACCCTGGCCCTGCGCGCGGCCCTGGCCACGCGCTGCACCGTGCACGAGACCTCGGTCTTCGAGCGCAAGAACTACTTCTACCCCGACCTCCCCAAGGGCTACCAGATCTCGCAGTACGAGCGGCCTCTCGCCACCGACGGCCAGCTCGAGGTGGCCGGGGACGGCGGCGGGCGCCGGGTGCGCGTGCAACGCATCCACATGGAGGAGGACGCGGGCAAGCTCCTGCACGAGGGGTTCCCGGGCGCGGAGACGCGGAGCGGCGTGGACTTCAACCGCGCCGGCGTCCCCCTCATCGAGATCGTGACCTCGCCCGACCTGCGCAGCGCGGCGGAGGCCCACGCCTGCCTGGCCGCGCTCCGGGACGTGCTCGTGTACGCGGGGGTGTCGGAGTGCAACATGGAGGAGGGCTCGCTGCGCTGCGACGCCAACGTCTCCCTGCGCCCGCGGGGCGCCCTCGCCCTGGGCACGCGCGCCGAGATCAAGAACCTGAACTCCTTCCGCAACGTGGAGCGCGCCATCGCGCACGAGGCGGCGCGCCAGGCCGCCCTCCTCGACGCCGGCCACCGCGTGGTGCAGGAGACGCGGCTGTGGAACGCCGACCGGGGCGAGACGGCGCCCATGCGCTCCAAGGAGGAGGCCCAGGACTACCGCTACTTCCCG
>DATBIO010000218.1:0-7067 GCA_036556965.1 Vicinamibacteria bacterium
GCGTCGCCGTAGGAGAGCGCGGCCAGGAGCTGGTGGACGGCCCGCGGGGCCGCCCTCACCGCGCGGCCGGGCCGGTGCGCTCTTCGAGCAGGGCCTCCAGCGCCTTCTCCCGGCGGACCTGCAGCTCCAGGCGGCCCTGGAGCTGCAGCAGGCGGTTGCGCAGGTCGGTGCTCTCCAGGCGCAGCCGCGTCACCTCTTCCGCCAGGTTGTGGAGGACGTGGAAGACGGTCGCGTTCAGGTCCGATTGCCGCGAGAGCGCGGAGATCATGGGCGTCGGGTTCCAGAACAGCTTCTGCACGGGGCGCAGCCAGGACCGCACCCGCTCCAGCCAGCGTCCCGCGCCGCGGCTGCTCCGGTACACCGTCTGCGCGTCGAAGGCGAAGGTCCACCGCTCCCGCTTCTCCAGCAGCTCGCGCAGCAAGGCGCTCCGGAACTCGTGCGCGCCCAGCACCGGCTCCAGGCGGTGCTCGGCGATCTCGCGGACCTCCTCCTCGGTGAGGAGGCCGGCGCGCTTCTTCTCCTCGATGGCGGCCCGGGCCGCGCGCAGCAGCTCCTCCACCTCCACCTTCCCCTCGCCCCCGGATCCGCTCACCGGCCCAGGGGCATGGGGGAGCCGCCCGCCGTGTACACGATGAGCACGATGGCGGCCGCCCACAGCGCGACGGCGAGAAGGAGGGGGCGGTCGGTGAGGAGGACGTCGGTGGGGCTGCCTCCCTTCTCCTTGCGGTGCACGAGGTAGAGATAGCGGAAGACGCCGTAGAGGACGAAGGGGATGGTCCAGGCCAGGCGGCCGGTCTGGAACTTGGCCCGCGTCTCCTCCGCGGTGGTGTAGAAGGCATAGGCGGTGACGCAGGACGCGGTCACCACCGAGATCATCTGGTCGAGCAGGTAGGGGCTGTACTCGGCGAGGATGCGCCGGTGGCCCACCGCCGACTCGCTCAGCGAGGTCAGCTCGTGCCGCCGCTTGGCCAGGGTCAGGAAGAGGGCGAGAAGGATGGTGCAGATGAGCAGCCAGTCGCTGATGACCACCGCGATGGCCACCGCTCCCGCCACCGCGCGGAGGACGAAGCCGATGCTCACGCAGAGCACGTCCACGATGACCACTTCCTTGAGGCGGAAGGAGTAGAGCAGGTTGAGGCAGAGGTAGGCGAAGGCGCAGGCGGCGAAGCCGCGGCCCAGCCACAGCGCGCCGAGGAGGCAGGAGAGGCCGAGGACGGCGGCGGCGAGGGCGGCCGTGCGGGGGGAGAGGGCCCCGCTGGCCAGAGGGCGGAGCCGCTTGACGGGGTGGAGCCGGTCGCGCTCGAGGTCGCTGAGGTCGTTCAGCAGGTAGACCGTGCCCGAGAGCCCGCAGAAGAGGACGAAGGCCAGGGCGGCGCGCAGGAACGGCTCCGCCTCGAAGAGGTGCTTCGACAGCGCCAGCGCGGCGAAGACGACGAGGTTCTTCGTCCACTGGTGGGGCCGCAGCGACGCGAGCAGCGCGCGCGCGGCGCTCGAGGGGGCCCGGGGGACGGCCAGCGCCGTCCCGCTCAGCTCAGGCGAAGCTCCGGACAGCCTCGTCTTCCGATTCGTAGGTCTCGAACACGGTGAGGAGCTTCGTGATCGCCAGCAGGTCCTGGATCTTCTTGGTGAGGTTGAGCAGCTTCAGCCGGCCGTCCTTCTTGCTGACCGTGGTGTAGCACCGGACGATCTCGCCGAGGCCGGCCGAGTCCACGTAGGGCACGTCGGCCAGGTTGAGGAGCAGTCTGGTCTTGCCGCCGTCGACCAGCCTGGTCACGGCCTCGCGGAGGGCGTCGTCGCCCTCGCCGATCATGATCTTTCCATGCAGATCCAGGATGGTCACGTCTCCGACCTGACGCTCGACGATCTTCATGGCGGTGTTTCTCCGAGCCGCTTCAAGGAGTTACAGGGAGCGTTCACACTAACACACGGTTCTGAACAGTGTCAATGCATCGACGGTGCGGGCGGCGCGCGGTGCCGCGCGCACTTCAGAGAGCGGCGGCCTTCCTCTGCTGGAAGCACTCCTTGCAGTAGACGGGTCGTCCCTGCGTGGGCCGGAAGGGTACCGTGGTCTCCTTCCCGCACTGGGAGCAGACGGCGGTGGTCTCCACGCGCTCGCGCGGCCCGCCCTGGCTCATGCGGGCGTTGCGCTTGCTCTTGCAGTCCTTGCAGCGCTTGGGCTGGTTCTTGAAGTTCTTGTCGGCGTAGAAGAGCTGCTCACCGGCCGTCCATATGAACGGCTGGTTGCATTCGACGCAGACCAGCGTCTTGTCTCGGTACTCCATGGCCTCTCCTATGAGGGGCGGGTCGCCTGTGTCGCGCTCCTGGCCAGGATCCGGTGCGAACCCCGGTACCTAGGAAACCTCCACGGCCATGGCTCACTCCGCTTCGCGGCGGATCTTCTTCCGGTTCCTCTTGCGGGCCAGAGCCTGCTTGGCGCGACGTTTGTCGCCTGGCTTGAGGTAGAAACTGTGCTTCTTGATGTCCTTGATGATGTCTTCCTGCTGTACCTTGCGCTTGAAACGGCGGAGGGCATTCTCGATGGATTCGCCCTCCTGTACCTTGATCTCCGCCAAAGGCTGACTACCCCCTGATCTGTGTGGCTTTTCCCCAGTGGAAAAGGAACGACGCTCGGCACCTTGAAGTGCACCGGTCGGACAGCGATGCTAGGTCAGCCCCGTTGGGGGTGTCAAGCAATTAGTGGCTGCACAAGGGCATACGGGCATTCGGGGCCAATTCCTTGGCACTAGCGCAATGATTGCCGCAACCCATTGTGTATGAGTGAGATGCGGGCGGGAACGCTTTATGTGGTCGCCACGCCGCTCGGCAACCTGGAGGACATCACCCTGCGCGCCCTGCGCGTGCTGCGCGAGGTCTCCCTCGTGGCCTGCGAGGACACGCGGCGGACGGCCGCCCTCCTGACCGCCCACGGCGTGCGCGCGGCCACGACCTCCTACTTCGAGCACAACGAGCGCTGGAAGGGGGAGCGGATCCTCGAGGCCCTGCGGCAGGGCCGCGACGTCGCCCTCGTATCCGACGCCGGCACGCCCGGCATCTCGGACCCCGGGCACCGCCTCGTGCGCGACGCGCGGGCGGAGGGCCTGCCCGTGGTGCCCGTGCCGGGTCCCTCGGCCGCGGTGGCGGCGCTCTCGGTCTCCGGGCTCCCCACCGATCGCTACCTCTTCGTGGGGTTCCTCCCCCCACGCGCCGGAGGGCGGCGGCGCGCCCTCCTCGCGCTGGCCGGCGCGCCGGAGACGCTGGTCTTCTACGAGGCCCCGCGGCGGGCGCTCGAGGCCCTGCGGGACATGGAGGCGGCCCTGGGCGACCGCGAGGCGTTCCTGTGCCGCGAGGCCACCAAGCGGCACGAGGAGTACGCACGCGGCACGCTGTCCGTCCTCCGCCGCGGGCTCGAGGCCCGCGACGAGGTGCGCGGAGAGATCGTGCTCGTGGTGGCGGGCGCGTCGCCGGGCCCGCCGCCGGCGGCGGACGACGCCACGCTGGAAGCGCTCTTCGCGCGGCTGGTGGAGCAAGGCCTCCCCCGTCGCGAGGCGGCCAAGGAGGCCGCGCGCCGGCTGGGGCTGTCGGCGCGCGAGGCCTACCGGCGCCTCATGACCTGAGCCTCAGCGCAAGGGAAAGTCACGGTCCGGGAACAGCTCGGCGGGGTCCACCTTGCGCGCGGGCAGGATGACGGCCTTGGAGAGCTCGCGCCGCTCGTAGGCCACGCCCAGCCGCTCCAGGCGGCGCTCCAGCTTCTCCGCCGCCGTCCGGTTGACGGGGACCAGGGCCGCGGCCGGCGCCCGGTCCACCTCCTCGCGGTACTCGAAGAAGTACTCCGTGGTGGTCGGCCCCAGCTTGGCGGAGCAGACCACGCGCTCCGCGGAGAGGAAGTTGATCTTGGTGGCGTTGAAGAAGTCGCTGTAGCAGTGGCGGAAGCCTGCCGTCTCCAGGCCCGAGATCAGCCTCCTCCACCGCGCGTCCGCCCGCATCACGTCGGGCACGGAAAGGAGCGCGCTCACGGCGCCGAAGGCGGCGGCGGCCAAGGCGGCCGCGCGTCCCGCGCGCCCATGCAGCAGGCGGCCCACCAGCAGGGGCAGGGGCGTCATCAGGAAGAGGAGGTACCGGGGGTTGCCCGGGAGGTAGGGCAGCGCGAAGAGGGCCACCCCCACGTTCACCAGGACGAGGAGAAGGGCCGCGCGCACGGCGCTCAGGCGCATGCCGCCGGCGAGGCCCGCGGCCACGGCCAGGAGGACGAGGGCCACCATGGACGCTGCCGCCACCCGCAGGACCACGTCGAGGGCGGCGGGAAAGCCCAGGTCGTAGCCGAGGAGGATGGGCAGCTCGTCGAGGACGAGGGCGCGCACGCGCTCGCCCAGGCCCACCTCCAGCCCGGTGCCGCGCTCGCCGGGCACGAAGTGGGCGAGCGAGGCCCAGCCATGGGTGGCGTTCCAGATGAGGCCGGGGAGATAGCCCAGGACCACCCCCGCCCCCGCCCACCCCGCGTCGCGTAGCGCGCGCCGGACGTCGTGCAGCACCATCAGGAGCGCGATGGCCGCCGCGTAGACCACGGCGAGCAGGTGGCACCAGAGGGCGAGCCCGAGGAGGAGGCCGAGGGGCACGGCGAAGGCCCCCCCGTCGCGCGCCCAGCGCACGGCCAGGTACAGGGCCCAGGTGCCCAGCGCCAGCACCTCCACGTAGTTTCCGTCGTTGCTCAGGCTGTACTGCGTGACGAAGGCGGGGGCGAAGGCGGCCAGCAGCCCCGCGCGCAGCGCCGCGCCTCCCGCGCGCGGTCCCGCGAGGAGGGCCAGGCGGTGCACGCCGGCCACGAAGAGCGCGTAGAAGGCCACGGAGGCGAGGGCGAACGCGCGCGACGGCTCCGCCACCGCCATCAGCGCGGCGGCCAGGTGCGACTTCAGGCTGCCGCTGTAGGCGACGTGGGGCACGAAGACGTAGTGCTCGGCGCCGCGCGCGAGGCGGAGGGCCACGATGCCGGACAGGGCGCCGTCCGGCGCCACGTAGCCCGCGCTCCCCCACCAGGCCAGGGGGAGCCGGAAGCCGGCGGCGAGCACGACCAGCAGCAGGGTAGCGCCGCGCAGCCCCCCGCGCTCGCCCTCCCGCAGCATGGGCCAGCGCCGCACCAGCCAGAGCGCGAGAAGCCCGGTGGTGGCCAGGGCGAGGAGCCAGGGAGGCAGGGAGGTCACCCAGGCGGGCCGCGCGGGCACGGCGGCGTCGAACCAGCGCAGGCACAGGAGGAGCCACGCCAGCGCTGCCGCCGCCCCCGCCGCCATCTGCCGCGCAGGATAGCAGAGCGTTGACACGCCTCTCGCGCGCGTGTGAGACTCTGCGCTCCTCTGCTCCTACCTTGACCGAAGCAAGCCTGAGGGTGCTCGTGGTCGGCAACGGCGGGCGCGAGCACGCCCTGGTCTGGAAGATCCGCCAGAGCCCCCTGGTCAAGGACGTCTACTGCGCTCCCGGCAACGCGGGCATCCGCGGCCTGGCCGACTGCGTGCCCATCGACTCCACGAACATCGTGGAGCTGGCGGATTTCGCCCAGCAGGTGGCCGCCGACCTGACGGTGGTGGGCCCCGAGCTGCCCATGGTGCTGGGCATCGCCGACGAGTTCACGCGGCGGGGCCTGCGCATCTTCTGCCCCTCGCGGGCGGCGGCGGAGATCGAGGGGTCCAAGGTCTTCGCCCGCGACTTCATGCGGAGGCACAACGTCCCCTCGCCACGCTTCGAGATCATCGGGTCCGTGGAGGAGGCCCGCGCCGCCGTGGCCCGCGCCCCCTTCGGCTATCCCATGGTGATGAAGGTGGACGGCCTGGCCGCGGGCAAGGGCGTGATGCTGGTCGGAGACGAGGCCGCCGCGCGCGAGGCGGTGGACCAGATGATGGACGAGCGGCGCTTCGGCCAGGCCGGGGCCAAGCTCGTCATCGAGGAGTTCCTGAAGGGGGACGAGGTGTCTTTCCTCGTCTTCTGCGACGGCGCGCGCGTGGTGCCCATGGTCTCGGCGCAGGACCACAAGCGGCTGCTGGACGGCGAGCGCGGGCCCAACACGGGAGGCATGGGGACGGTCTCCCCCGCCACCCACCTCACGGTGGACCTCCACAAGCAGATCATGCAGGAGGTGATCCTGCCCACCGTGAAGGGGCTGGCCGACGAGGGCCGGCGCTACCAGGGCGTGCTCTACGCCGGCCTCATGATCACGGAGGGCGGGCCCAAGGTACTGGAGTTCAACGCCCGCTTCGGCGACCCCGAGACGCAGGTCATCATGGCGCGCATGCGCTCCGACCTCGTGCCCGTGCTGCGCGGAGTGGCGGACGGCGCCCTGGGCGAGGCGCGCATCGAATGGGCCAAGGAGGCGGCGGCCTGCGTGGTCCTGGCCGCGCGCGGCTACCCGGAGGCGGCGGAAACGGGCAAGGTCGTGGAAGGCCTCGACGCGCTCCAGGGCGAGAAGGACGTGATCGTCTTCCACGCCGCCACCGGCGTGCGCGACGGGCGCGTGGCCACGGTGGGCGGCCGCGTGCTGGGCGTGACCGCGCTGGCGGCGAGCCTGGAGCAGGCCGTGCAGAAGGCCTACGAGGCCGCGGGCAAGATCTCCTTCGAGGGGATGCACTACCGGCGCGACATCGGCCAGAAGGCCCTGGCCCGGCTGCGTGCCGCCCACTAGCTCCCCCACCGTCGCCATCCTCATGGGGAGCGACAGCGACCTCCCCGCCATGGCCGCCTGCGCCAAGGCCCTCGACGAGTACGGCATCGGCTACGACGTGAAGGTGCTCTCCGCGCACCGTACCCCGGACGAGGCCGTGCGCTTCGCGCGCGAGGCGGAGGGGCGCGGGTTCCGCGTCATCGTGGCGGGCGCGGGCGGGGCCGCGCACCTCGCGGGAGTGCTGGCCGCGCACACGCCGCTGCCCGTGATCGGCGTGCCCCTGGCCAGCTCGCCCCTCCAGGGCTTCGACGCGCTGCTCTCCACCGTGCAGATGCCGCCCGGCATCCCCGTGGCCACGGTGGGGGTGGGAACGATGGGGGCGGCCAACGCCGGCCACCTCGCCGCCGCCATCCTCGCCCTGGCC
>DATBIO010000219.1:0-18482 GCA_036556965.1 Vicinamibacteria bacterium
CGCTGGGCTTCCGCGTGCGGCTGGGGGCGGGCGCCCGCGGCCGCCACCTCTTCATGGCGGGCACGCGCGCGGAGCGGCAGCGCGACCTGGCGGCGCTGCTCGGAGACCCCGAGGTGCGCGCGGTGATCGGCGCGCGCGGCGGCGCCGGCTCGAGCTGGCTGCTCCGCGGCCTGGACGCAGAGGCCTTCCGCGCCCGGCCCAAGCTCCTGGTGGGCTACAGCGACCTCACGTTCCTCCACCTCTGGCTGGCGCGGCAGGGGGTGGCCAGCCTGCACGGGCCGATGCTGGCCTGGGAGCTGGCCGACGGCCGCTACGACCGCGAGGGCTTCCTGGGATCGCTGTCGGGGGAGCGCGGGGCCTGGACGGCCGAGGGCGACGACGAGATCTGGCCCCTGCGGGACGGGGAGGCCGAGGGCCGCCTCGTGGGAGGGTGCCTGTCCATCCTGGCCGCGGCCTCGGGCACGCCGTGGGCGCTGCGCACCGAGGGCGAGCCGGCCATCCTCTTCGCGGAGGACGCGGACGAGCCGCCCTATCGCGTCCATCGCATGCTGTGGCAGCTCCGCGAGACGGGCGCCCTGGCCGGAGTGCGCGGCGTGGTCTTCGGCGACATGAAGGGGTGCGCGGCCGGGGCCGAGGCGGGGTACACGCTGGAGGACGCCGTGCGCGACGCCCTCGACGGCCTGGACCTGGCCGTGGCCATGGGGCTCTCCAGCGGGCACACCGCCAGCCCGTTCGTGTCGCTGCCCCTGGGCGTGCGGGCGCGCCTGGTCTGCGGGACCGGCGCGCGCCTGGACGTGCTGGAGGCGCCCGTCTCGTGAGCAGGATCCACCTGAGCGCGGTGGCGGGCACGGCCATGGCCTCCCTGGCCGGGCTCCTGCGCGAGAAGGGCCACCAGGTCACCGGCTCGGACCAGGACGTCTACCCGCCCATGTCCACCCAGCTCGCCGCCCTGGGCATCGACGTGCGCACGCCGTACGCGGCGGAGAACGTGCCCGCGGAGGCCGACCTGGTGGTGATCGGCAACGAGCTCTCGCGCGGGAACCCCGAGGTGGAGGCGGTGCTCGACCGGCGCCAGCGCATGAGCAGCCTGCCCGCCCTGCTGGCCGACGAGTTCATCCGCGGCCGCACCTCGCTGGTGGTGGCGGGCACCCACGGCAAGACCACCACCACCAGCATGCTGGCCTTCGTGCTCGCCCACGCCGGCCGCGATCCCTCCTTCCTGGTGGGCGGGGTGCCCGTGGACTTCGAGCGCAGCTATCGGCTGGGAGGGGGCCCCCACTTCGTGATCGAGGGGGACGAGTACGACTCCGCCTTCTTCGACAAGCGGCCCAAGTTCGTGCACTACCTGCCCGACGTCGCCGTCATCGGCAACGTCGAGTACGACCACGCCGACATCTACCCGGACCTGGCCTCGGTGCAGCGCGCCTTCGTGCATCTCCTGAACCTGGTCCCGCGGCGCGGGCTGGTGGTGGCGGGCCTGGAGACGCCCGCCCTGCGCGAGATCCTGCCCCGCGCGCAGTCGCCGGTGGAGACCTTCGGCCTGGGCGCGGAGGCGGACTGGCGCGCCACCGACCTGCGGCCGTCGGCCGCGGGCTGGCGGTTCGCGGTCTCCCGGCGGGGGAAGGACCTGGGCGAGTTCTCGCTGCGCATGAGCGGCGAGCACAACGTCCGCAACGCCCTGGCCGCGCTGGCCGCGGCGGTGGCGGCGGGGGTGGAGGCGGACGCCGCCCGCGCCGCCCTGGCCGCCTTCGGCGGGGTGAAGCGGCGGCTGGAGGTGCGGGGGCAGGCGCGGGGGGTGGTGGTCTACGACGACTTCGCCCATCACCCCACCGCCGTGCGCGAGACCCTGCGCACCCTGCGCGCGGCCCTGGGCGCGGGCCCCGGGCGGCTGGTGGCGGTCTTCGAGCCGCGCTCCTACACCTCGCGCACGCGTGTCTTCCAGGACGACTTCGCCCGCGCCTTCCAGGACGCGGACGAGGTGCTGGTCTCCGCCGCCTACCTGCCGGCCAAGGTGCCGGAGGGCCAGCGCCTGTCCGAGGCGGAGCTGGTGCAGGCCATCGCCGAGCTGGGGAAGGACGCCCGCCACATCCCGGCCGTGGACGACATCGTGGCCCACCTGGAGCGGGCCCTGCGTCCGGGGGACCGGGTGGTCGTCCTCACCAACGGCGGTTTCGGGGGCATCCACGACAAGCTGCTGCGCGCCCTCGCCGACTGAGCCGCAGTTCATTTCCTTCGCGCCCCCCCTGGAAACGCGTGACGGTCTTGTGATATAAGCCCCCTCCACGCACGGACAACTCACGGTTCAGAGGGCCACCGGCCCGACTTTTTTTCTCTTGAAGGAGGACGTATGAAGTTGTGGGTCGTGGCGGCCTGCCTGGCCCTGGCGTGCTTCGCCGGCCCCGCGGGCTTCGCCCAGGAGGCGACTCCCAGCCCCAGCCCGGCGCCGCCGGCGGAGCCGACCGACGAGGAGACGATCAAGCGCGAGGAGGTGGTGGTGGTCACCGCCTCCAAGGTGGAGTCCACCATCATCAACGCGCCGGCCACGATGACCGTGGTCACCACCGAGGCGCTCCAGACCGCCCCCTCCCAGAACTTCGGCGACCTGATGCGCAACGTGCCGGGCATGAACGTCATCCAGACCTCGGCCCGCGACGTGAACATCACCAGCCGCCAGTCCACCTCCACCCTGGCCACCTCCCAGCTCGTGCTCCTCGACGGCCGCAGCATGTACCTCGACTTCTTCGGGCTGGTGCTGTGGGACCTCGTCCCCAACAACGCCGCCGACATCAAGCAGATCGAGGTCGTGCGCGGGCCGGCCTCCGCGGTGTGGGGCGCCAACGCCCTGAGCGGAGTGGTGAACATCATCACCAAGACGCCGCGCGAGGCCCCGGGATCCTCCGTCACCCTCACGGGCGGGCTCTTCAACCGCGACGAGGGCTCGCGCGAGGAAGAGGGCACGGGCAACGCCTGGGGAGGCAGCGCGAGCATCGCGCGCGCCCCCTCGGACACCCTGTCCTTCCGGGTATCCGGCGGCTACTTCGACTCGGAGCCGTTCTCGCGTCCGGTGGGCCGGGTGCCCATCATCGCCGATCCCCGCGTGGACAACCCCGTCTGCAACGTGACCACGGGGGCGGGCGCCAACTGCCTGGGCGGCGCTCCCTACCCCGCGGACCGGCAGGGGGTGAACGCCTTCGAGAACGACGGGACCAGCCAGCCCAAGATCGACGGCCGCCTGGACCACGACCTGTCCAACGGCGCCCGCATCACCTACCAGGCCGGCTACGCCGGGTCGGAAGGGATCGTGCACACCGGCATCGGCCCCTTCCAGCTGGAAGACGGCGCCTACATGGCCTACGGGAAGATCGGCTTCAGCAAGGGCGCGCTGCGTGTCGGGGCCTTCGCCAACTTCCTCGACGCCGAGGCGCCCAACCTCCTCCTCACCGACCCCACCACCCTGGAGCCGGTGGCCCTCAACTTCACCACCCAGACCTACGACTTCGAGGTCGGGCACTCCATGGTGGTGGGCGGCCACCACGTGCTGAGCTACGGGGGCAACGTCCGGCGCAACAACTTCGACATCACGCTCACGCCCAACGCCGAGGACCGCACCGAGCTGGGCGCCTACTTCCAGGACGAGATCTTCTGGGACAAGTTCCGCCTGGCCATCGGCGGGCGCGTGGACAAGTTCGGGAACATCGAGGACCCCGTGTTCTCGCCCCGCGTCACCGCCATGTTCAAGCCGCACGCGGAGCACTCCTTCCGCGCCTCCTACAACAAGGCCTTCCGCTCGCCCTCCGCCGTGAACAACTACCTCGACCAGAAGATCTTCGCCCCCGTGGCCCCCATCGACCTGCGGCCGCTCATCCCGCTCCTTCCTCCGCCCCTGGCCGCCCTGGTGCCGAGGCAGCCCGTGCGCCTGATCGTCAACAACGTGGGCAACCCCGACCTCAAGGAGGAGTCGCTCACCGCCTACGAGCTGGCCTACACGGGGACCTTCGGCGGGCGGACCACCCTGGGCCTGGCCGTCTACCAGAACGACACCGAGGACAACATCAACTTCACGACCATCACCCCCAGCGCGGACTTCCCCCAGGGCGGCCCCGGCTTCGACGTCTACACCCCGGCCAACTCGGCGGAGACAGGCATCCCCGGCCCGCTGTACGCGGTCCTGCTCCAGCTCCGTATCCCGGGCTTCCCCCTCCCGCGCACGGTGTCGACGTACCTGAACCTGGGCCCCACGCGCCAGCGCGGGTTCGAGGCCTCCATCGACCACCGCTTCAACGACACCTTCAGCGCGAACGCGAACTATTCCTTCCAGGACACGCCGGAGATCCTGGAGCCGGAGGAGGACGAGATCCGCTTCCCCGTGAGCGAGCTGGCCCTGCCCGCCAAGAACCGCTTCAACCTGGGCGTGAGCTGGAACCACCCGCGGTTCCTGGGCAGCGCGTCCATCAACTTCGTGGACGAGGCCTTGTGGGTGGACGTCCTCACCGCGCCCTTCCACGGCTTCACGGACTCCTACACGATGCTCAACGCCGCCTTCGGCATGAAGTTCGTGGACGGCAAGGTGGTGGCCACCATCAAGGGCACCAACCTCACCAACGAGACCATCCAGCAGCACGTGTACGGCGACGTCATCAAGCGCTCGGTCTTCGGAGAGCTGCGCTTCCAGTTCTAGCCCGTTCGCCCCGCCGCGGGTCGCCCGCGGCGGGGCCGTTTCCGCCTTCGCCGTGACCGGGCCCTACGAGATCGCGCGGGCACGCCCGGATGAGGTGCCGCTCCTGCCGGGGATCGAGCGCCGGGCGGGCGCCCGCTTCGAGCAGCTCGCGGAGACGGCCCACCTGCCCGCCTTCTACACGCCGCTCGAGGACTTCGAGGAGGGCCAGCGCGCCGGCCGACTGTGGGTGGCCCGCACGGGAGGCGCGCCCGTGGGCTTCGCCCTGGCCGTGGAGGGCGAGGGCGACCTGCACCTCCAGGAGGTGGACGTGCTCCCCGAACACGGGCGCCACGGCCTGGGCACGCGGCTGGTGGAGGCGGTCTGCGCGCACGCCCGCGCCCGCGGCCAGGGCGTCACCCTGACCACGTTCCGCCGCGTGCCGTGGAACGCGCCCTTCTACGCGCGCCTGGGCTTCCGGGAGCTGGCGGAGGAAGAGCTGACGCCGTCGTTGCGCCGGCATCGCGCGGAGGAGGAGGGCGCGGGGCTGCCCCGCGAGCAGCGGTGCGTGATGCGGTGGAGACCGGGTCCCCCGCGGGACGGCGTGGGCTAGTCGGCGGGAACGCTGAAGTCCGGCTCCTCCTCATGGAAGGCAGGCGCCGCGGGCAGCGTGGACAGCCCGCGCGCGCGGCGATAGGCCTCGAGGCCCTGGGCCAGGACGGCGGCCGCCGCGCGCAGGTCCTTCTCGTTGAGGACGTAGGCCACGCGCACCTCGTTGTGCCCCAGCCCGGGGGTCGAGTAGAAGCCCCCCGCCGGCGCCACCATCACGGTGGCCCCCTCGTGGTGGAAGTCGGAGAGCAGCCAGCGCGCGAAGTCCTCGGCGTCGACGATGGGCAGGCGGGCCACGAAATAGAAGGCGCCTTCGGGCCGGCGCAGGAACACGCCGGGCAGGCGGGTCAGCGCCTCGAAGAGGATGTCCCGGCGCCGCTGGTACTCCGCCACCACCTGGGCCGTGTAGTCGGGGGCGAGGTGCCGGATTCCCAGGGCCGCGAGCTGGGCCAGGCCGGGCGGGGACAGCCGGCCCTGGGCCATGCGCATGACGGCGTGGTAGACGTCGCGGTTGCGCGTGGCCAGCGCCCCCAGGCGGATGCCGCAGGCGCTGTAGCGCTTGGACAGGCTGTCCACCACCACCACGCCGTCCTCCAGGCCGGGCAGCGACAGCGCGCTCACTGCCTGGCGGCCGTCGTAGACGAACTCGCGGTAGACCTCGTCCGAGATCAGGAACAGTCCCCGCTCGCGGCAGAAGCGGGCGACCTCCTCGAGCTCCTCGCGCTCGTACACCGTGCCCGTGGGGTTGTTGGGGTTGCACAGGATGACGGCGCGCGCGCGCGGGGTCAGGGCGCGCTCCCAGGCGGGGCGGCCGGGCAGGTGGAAGCCGTCCTCGGCCCGCGCCGTCAGGGGCACCAGGCGCACGCCGGCCATGCCGGCGAAGGCGCTGTAGTTCGTGTAGAAGGGCTCCACCACCAGCACGTCGTCGCCGTCCCCGGCGCAGGTGAGGAGGGCGAAGAGGATGGCCTCGCTGCCCCCGGTGGTGGCCACCAGCTCGTTGAGCTCCACCTTCAGCCCGAGTCCCGCGTAGTAGTCGCGCAGGGTGGCCAGGAACTCGGGCGTGCCCCCGGACGGCGAGTAGGCCACCACCGGGCTGGGCAGGTGGGCCAGCCGCTCGCGCATGGGGGCCGGGGTCTCGAGGTCCGGCTGGCCGATGTTGAGGTGGTAGACGTGCAGGCCGCGGCGCCTGGCGTCGTCCGCCAGCGGCGTGAGCTTGCGGATGGGGGAGGCGGGCATCTGCCGCGCCCGCTGGGAGATGGACGGGGTCATTTCGCTCTCGTGCGCGTCCCCGTGTCGGGCGCTGCTCGCACCGGCGTTCGGGCGTCTTCCGGCTAGAACAGCGTGTAGATGAACGGAGCCACCGCCGAGCCCTGCGTGAAGACCACGAGCAGGCCGAGCAGGGCCAGCATGAGCACGATGGGGCCGAGCCACCACTTCTTGCGGACCTTCATGAAGGTCCACAGCTCGCTCACGATGCCGAGCTTCTCGCGCGAATCCTCGAATGCCATGTCGCCTCTCTAGGGCAGGGCCCGCCTCGGTGCCTGCGTTGGTGCGGCCATCAATCGAGCTCGTACAGCTCGCGCCAGTCCACGTCCTCGCGCAGGGCCGGCTGGTCCTCCTTGTCGAGGATGTAGTGGCCGAGGACGAGGTGGTCCATGTTCGTGCGCATGAAGCAGAGGTAGGCGTCGTGGGGCGTGCACACGATGGGCTCGCCGCGCACGTTGAACGAGGTGTTGATGATGACGGGCACGCCCGTCAGCCGCGCGAACTCCTCGATGACGCCGTAGTAGAGCGGGCTCTCCTCACGCGTCACCGTCTGCAGGCGCGCCGAGCCGTCCACGTGGGTGACGGAGGGGATGACCCGCTTGTCGTGGCGCACCTGGGCCACCAGCAGCATGTAGGGGCTGTCCACGTCGATGTCGAACCACTCCGAGGCCTTGTCGGCCATGACGGAAGGCGCGAAGGGCCGAAAGCCCTCGCGGAACTTGATCTTCATGTTGAGGGTGTCGCGCATCTTCTCGTCGCGCGGGTCGGCCAGGATGCTGCGCCCGCCCAGCGCGCGCGGCCCGAACTCCATGCGGCCCTGGAACCACCCCACCACGTTGTTGCCGGCGATGAGGCGGGCCGTCTCCTGGGTCAGCTCCGCGTCCGACACCACCCGGTAGCGGGCCCCCGCGGAGTCCAGGTACTGGCCGATCTCGGCGTCGGTGTAGGAGGGGCCGAGGTAGGCGTGCTTCCAGGCCCGGGCGCGGGGCTTCTTCTCCAGCGTGTTGTAGATGTAGTGGGCCACCCCCACCGCCCCCCCCGCGTCGCCGGCCGCCGGCTGCACGAACAGGTTCTTGAAGGGGGTCTCCCGGATGACGCGCCCGTTGGCCACGCAGTTGAGGGCCACCCCGCCCGCCATGCAGAGGTTGGTGAGCCCGGTCTCCTGGTGGATGTGGCGCGCCATGCGCAGCACCACCTCCTCGCAGACCTTCTGCACGGAGGCGGCGATGTCGAACTCGCGCTCGTTCATCCACGTCTCCGGCTTGCGCGGGGGGCCGCCGAAGAACTCGTCGAACTTCCCGTTGGTCATGCGCAGGCCGTAGTCGTACGAGAAGTACTTCATGTTGAGCTTGAAGGAGCCGTCCTCGTTGAGGTGGACCATCTCCCGCATGATGCGGTCGAAGTGCACGGGCTTGCCGTAGGGGGCGAGCCCCATGACCTTGTACTCGGCGCTGTTGACCTTGAAGCCGAGGTAGTAGGTGAAGGCGCTGTAGAGCAGGCCGAGGCTGTGGGGGAAGCGGATCTCCTTGAAGATCTCTATGTCGCTGCCGCGTCCCACGGCGAAGGTGGCGGTGGCCCACTCGCCCACGCCGTCCACGGTGAGGATGGCCGCCTCCTCGTAGGGCGAGACGAGGAAGGCGGAGGCGGCGTGGCTCATGTGGTGCTCGGCGAAGAGGATGGGCCCCTGGTAGGGGCGCAGCTCCTTGCGCACCAGCGAGGGCACCCAGAGCTTCTCGTGGAGCCAGAGGGGGATGGCCTTGCGGAAGGAGCCGAAGGAGCGCGGGAAGGTGGCCACGTAGGTGGAGAGCATGCGCTCGAACTTCAGGAGAGGCTTGTCGTAGAAGCCGACGGCGTCCAGCTCCTCCGGGCCGATGCCCCCCTCCCTCAGCACGTACTTCACGGCGCGGGAAGGGAAGCGCGAGTCGTGCTTCTTGCGCGACAGGCGCTCCTCCTGGCAGGCGGCGATCACCTCGCCGTCGCGCAGCAGGGCCGCCGCGCTGTCGTGGTAGTAGCAGGAGATGCCGAGGACGTGGCGCATCAGAACTGGTGCCGCGCCGCCGCCTGCGGCCCCAGGGGGTTGGGCTCGTGGGCGCGCCAGAAGCTGGCCTCGGGGGCCAGGCTTCGGTCGAGGGGGTCCTTTCCGAACAGCCTCATGAAGATGCTGACCAGGGAGACGGAGACGAAGTAGACGATGGAGAGGATGACGGCCGTCCAGAAGGCGCCCACCTTCTCCAGGCCGTGCGTCCACTTCTTGTAGAAGGCGGACCCCCGCGCGAACCGCCGCAGCAGCAGCTCGGTGAGGAAGACGGTGGTGGCCAGCCCCAGGAGCAGCTTCGTGTGGAGGGGCAACCCGGCCAGCGTGGACAGGGGATTGGAGAGCGCCAACAGCGCGATCAGAACCTGTAACCTCCCGAAAACAAACGCTGATGATAGCGCATCTCGGCCCTGCCGTGCCCGCGCCGGCCGGAGGGCCGGTCCCGGCGCCGGAGGCGCTCAGGGGGCAGGGCGACGCGCCGCCGTCTCGACGCTGTTCGCCCCGAACGACCGGCCCAGGGCGGCCACCTCGCGCTCGAACTCGGGCAGCCGCGGGCCCACGTCGCCCAGCACCAGGCGCTGGGCCAGCCGGCTCATGAAGAACGAGCGGAAGGCGCCGACCAGGGCCAGGCTGCGCGGCACGAAGACTCGGCGCCGCCGCCGCTCGATGCCCCACACCATGGCCGCCGCGCAGTCCTGCACGGACGTCATGCGCCCGAAGGGTCCGGGGAGGCGGCGCAGGATCTCCTCGAAGGAGCGGAAGTCCTGGCGCACGTCGCGCACGAGGTCGGTGTCGACCCAGGAGGGGTGCGCCACGCCGACGTCCACGCCCTTGCCCGCGACTTCAATGCGCAGCGCGTTGCCCAGCTGCTCCACGCCGCTCTTGGAGGCGCAGTAGGCGGCGAACCCCGGAGAGGGGGCGAGGGCGGCCAGCGAGGAGACGAGGAGGTAGTAGCCGCGGCGCTCCGCCACCTGGGGCAGGGTGGCGGCCACGGTGCGCAGCACGCCCACCAGGTTGACCTCGATCACGCGCACCTGCGCTTCCAGGGGCGTGACCGCCACCGTCCCGAAGCTGCCGATGCCGGCGTTGGCCACCACCACGTCGATGCCGCCCAGGGCCTGCACCGTGCCCGCCACCGCGCGGTCCAGCGCGGCCTGGTCCGTGACGTCGCCCTCGAACCAGGCGTGGCCCGCACCCAGCTCCGCGGCCAGGGCGCGGAGGCGCTCGGGCTCCCGGCCGACCAGCGACAGCCGGGCGCCGCGCGCGGCCAGGAGGCGCGCCGTCTCCGCCCCGATGCCGCGCGCCGGCCCCGTGACCAGCGCTACCTTGCCGGCCAGGCCGCTCACGGTCCCACCACCGCGTGGTCCTCCGGCCGGAAGCGCGCCGCGCGACGCCGGTAGCGCCAGGTGAAGTCCGGCCACAGGCTCGAGTTCCGGCCCGTGCCGTCGAGGTACCAGCTGGCGCAGCCGCCGGCGACCCAGACCGTGCCCTGCATCCGCCGGTCCACGCCCGCCACGTAGGCCGACTGCGCCTCGGGCGTGGGCTCCAGCGCGCGCACGCCGCGCGCGTCCATGTAGCGCAGGGCCGACACCACGTGCTCGATCTGCGCCTCGCCCATGTACACCACCGAGGTGTGGCCGAGGCCCGTGTTGGGGCCGAGCAGGAGGAAGAGGTTGGGGAAGCCGGCCACGGTGGTGCCCAGGTGCGCCTTGGGGCTGCCTTCCCAGGCCTCGGCCAGGGTCTGCCCGCCGCGCCCGCGCAGGGACCTGGCCAGGGGCGGGTCGGTGGGCCGGAAGCCCGTGCCCAGGATGACGACGTCCACCTCTCGCTCCACGCCGTCGCCGTCCACCATCGACCGCGCCCGCACCTCGGCCACGCCCGCGGTGACGACCTCCACGTTGGGCTGGGCCAGGGCGGGGTAGTAGTCGCTGGAGAGCAGCACGCGCTTGCAGCCCATGGTGTAGCTCGGCGTGAGCCGCCCGCGCAGGGCGTGGTCCTTCACCGACCGCCGCATGTTGCGCAGGGCGAGGTACTGGAGCAGGCGCATGGCCCACGGCCGCCGGAAGAGGAGCACGCAGACCTCGCGCTGGAGGTAGACGCCGAGGCGGGCCAGCCGCTGGAGGGCCGGCACGCGCCGGAACAGCGCCCGCTCCCAGCCCTCGATGGGCCGGTCGAGGCGCGGGAGCACCCAGGGAGCCGTGCGCTGGAAGAGGTGGAGCCGCGCCACCTTCGGCTGGATCTGCGGCACGAACTGGATGGCCGAGGCCCCGGTGCCGATCACGGCCACGCGGCGGCCGGCCAGGTCGCACGCGTCGTCCCACCGCGCGGAGTGGAAGACGCGGCCCTGGAAGGCGGCCAGGCCGGGCAGGTCGGGCACGACCGGCTCGCTCAGGGGTCCCGTGGCCACCACCAGGACCGACGCCGTGAGGGGGCCCTGCGACGTCTCGACGTGCCAGCGGTGCGCGGCGTCGTCCCAGGTCGCTGCGCGCACCTCATGGCGGAAGCGCACGTGCGGCATCACGCCGAAGTCGCGCGCGCAGCGCTGGAGGTACGTCCAGATCTCCGGCTGGCGCGAGTACCGGAACGTCCACTCCGGGTTCGGCGCGAAGGACAGGGAGTAGAGGTGGGACGGGACGTCGCAGGCGCATCCCGGGTAGGCGTTGTCGCGCCAGGTCCCGCCGACGTCACCGGCGCGCTCCAGGAGGAGGAAGTCGGTGATGCCCGCCTGCCGGAGCCGGATGGCCGCCCCCAGGCCGGCGAAGCCGGTCCCCACGATGGCCACGCGCGTCTCCATCGGGGCCGAGCCTAGGGACCGGCGCCGGAGCCGTCAACACTCCGGCGCCGTGAGGCCCGCCTCAGCGCTTCTGCTGGGCGGCCGCCGCCTTCTGCTTCAGGACTTCGAGCTCTCTCATGAGCAGGCGTCCGCGTGCGCCCACGTCCGTGGCGCGCAGGGCCAGGGGCTGCACCGCGCGCTTCGAGGGAGCGGCGATCTTCTCGAGCTGGGCGCTGCCCAGGAGTCCGACGAAGATCCTCGGCTCCAGGGCGAAGGCCACTGCCTGCGACTCCGGGCGCGCCATCAGGCGGTCGAGGCGCTGCTCGAACTGCGCCTGGGTCAGGGTCCCCCGGTCCAGTCTCGCCTTCAGCTGCCGAAGCTGGCCGAGGAACACCTCCTGGGCGGACTTCTCCCACGGGTTCACGCGCTGGGTGACGGGATCGGACGGGTGTACCCACTTGTTCACCATCCGGTACCCGAGGATCTTCCGCCGGATCGCCTCCATGGCCTCGCAGAAGGCGAACTGGTCCTCGCACTCCTTGATCTCCGTGGGGCTCGGGTTGGCGCCGGCGCCGGGTATGGTGAAACCGTGCTTGTCGTAGCACGCGAGCAGCTTCCCGAAACATCCGCCCGCCGCGTAGTACTTCGGGTCCCCGCCGTAGCTCAGGAACAGCTTGCGGCAGGTGGCGTCGTTACCGCAGACCGCGTCCAGGCAGCCGCGGGGGTCGTCCCAGCCGGAATCACCGGCGTGGCTGGCCCAGGAGGCCTGGAACTTCTCCTGGCAGTACTCCTGGAGGCACTCGTCCTCGTAGTTGTAACCGCAGCTCGAGAGCATCCCCTGCGGGTCGAGGTCGTCCACGGTGGTCGCGGACGCCTTCCGCGTGTCGCAGTACGCGTCCGTGTCCTGCTCCGAACAGCCCAGGCACTTGCCGGTGGTGGCCGTGTAGAGGTCGGCCTTGATCTTGCCGAAGGCGGAGGCGCCCGAGGCGGTGGCGATCTTGTTGTTGTACGCCTGGCAGGCCGCGCGCATGCCGGCGTTGACGTTCACGTTCCCCTTGTTGGTGATCTCGTTGCACGCCTTGTTGTCGCCGTAGGTCTGGGCCGAGAAGGTGTAGTCGGAGGTCTTGCAGTTGGCGCACTCCCAGGGCGTGTCCTTGGCGTCGTCCACGTCGTCGGCGTCGGTGTACTTGGGGAAGACCGAGCCCGATTCGAAGTTGCTGTCCAGGCGGTTCTTCACGTCCGCCAGCTGGGTATCGCGCTCGGACTCCTCCAGCAGCGGAATGAAGCCGCACATCTGCTTGCCCGAGTCCTGGAAGATGCTGACCTTCCGCTGCTTGACGTTGTTGACGGTCTCGACGAGGTAGGCGGCGGCGGCGTCGTAGAGGTAGTTGATCTGCATCGTGTTGGCGTTGTAGGCGCCGTACCACGTGTCGCAGGACCCCCCGTTGTCGCAGGCGTCGTCGTCGATGTGGCCCTCGTCGTCGTGCGTCGCCTCGTGGACGAGGGTGCTCGACCGGTCCGCCGCTCCCCGCCAGAAGCCCCAGCCGAGGCAGAGGTCGGTGGAGGTGGCGCAGCAGTAGTGGGTGGCCCACAGGCAGCACTCGTCGGGGTCGAGGTTGTCGTTGCAGCAGCGGGGCTCGAAGCCGTCGTCCTCGTGGATGTGGACGAAGTCCCACCACGTGTGCCCCAGGTTCGGCGACGTGTTCTCGGGGAAGTGCGGGGCGATCTTCTGCACCTCGCGCACGATGAAGCCCGCGTTGTACAGCCGCGAGAGGAACAGGTTGTCGTTGCAGACGTCCTCGTAGCCCCAGCCCTCGTCCCACAGGTCGCCCGTCTCGTCGAGGTTGAGCCCGAACCAGATGGTGTCGACGAGGGATTGGTTGCCACACCACTTCGCGCGCCACTTGGAGTCCTTCGAGGTGGAGAGGGAGAGCGAACCGGGAGGCGGACAGCTGCAGGTCTCGGCCGCCGCGGAGGCGGCCGTCCCCATGGTGATTCCGAGCAAGGCGGCGGCGGCAGCAGCGATCTTCAAGGCGCGCCTCCTCAGTACCGGTAGAGCAGGTACTGGTCGGACCGCGGCAGGCGCTTCTCCAGCTCCTGGCGCGCCTTCCAGCGCCGGCGGGTAAGGGCATAGGTGTACTGGACGGCGCTGATCCTCACCTCCCGGTGCGGGCTGGCCGCGGCCTCCAGGATGGCCGCGCGCGCCTTCTCGCTGCCCGCGCGGCCGGCGCGGTAGAGGTGCGCGAGGGCGAGGTATCGGATCAACGCCTCGGGGTCCTCGCGCTCCGACCTTTGAGCCGTCGGCCGGTCGGGCTCCTTGAGCTTCTTGCGCTCGGGGAGGGGCCGGGGCGGGCGAGGCGTCCCCGACGCCAGCTTCGCGCTCCAGTAGGCGATGGCCGCCTCCTCGGCCGCCACCTCGCCGAGGAGGGTGAACAGCTCCGCGTGGCCTTCGACGTCGTTCCGGGCGAGCTTCTCGAGCTCGGCGATGACGGCGGCGGCCGCCGCCCCGGCGTTCGCCCGGAGGACCTGTCGCGCGCCGGCCTCCCGCCCCATCCGCTCGCCGGCCTCCTCGGCGCTCGGGAGCACCGTGAGGCGGCGGGCGAGGAGCACCGTGAGGGCCTCATCCACCGCTCCGGCCCGCTTCTCGAAGTCGAAGCGGGGGGCGGCCTCCGGCGCCGGGGCGGCGGTGGTCCGCGGGGGAGGCGTCTTGGCCTTCCTGGGCTTGGCGGCGCTGGCCCGCCTGGGTGGGTCCTGGGTGGCCGCGGCCCCCGACAGCGACCAGGCCAGCGTGCAGAAGCTGGCCAGGAGAATGGCTCGAGCACACAGCTTCATCGTCAGACCTCCGGTCTGGAGATGCGGGCGACGACTCGGGTTGCGGAACGGGGCCTCGACGTGGCAGCGCGAACCGCTGCGGCGTCACGAAGGAGGGAAAGACGCTCCCAGCCTGTGCTGGTTTGGATTGAACGAAAAGTAGGAATCTGGAAGCGGCTTGTCAACAGAAAGCGTCCCGGATGCCAGAATGGTCAGCGGGGATGCGCGTCCTCGTCCTCGGCGGCACCGGCTTCATCGGCCCCCCGGTGGTCGATCAGCTTCTGGCCGGCGGCCACGACGTGGCCGTGCTCAGCCGCGGTGCCACGGCCGACGAGCTGCCGGCATCGGTCCTGCGGTTCCGGGGCGACCGCAAGGCGCTCGCCGACCACGCGCGCGCGTTGAGGAGCTTCCGGCCGGACGTCGTCGTCGACTTGATCCTGAGCTCGGGCGCCCAGGCGCGCGACCTGATGGTGGTCTTCCGCGGCGTCGCGCGGCGCGTGGTGGCCCTCTCCAGCATGGACGTCTACCGCGCGTGCGGCGTGTTGCACGGCCTCGAGCCGGGACCCCTGGAGCCGGTGCCGCTGACGGAGGAGTCTCCCCTGCGCACGCGGCTGCAGACCTACCCGCCGGAGCAGATCAAGATGCTGCAGGGCGTCTTCGGCTGGCTCGACGACGAGTACGACAAGATCCCCGTCGAGCGCGAGGTCATGGCCGACGCGGAGCTGCCGGGCACCGTCCTGCGCCTGCCCATGGTCTACGGTCCGCGCGACCCCTTGTGGCGGCTGCTGCCCGTGGTGAAGCGCGTCGACGACGGGCGCCGGGTGATCCTCCTCTCCGAGAGCATGGCCCGGTGGCGCGGGCCGCGCGGCTACGTGGAGAACGTGGCCGCCGCCGTCGTGCTCGCGGCGGGGTCGGAGGCGGCCGCCGGCCGCATCTACAACGTCGCCGATCCCGAGCCGTTCACCGAGCTGGAGTGGACGCGGAAGGTGGCCGAGGTGGCGGGCTGGCGCGGGGAGGTGGTGGTACTGCCCGACGACGGCAGCCCCGCCTTCCTGCAGGCGCCGGGCAACCCCGACCAGCACTGGACGGCGGACAGCACGCGCATCCGCCGCGAGCTGGGCTACCGGGAGCCGGTCCCCCTGGACGAGGCGATCGCGCGCACCATCCGCTGGATGCGCGCCCACCCGCCCGCCGGCCCCACGCCGCACCTGTTCGACTACGCGGCGGAGGACGCGGTGTGCTGAGGGCCGGCTAGCCCCCTCCGCCCGTCTCCGACACCTCGCCGCCCGGCTCGATGACGAGCGTGCGCTCGGCCCCGGCGGGGACGGTCACGCTCTTGGTCTTCCCGCAGCGGGGACAGGGCACGTCCGCGAGCA
Organism: Vicinamibacteria bacterium; assembly: GCA_036556965.1. Lineage (GTDB taxonomy): Bacteria > Acidobacteriota > Vicinamibacteria > Fen-336 > Fen-336 > DATBIO01. The sequence continues at coordinate 15,525 of DATBIO010000219.1, forward strand.
CGGGCGGGAGCTCGCTGCGCGCGTCCCGGCGGTCGTCGAAGTAGGTGACCTCGAAGGCGGTCCCGCACGCCTTGCAGCGGTGCGGGTCGCGCCGGCGCTCGCGGGTTGGGGTGGCCATCTCTCGCCTCCGCGCGGACGATGCTACCAGAGCGCGCTCAGCGCCGGAGCGTCTCGCCCTCTGCCAGCCCCACCAGGTGGCCGAGCGTGCGCACCACCAGCAGGCCGTCGGAGAGGGCGGGGGTGGACATCACCACCTCGTCCATGGTGTTGGTGGCGAGCAGGTCGCGCTCGGGACCCGCGCGCAGCACGTAGACCTCGCCCGTCTCGCTGGCGAAGTAGAGGCGGCCATCGGCGGCCACCGGCGAGGCGGAGAAGGAGGCGCCCGCCGTGCCCAGCCGCGTCTGGTACACCTGCTCGCCGGTGTCCGCGCGGTAGCTGGTCAGGATCCCGTTGTTGTTCACCGTGTACAGGTGGCCCTGGTACAGCACCGGGGTGGGTATGTAGGTCCCGCCGCGCGCGTGGCTCCAGGCGACGGCCGCGCTGGAGCGCGCGCCCTCCGGCAGGGTGAGGTCGCCGCGCTGGCCCGCGCGCACCGCGTAGACCGGGCGCACCGGGGGGTAGCCGGCGGTCACGTAGGCCACCCCCTCGCCCACCACCGGCGTGGCGACCACCACCTCCGAGTTCGGCCCCAGCGTCCACAGCAGGGTGCCGCTCCGGGGGTCGTAGGCGCGGATCCGCTGGCCGTTGGTGACCAGCTCGTCGCCGGAGGGCCCGCGCAGGACGTTGGGCGTGGTCCAGGTCGAGGGCTCGTCACGCGCCACGCGCCAGGCCTCCTTGCCGTCCTCCAGGGAGAAGGCGGCCAGGTAAGAGTCCTTCCGCCGGTCGGCCTGGACGATCACCAGGTCTCCGTACAGGATGGGCGAGCTGGCGTGCCCCCACTCCGCGGTGCCCGACTGCGGGTCGTTGGCGTCGAGGACGCCCACGTCCCGCTTCCAGAGCAGCCGGCCGTCCATGTCGTAGGCGGCGAGCACGCCCACCGGCCCGAACATGACCACCAGCCGCCGGCCGTCCGTGGCCGGCGTGGCGTTGGCCAGGCTCGACTTCAGGTGGCGCCGCACCACGGGGGCGGCGCGGTGGACCTCGCGCTCCCACAGCACGCGGCCCGAGGCCTTGTCCAGCGCGAACAGGCGGAAGGAGTGCACGGAGAGGTCGTCCACCGAGGTGCCGTCGCCGTAGAGGCCGGTGCGGAACGTCTTGTCGTCCTTGCCGCTGACGGCCGTGGTCAGGAAGATCCGGTCGCCCCAGACGATGGGGCTGCTCAGCCCGATCCCGGGGATCGCGGTCTTGAAGCGGACGTTCCGGCCCTCGGCCAGGCTCCAGGTCAGGGGGGCGCCCTGGCCGTCGCCGACGCCCGAGGCGCCCGTCCCGCGGAACTGCGGCCAGTTGCGGGGCGCGCCGCGGGGCGCGCGCGCCGCGGGGGCCGCCGCCGCGGTGCGCATGGGGGCCGGGTCCGAGGTGACCACGGAGAGCCGCGTGACCACGCCGGCGCGGTTGACGTACCCCCACTCCAGGGTGCCCGCGCGGCCGGACACGCGGACGGCCACCTCGCCGTCCGCGCTCTCGAAGCGGCCGTCGCCGACGGGCTGGAGGAGCACGGGCGGGCCGCCCGCGCCGGGACCGTCGAGGCGGAGGCCGTCGCCCTCCATCGCCAGCGTCACCTCGCCGTCCTGGGCGCGGTAGCGCACGGCGTAGGCGCGCAGGCGTGCGGGGTCCACGGCGAAGGGGGCGCGCGGGGGGCGCACGGCTTTGGCCGACGCGAGGAGCGCGCGCAGCGCCGCTCCCTTCTTCTCCGCTTCCCGGCGGGCCGCGGCCAGATCGAGCGGCTCGATGCGGCCCGTGCGCAGGGCGGCCTCCGCCAGGGAGGCGTCGTCGGTCTCCACGGCGTGGTCCAGCGCGCTCACCGCGTCCGTGGCGCCCTTCTCGAGGAGCAGGCGCGCGATCTCGACGTGGCCGAAGCGCAGGGCCCCTGCCACGGGGGCGTAGTCGAAGAAGCGGTTCCGCGCGTTCACGTCCGCGCCGCGATCGAGCAGCAGGCGCACCACCTCGGCCTTGCCCGCTTCGGCCGCGTACATGAGGGCGGTCTGCCCGTGGCGGGCGGGCGCGTCCACGGGCGTGCCCGCGTCGAGGAGGGCGCGCACGCCGGCCACGTCGCCCCGGTGCGCGGCCTCGCGCAGCGCCTCGCCCTTGTCGTCCGGGGCGGGCGCGGCGGCTACGAGCAGGCTGGCGAGGACGAGGGACGCGAAGGTGGGCATGGCGGACCTCCGGGAGGCCCGATGATAGCGTGGCGCCGCCGTCAGGGCCGCGCGAGGATCGAGAACACCTCCACCGGGAAGACCAGGCCCTCGTCGTCGATCCGGTCGGCCAGCGCGGCCTCGAGGTCGCGGATCAGCGCCGCCCGCGCCGCGGGGGCGAGGGCGGCGACGGGAGCCGCCAGCGGCGAGCTGGCCGCCTCCTGGCGGAGCATCTCCGCCGGGGAGGGGTAGCGCGCGCCCGCCACCTCGACCCGCACGGAGGTCTCGCGGAAGCCGGCGCGCGCGAACAGCGCGCGCAGGTCGGCGGCCGTCCACTCCGGGAAGATGGAGCGCACGCCCTGGCCGGCCGCGGGGCCGACGTGGCGGGCCAGCGCGTCGGCCAGCGCCACGTAGGGCGGCCAGTAGCGGATGGGACGACACGTGCTGAAGGCGGCGCGCCCCGCCGGCGCGAGCACGCGCCGCGCCTCGGCCAGCGCGCGTCCGGCGTCGGAGAAGAACTGCAGGGCGAGCTGGGAGAGGACGGCGTCGAAGGCGCCGTCGGGGAAGGGCAGGGCGGCGGCGTTCCCCTGGTGCCATTCGATGGCGGGCCGGGCGGCCGCGGAGGCGGCGCGCGCCACGGCGAGCGGCATGGCCGCCGTGTTCGCCT
>DATBIO010000220.1:0-12256 GCA_036556965.1 Vicinamibacteria bacterium
GTCCGGAGCGCTACCCCGACCCCGCGTCGCGCTTCCAGCCCGAGGGGCCCCACGGCCCCTCCGAGGTCGTCGATCCGGGCGCCTTCCGGTGGACCGACGCCGGCTGGCGGGGCGTGCGGCTGCCGGGGCAGGTCCTCTACGAGCTGCACCTCGGCACCTTCACCCCCGCCGGCACCTGGGCCGCCGCCGCCGAGGAGCTTCCCGAGCTCGCGCGGATCGGCGTGACCGTCGTCGAGCTGATGCCGATCGCCGACTTCCCGGGGCGCTTCGGCTGGGGCTACGACGGCGTGAACCTCTTCGCGCCCTCCCGCCTGTACGGGGCCCCCGACGACCTGCGCCGCTTCGTGGACACCGCCCACGGCCTCGGGCTGGGCGTCATCCTGGACGTCGTCTTCAACCACCTCGGGCCCGACGGCAACTACCTCGGCCAGTACGCGGACGCCTACGTCACCTCGCGGCACGCCACGGACTGGGGGGAAGCCATCAACTTCGACGGTGAGGACAGCGGGCCCGTGCGGGAGTACTTCGTGGAGAACGCCGGCTACTGGATCGCCGAGTTCCACCTCGACGGCCTGCGTCTCGACGCCACCCAGGACGTCCATGACGAATCCCCCGATCACGTGCTGGCGCAGCTGCGGCGCCGGGTCCGCGAGGCGGCGGGGGAACGGGCCACCATCGTGGTGGCGGAGAACGAGAGCCAGGAGGCGCGGCTGGCCCGGCCCGAGGGCGCGGGCGGCCTCGGCCTCGACGGGCTGTGGAACGACGACCTCCACCACGCGGCCCTCGTCGCCCTCACCGGCCGCCGCGAGGCCTACTACCTGGACTACGCGGGCTCCGCGCAGGAGCTGGTCTCCGCGGCCAGGCACGGCTTCCTCTACCAGGGACAGCGCTACCGCTGGCAGCGGAAGCGTCGCGGGACGCCCGCGGGCGACCTGCCCGCGAGCGCCTTCGTTTCCTACCTGGAGAACCACGACCAGGTAGCGAACTCGGCACGCGGGCTCCGCCTCGCGCAGATCACAAGCCCGGGCCGCCTGCGCGCGCTCACCGCCTACCTGTTGCTGGGCCCCGGCACGCCCCTGCTCTTCCAGGGCCAGGAGTTCGCCTCCACGCGGCCCTTCCTCTTCTTCGCCGACCACCCGCGCCTGGCGGAGGCCATCCGCGAGGGGCGGCGGCGGTTCATGGCGCAGTGGCGGAGCCTCCGCCCCGAGGACGTCCTGCCCGACCCCCTCGATCCCGCGACCTTCGAGCGCTGCGTCCTGGACCACGCGGAGCGCGAGGCCCACCGCGAGACGCACGTGCTGCACCGCGACCTCCTGCGCCTGCGCCGCGAGGACGTGGTGCTCTCCCCGCTGGGCGCGCGGACCCTGGACGGCGCCGTGCTGGGCGAGGACGCGTTCGTGCTCCGTTACGCGGCGGAGGCGGGCCATCGCCTGCTCCTCTTCAACCTGGGGCCCGACCGGCGGCTGGAGATCGCGCCCGAGCCGCTGCTCGCTCCTCCCGCCGCCGGCGAGTGGGCCGTGCTCTGGTCGAGCGAGGATCCGGCCTACGGGGGCACGGGCACGTCCTCTCCCGAGACGGACGAAGGCTGGTGGCTGCCCGCGGAGTCGGCCCTCGTGCTCGCCCCCCAGCCACGCACGAAGGAGCAGCGCGCGTCGTCGGGGCCCCGTCGCGCCGGGTCGCCCGACCGGAGGGCGGGATGAGCGGGCTCGTGCGGCGCCTGCCCTGGCCCGGCAAGGGGGAACGCGCCTGGGAGACGCTGCTCGCACGCGAGTGGCTCGTGACCAACGGCCTCGGCGGCTACGCGTCGGGGACGGTGTGCGGCGTGCCCACCCGCCGCTTCCATGGCCTCCTGGTGGCGGCGCTGCCGGGCCCGCACGGGCGCACCATGATGCTCAACCACCTCCTGGAGACGGTGGCCGCGGGCGGGCGGCCGGAGACGGCGCTCTCCGGCGAGGAGTACGACACGCGGCCGGACGCGCTGCCGGGCAGCGACCTCCTGGCCGAGTTCCGCCTGGAGGGGAGCCGGCCGGTGTGGACCTACGAGGTGGGCGGCGCCGTGATCGCCAAGAGGCTGCTGCTCCCGCACGGCCAGAACACGGTCCACGTGGGCTATCGCCTCCTGCGCGCGCCCCAGGCCGTGACCCTGCGACTGCGCCCGGCCGTCCACTTCCGGCCCCACGAAGGCGGCCTGGACACGCCGCGCCCCGACTCCTACGCCCTGACCATGCGCGGGGAGCGGCTCGAGATCGACGCGGGCGGCGCGCTCCCTCCCCTGCGCCTGGTGCTGCGCGGTGCGGAGCTGCTCTTCGTCTGCCGCCCGCGCGTGTTTCCCGAGGTGGTGTTCCAGGTCGAACGCAGCCGCGGCTACGACTCGCGGGGGGGGCTCTGGAGCCCGGGGTACTTCGAGGTCGAGCTGGAGGAGGGGGCGGAGGCCACGCTGGTGGCCTCCGCGGAGAGCTGGGAGACGGTGGAGGCCCTGACGCCGGGGGAGGCGCGCGCCCTGGAAGACGAGCGCATGGCGGGGCTCCTGGCCCAGGCGGGCGTGGGGGACGACGAGGTGGCGGCCGGGCTCGTGCTCGCCGCCGACCAGTTCCTGATCCAGCCCGTGGGGCGCGCCCAGGACGCCGCGCGCGCGCGCGCCGCCGGCGACGACATGCGCACGGTGATCGCCGGCTACCACTGGTTCACGGACTGGGGCCGCGACACCATGATCAGCCTGGAGGGTCTGACCCTGGCCACCGGCCGGCCGGCCGAGGCGCGGTGGCTCCTGCGCACGTTCGCGCACTACGCGCGGGACGGGCTCATCCCCAACCTCTTCCCGGAAGGCGGCCAGGAGGGCCTCTACCACACCGCGGACGCGTCGCTCTGGTTCTTCCAGGCCGCCGCCCGCTACCTGGCGCACACCGGCGACCGCGCGACGCTGCGCGCGCTGCTGCCCGTCCTCCTCGACATCGTCGGACACCACCTGCGCGGCACGCGCTTCGGCATCGGGGTGGACGGCGCCGACGGCCTGCTCCGGCAGGGGGCGGAAGGGCACGCGCTCACCTGGATGGACGCCAAGGTGGGCGACTGGGTGGTGACGCCGCGGCGGGGCAAGGCGGTGGAGATCAACGCGCTCTGGTACAACGCGCTGCGCCTGGCCCAGGGTTGGCTGGACGAGGAGGGCCGCGCGGCGGAGGCGGATGCCCTGGGCGCGCACGCCGCCCGCGCCCGGCGCGCGTTCAACGATCGCTTCTGGTACGAGGAGGGCCGCCACCTGTACGACGTGGTGGACGGCGAGGCGGGGGACGACCCCGCCTGCCGCCCCAACCAGATCCTCTCCTTCGCGCTCACGCATCCCGTGCTCGACGCCTCGCGCTGGCCGGCGGTGCTCGAGTCGGTGGAGAGCCGCCTGCTCACCCCGGTGGGGCTGCGCTCGCTGGCCCCGGGCCAGGCCGACTACAAGGCCCGGTATTACGGAGACCTCCGCGCGCGCGACGCGGCCTACCACCAGGGCACGGTGTGGGCCTGGCTGGTGGGCCCCTTCGTGGACGCCTGGGTCCGCGTGCACCCGCAGCGGCGCCCGGAAGCGCGGCGCTTCCTGGAGGGCTTCGTCCCGCACCTCGGCCAGGCCTGCGTGGGGCAGATCAGCGAGGTCTTCGACGCCGAGGTGCCCTATACCCCGCGCGGCTGCGTGGCCCAGGCCTGGAGCGTGGCGGAGGTGCTGCGCTGCTGGCGCCTCGTGCGCGCGCCCTACTCCAGCTCGAGGGCGAAGACCTCCGCCGCGCGGGAGGCGGCGTCCACGGTCACCACGGACAGCCGCGCGTCGCCGCCCTTGCCCACGTCCACGCGCACGAAGCCGGAGGCCTCGCGCGCGAACAGGGTGTCCTTGGTCCAGGCCGCCCGCGACAGGTGGCCGAAGTAGCCGGCGCCGCTCACCACCGCCACCTTCACGTTGCGCCCCTTGATGACCTGGAGGTTGTGGTCGTGGCCGGCGGCGTAGACCATGGGCTTCTGCCGTGAGAACACCTCCTCCAGGCCCTCGCGCATCCGGCGGTTGCCCGCTCCTCCCATGTCCTGGTCGCTGACCCCGCGGCGCCGGGCCGCGGGGTAGAGCGAGCCAATCCCGGGCAGGGGGATCCACAGCCACGACTTCTTGGCGCGCAGGGGGAAGAGGTGGTCCGTCCAGCCGAAGTAGCCGCCGTGGAGGCCGCCCGTGGCCAGGGGATGGTGCGCCACCACCACCACCCTTCGGTCGGCCGCGCTCCCGATGGCGGCCTCCAGGGCGGCCAGGACCTCCCCCTCCGAGTCCTCGGGGCAGGTGGACGTGGGATGGGTCGGCTTCTCCGCGCCGTGGACCCACCACTGGGTGTCCAGGGCGATCAGGCGGAGCCTCTTCTCGAAGTCCCGCACCGCGGGACCGGGACAGCCGTTCTCGGGCAGGAGGGCGGCCAGCCCGGCGCCTCGCTCCGCGATGAAGGCGCCCTGGCGCTTCACCGCCTCCCAGCCGCCGGGGCGATAGCCGTTCCAGTCGTGGTTGCCGGGCACGAAGATCGCGCGCGCCCGGTGGGCGCGGGCGGGCTCGATCTGCGCGTCGAGCCGTCGCTCCATCTCGCGGCGGTCTCGCGCCCCCCGGGGCGGCAGGCCGTCCGGGTAGATGTTGTCGCCCAGGAAGACGGCCACGGCGCGCACCGGGTCACGGCCCATCTCCCGGGCCAGCGCGGTCAGCACCGGATCCTGCGGGCGGGGGTTGCCGGCGTCCCCGATCAGGAAGAGCGTGGTCTCGACGTCGGCCAGGGGCGGGACGGGCCGCGGGGCGTCGCCGCGCACCGCCCGGCAGGCGGCGAGCAGCAGGATCACGACGGCCACCCGGCCCGCGCCCTTCATCATTCAATGTTAGTGGGCTCCGCCGGTGGCGGGGAGGGCACCACGGCCAGGAGCAGGACCGCCGCCCCCGCGCTCAGCGCCGCCCCGGTTCCCAGGGCCACGGCGGCGCCGTAGCGCTCCCAGAGCACGCCCGCCATCAGGCTGGCGGGCAGGAGCATGGCGCCCGTCACCCCGTGGTAGAGGCCGAACGCCCGGCCCCTGCGCGCGGCGGGAGCGAAGTCGGCCACGAGCGCCTTCTCCGCGCCTTCGGTCAGCGCGTGGAAGAGCCCGTAGAGAGCGAAGAGCACCCAGACCTGCCAGGCGGCCTGGGCCAGGGCGAACCCCGCGTAGGCCGCGGCATAGGCGATCCAGCCCGCGGCCATGACCGGCCGCCGGCCCCACCGGTCCGAGAGGCCGCCGCCGTACGTGCTGGCCGCGGACTTCACGAGGTGGTGCCACGTCCAGAGCAAGGGCAGGGTCACCAGGCCCACCCCCGCCTCCTGCGCGCGCAGGAGCAGGAAGGCGTCCGACGAGTTGCCGAGCGCGAACACGGCCAGCACGCCGAGCAGCGCGCCGAGGCCCCGCCCGTTGCCGTCCGTCCCCCGCGCTCCGGAGTCGCCTCCCCGCGGAGGGGGAGCGGCCGTCTCGTGCACGCCGAGCGTGAGAACGGCCACGCTGAGCAGCGCGGGCACCGCGGCCAGGGCGAAGACCACGCGGAGGTCGGCCGTCCACAGCAGCAGGCCGGCGGCCAGCAGGGGACCGAGCATGGCGCCCGCGTGGTCCATGGCGCGGTGGAACCCGAAGGCCCGCCCCCGGATCGCGGGCGGCGTGGCGGCGGCGAGGAGCGCGTCCCGCGGAGCGCCGCGCGTGCCCTTGCCGAAGCGGTCCAGCACGCGGATGGCCAGCACGTGGCCCGGCGTGCTGGCCACGGCCATGAGCGGGCGCGCCAGCGACGAGAGCGTGTAGCCCGCCACCACCAGGGGCTTCCGGCGGGGCAGCCGGTCCGACAGGTAGCCCGACGCCACCTTGAGCAGGGCGGCCGTGGCTTCGGCGGCGCCCTCCACGAGGCCGAGGAAGGCCGGTCCCGCGCGCAGGACGCCCGTCACGAAGGCCGGCAGCAGCGGCACGATCATCTCGCTGCTGGCGTCGGTGAGCAGGCTGACCGCGCCCAGGCGCTTCACCGTCCCCGGCAGAGGCGCGGCCATGGCGGAGGATTCTAGGGCCGCCCCCCCCGACCCGCTCCGTCGGGCGCGCCCCGGGGGAACGGGTGCATACTGGATGCTGCTCGCAGCCCAGGAGGGACCATGTCCAGCAAGCTCCCCATGCTCGCGGTGTGCGCCGTGTTCGCGGCGGCCACGGCCGGCGCGCAGGACCCGACGGCGGAGGCCTGCGCGAACACCAAGGCCGACCTCCAGAAGCAGGCGAGCGCCTGCCCCGAGGAGAACGCCAAGGCGGCCGGCGTGGCGTGCAAGAACAAGGACGACCTGAACGTCATGCTCAAGCTGTTCCGCGCCTGCGGGGACAGGAAGGTCGCCGCGGCCTCGACGGGCAAGGGGGGATCGTCGGCGGCCGCCTCCGGCGGGTCCACCTCCGGGCGCACCTGGAAGTGCCGCGCCGTGGATCCCGCGGACAACAAGGAGATCGCCGAGGCTTCGGCGGCGAAGATGACGGACTGCTCCACCGCCCTGAAGGACAAGGTGAAGACGGCGCGCTGCGCGGCGGGCAAGGACAGCGTGGAGTACGTGGCCCAGATGGACGTGGCGGGGAGCTGGACCAAGGGCACGAAGGCCAGCGTCGCCTGCAAGTAGGCCGAGGCGGGCCCCCCCGCCGGGGCCTCGTTCTCACCGCCCGGTCCGCGGGCGGCGCCACTCATCCCCGCATGGTCCCGCCGACCCCGGACACGGCGTGCCGTTGCTGAGCGCGGCGCGGCGAGGTCTGGCCGCAGGCGCGGTGGCGGCCGTCCTGCTGCTGGCGGCCGCGTGCCCCTCCGTGCGCCGTCCGCGCCTCATCCTGCTCGTGACGGTGGACACGCTCCGCGCGGACCGCGTGGGCGCCTACGGCAGTGCCCTGGGCATCACGCCCACCATCGACCGCCTGGCCGCGGGGGGCCTGGTCTTCACCGAGGCCTTCGCCCCCATGTCCGTCACCCGGCCCTCCATCGCCGCCCTGATGACGAGCCGCTACCCGGTCGAGCTCGGCGTGGTGTCGAACGCCCAGCCGCTGGCAAGCGGCCGGGCCACCCTGGCCGAGCGCCTGGCCGCGCACGGCTGGGCGACGGGGGCCGTGGTCTCGAACTGGGTGCTGCGCCGGAAGAGCGGGCTCGCGCGCGGCTTCCAGGTCTTCGACGACGCGTTCACCCGGAGGGAGCTCAACCGGAGCCGTTACCTGGAGCGCACCGCCCCCGAGACCACCGCCGCCGCCCTGCGTGCCGTGGACGCGATGCGCGAGGCGCCGCGTCTCCTCCTCTGGGTCCACTACCAGGATCCCCACGGGCCCTACACCCCTCCGCGCGCGACCCGCGCGCGCTTCCTGGAAGCCGAGCGGGCGCTGCCCCAGGGGCGGCGACGGCTGGAGCCGGGCCTCATCCCCGCCTACCAGCGCCTCGGGGACGGCACCGAGGTCGCGTTCTACCGCGCCGGCTACGACGGCGAGGTGGCGCACGTGGACGAGGAGCTGGGCCGCCTGCTGGCCGGGCTGGCGGAGCGCGAGCGGCTCGACGACGCCGTGGTCATCATCGCCGCGGACCACGGCGAGAGCCTCGGCGAGCACGAGTACTGGTTCGCGCACGGCGAGCTCATCACCGAGCCCCTGGTGCGGGTGCCCCTCATCGTGAGTGGCCGCGGTCTGGAGGCGCGCCGGCGCGGCGACACGGCCTCGCTGCTCGACGTGCTGCCGACGGTGCTGGGCCTGGCCTCCGTCCCCGTGCCCCCTGGGGTGCGGGGGCGTGACCTCCTGGCCCCGGACGCTGCCGCGCGGCCGAGCACCGTGTACCTCGAGGCGCGGGGCGCGGGCCCGGGGGTCAGGCGCGGCCTGGTGCGCGCGCCCTTCGCCTACGTCGCGCTCGGGGCCGGCGGCGTGCCGCGCGAGCGCCTCTTCCGCCTCGGCGCCGAGCAGGACGACGTCGCGGCGCTCGAGACGAGGACGCTGGGCTGGATGCAGCAGGAGCTCCGCACGGTGCAAGCGGCCCTGTCCGTCCCCACCGTGACCGTCTCCATTTCCGACGCCGAGCGGGAGGAGCTGCGCGCCATGGGCTATCTCGGCGGGACCTGATCGCCCGACGATGGAATCGGCCGGCACGGACCACGACACGACCTCGACATCCCGTGACCGTCACGGCGGGCCTTCCGCGGGTGAACGCGCCCGGGGCGTGACGCGCGCGGCCCGGCCCGTCCCCGTCCTCGCCCTGACCCTCGCCGCGCTGGCCGTGGCCGTGGCGGCGCGGGCGGTCCTGCTGGGCGCCAAGCCTTTCTGGCGCGACGAGGCCTGGATCGCCTGGCTCATCGAGCTGCCCCCGGCCACGCGCGGGCACGTCCTCCACGTGACGCCCGCCGGCTTCCTGGCCCTGACGCGCGCGCTGGCGCTGCTGCTCCCCGGCGTGGCCCCTGAGGTCGCCTACCGGCTGCTGCCCCTGGCCGCCGGGCTCGCCACGGTGGCGCTGCTTCCCGCGCTGGCGCGGCGCGCCGGCGCCTCGGACCGGGCGGCCCTCGCCTGCCTCTGGCTGGCGGCAGGGCTTCCCGCGCTCGTGTACTACTCGCGGGAGCTGAAGTCGTACGCCCTCGACGCCCTCTGGGCGGTGGCGGTCCCGCTGCTCGTGTGGGACCTGGCGGAGCCGCGTCCGCGCGCCGGCGCGGTCCTGCGCGCGCTCGCGCTGGCCGGCCTCGTCTGCGCCGCCCCCTGGCTGGCCTACGGCGCCCTGTTCCCGACGGGAGCGGCGCTGGGCTGGCTGGCCTGGCGCCTGGCGCGTCACGGGTCCGCGCGGCGGCGCCTGGCCGCGCTCGCCATCGCCGTCCTCTTCGCCTCCGCCCTGGCGGCGGCCTTCGTCGTGTACCTGAGGGCGCAGATCGGGCACCCCATGCTTCCCGACATGTGGCGGGACGTGCTGGGCGCGCCCGGGGGACCCACCGCCCTCCCCCGCATGTTGTGGACGGTTCACGCCGTGTCCGTGCCCTACCTCCTGCCCGGGGTGTGGCTGGCCGGGGTGGCCCTCGCCGCCCTGGGGACCGCGTCGCTGCCGCGGCCGTCGCTGCTCCTTAGCGGCCTGGTCCTCTCCGCCGCCGGCGCCGGCCTGGCCGCGGCCGCCAACCTCTACCTCGTCTCGCACGGGCGGTTCCTGCTCTTCCTGGCGCCGCCGTGGCTGGTACTGGCCGCGGCGGGTCTGGTGCGCGGCGGCGAGCGCGCGCTCGGCCGCGTCCACCCCGTGCTGGGGCGGTGGTGCGGCGTGGCGGTGGCCGTGCTGGCCGGGCTGTGGTGGGCGGGCGATGCCGTGGCGCGCCGGCGGCCGGCGGAGCCGCGGCGGCCCGAGCCGTTCGTCTACGACGTCATCCAGGACGTGAGGCCGCTCGTCGACTGGCTCAGGGTGGCCGGGGTGCCGCCGGCGAAGGTGCTGGTGAGCCGCCACGCCCGCGAGCCCGTGCGCTACTACGGCCGTGACCGCCTGCGCGGAGCGCTGATGCTCGGCCACCGTGACCACGCCTACGGCCCGGTGGTTGATGCCTGGCTGTCGCGCGTCCCCGACGAGGCGTGGCTGCTGCTGGTCGACGAGGAGGTGCCCGGCTACCGGGAGGTGCTGGAGCGCAGGGGGTTCGCGATCGAGCCGGCGGTGGCGAGCCGGGGCGGCGTCGTCCTCTGCGTCAGGCCGGCTTCTCTCCCACGCACACGATGAGGTAGCCGTGCCGGCGCAGCGCCGGCACGCGCGCGTCCAGCCAGGCGAACGGTCTCACCAGGGCACCCGCGGCCCTTGAGAGCGCGGGGCGGGACTGCAGCAGGAAGAGCTCCGCCATGCGCAGCCACCCCGGCAGGAACAGGATCCCCGTCTCGTCGCGGACCACGAAGCCGGCGTCCTCCATCACCCGACGCAGCCCGCCGCGGGTGAAGGACCGCTCGTAGCCGTAGCCGTAGAGCCCGAGGCGGTAGAGGACGGCCACCAGTGCCGGACGCAGGAACGGGTCGAGACGGTTGGGAACGCCCACCACCGCACGGCCGCCCGGCTTCAGCACGCGGTGCATCTCCGCCACGGCGGTCTCCGGGTCCGCGAAGTGCTCGATCGTCCCCATCGAGTAGATGGCGTCGAAGGTCGCTTCCCGGAAGGGCATCCGCCGGCAGTCGGCGACGGTGCCGCGCAGGGCCGACGTGGTGAAGGAGGCGGCGGCCTGGCGCACGGTGGGGAAGGCGATGTCCACGCCGTGCGGCCGCGCCCCCTGCGAAGCCGCCCACTGGAGGATGCGCGTGTTCTTGCACTCGTCCCAGAGGTCGGTCTTCAACAACCGGCAGCCGTCCAGCGACACGGCCCCCTGGAGCAGCCGCTTCTCGTTCTCGAAGTAGTAGCGGGTGGACCGCGCGCCCGCCAGGTCGGGGAAGGTGTCGCCGGTGTCGTCCCAGAACTGGCGGTAGGACGCGCTCTCCGCCGCCGGCCCCGTCACGCGGAGGCGGCCGCGGCGAGCGCCGGGGGCGGCGGCACGCCGGCCGCGCGCGGGCGCAGGAGCCAGGCGAGGGCGAGCGGGCCCGCCACCGCCCAGGCCCGCAGCGGGGTGGGCGGCACGCCGGCGGCACCGCCGGTCATGCCGAGGGCGACCAGGACCAGCACGTGCGAGGCGTGCAGGGCCAGCAGGCCGGCCGCGGCGGCGCGGAGGCGGCGCGCCCCGAAAGCGGCCAGCCAGAGGGCGACGAAGAGCCCGAGCTGATAGGCGGGCATCAGCAGCAGGGCGCCCTGCTGGTCGCCCGGCCACGTCAGCGAGACGAGCGTCCACGGCGCCCAGGCGCGGAGCAGGACGCCCTCCACCCGCAGCAGCCCGGCGTACGCGGCACCGGTCACGGCCGCGAACCCCGCTCCCACGCCGATCGCCGCCGCCGCGAGGGCGACGGCGCGGCCGCGCCAGTGGCGCCCGTGCCGCCACCACACGGCCGCCGCCACCAGCAGCGCCCCGAGGAGCACCTGGTAGAAGGCGTGCACGGGGAACATGGGCGAGCGCGCCAGGAAGGGGGGCAGGGCCAGGGTGAACAGGCGGGCCACGGTCAGCGCGCCGAACAGCGGGGCGAAGGCCAGCAGCCCCGCCACGCGCGCACCCCACGCCGAGGGCAGGGCGAGCACCGCGGCCAGGTAGAGGGGCATCAGCGGCGTGGTGATGCACTCGGGCGTGACCACGAAGGCGCCGTTGCCGGTCACGATCACCGTCCCGTTGGCGCGGGCGGAGGCGCCGAGGACGGAGAGGAGGGCGGCGGCCACGCCCGCCACGCGCGCCCCGGCCGCGCGCATCCCCGCGCTGGCGTTCAGCGCGGGCGACACGGCCACGAACACCGTCACCAGCGCCGCGGCCAGGAGCGCGAAGCGCCGCGCCGCCGGCATGCGCGCGTGCGTGTCCCCGGACGCGCCACCGCGCCACATCCAGGTCGCGACGTAACCGAGGGTGGCCAGCACGAGCAGGCCCGGCCACACCGTCTCGTGCAGGGGAACGAACCAGCGCGTGCCGGAAGCGCGCGCGAGGGTGGCGATGCGCAGGGTGTTCAGGACGAGGATCAGGGCCAGGCCGCCGAGCGCGCCCAGGACTCGCCGCCGCCACGGCGCGGGGAAGGCCAGGGTGGCGGCCAGGCACAGGGCGATCACGTCCGCGCCGCTGCACTCCAGCGTCACCAGGACGGGGAGGGGAGCCGCCGTGCCCGCCGCCACGCGGCCCTGGAGCTGGGTCAGGGGAAGGAGCACGTGCTGCTGGACGGCGGGGGCGCGGAGCAGCGCGAACAGCCCGACCGTCCAGCCGATGGCGGCCAGGCCGAAACGGAGCGCCGCGCGGTCAGGAACGAGACGACGGGCGGGGGCGGTCATCGCGGGAGGCGTAGCGTATCGCGGACGAGCGTGCGCGCGGTGGGTCTGCGAGGCTTGGGGCCGACCTCATCGGCGCCGGGGCGCCACCTGGGTCGGAGGCCTCACGCGCTGCGCGCGGGTCGCCTGGCCCGGAGCACGAAGACGCCGGTTGCGGCCAGCAGCGCGGCGAGTGCGGCGAGTCCGGAGGGCGGTAGCGCGGGCGCGGCGGCGAAGGCCTGGACCGTGTTGGTGAACCCGACCTGGTAGGTGGGTCCGTTGCCGGTGAGGGCGAAGACCGGGTTGCCGGCGACGCCGGTGTTGTTGGAATCGGCCTGATACCCGGCGCAGCAGCCCGCCGACACGCGGATGGTCTGCTGGGTCGCGCTGGCGTAGGTG
>DATBIO010000221.1:0-24922 GCA_036556965.1 Vicinamibacteria bacterium
GCCGCCGGGGTCAAACGCTCAGAGAGGCGCGCACCGCCATTCCGCCGCGGCCTCGCCCCTGGTCTGCGTCCAGCAGGTCCAGCCCGAGGGCGCCCGCGTCCTCAACGGCTCACCCGCAAGCCGAACTGCACCTGCCGCGAGTCGGCGGCGGCGGTGGGGGCGCCGAAGCCCGGGCGCGGCGCGCTCCCGGTGCCGAAGGTGTTGTTGGGCAGCTGGAGGTTGGAGCGGTTGAGGAGGTTGAAGGCTTCGACCATGGCCTCGACGCGCGTGGCGCCCAGCGCGAAGCGGCGGGCCAGGCGCAGGTCCAGGGTGGCGAAGTCGAACCCGACTCCCGTGTTGCGGCCCACCCCCGGCGGCCGGTCGTTGACGTTGGTGTCGTTGTTCCGGTCGCTGCCCGTGACCACGTTGAAGGGCAGCGCGGAGCCGTAGCTGAAGACCCCGCTGAGCGACCAGCCCTGGAGGACGCCCCTGGGCTCGAGGCTGCCCGCCAGCACCACCCGGTGGCGCTGGTCGTTGTCGGAGCGGCCCCACTCCGCGCGCAGGTCGTCCGCGTCCTGCGGCGTGAAGAAGAAGGCGTTGCCGGCGTCGTCCATGGCCTTCGACAGAGTGTAGGACAGGCGGGCGCTGACGCCTCCGGACAGGCGGCGGTTGACGGACACGGTCAGGCCCTTGTACTCCGAGCGGCCGAGGCTCTCGAAGCGGCCCACGTTGGCGAAGCGCGGGTCGGGCCGGCCGAGGTTCGGCACGCCGCCCGCGCGCGCCTCCGCCGCGCTCAGCGTGGGCACGTTCACGTTGCGCGAGACGATGATCCCGTCCGCGCGCACGTGAAGCACGGCCACGGAGGCGGACGTGTGCGCCCCCAGCTGGCGCTCGACCTGCAGGCTGGCCTGCCGGCTCTCCGCGCTCAGGATGCCGGGGTCGATGGTGGTGACGCTGGCCAGCAGGCCCGCGGGGAAGGCGGGCAGCACGGCGGGAAACACGGGGGCGCCCGCGGCTCCAAGCGGCAGCACTGCCACCTTGTACCGCGTGCCGTCGCGCTGCAGGGCGTTGGAGGTGGCGCGCAGGGGAATACGGTCGTAGTAGAGGCCGAAGCTGCTCCGCACCACCATCCGCCCGCCGTCGGGCGCCCAGGCCAGGCCCAGGCGCGGGGCGAGGTTGTCCGTGTCCGTGCGGATGGGATCGGGCAGGTCCTGCAGGTCGTAGCGCAGCCCCAGGTTCAGGGTGAGCGACGGGACCACGCGCCACTCGTCCTGCACGAAGAGGCCGGCGTTGGGGTTGCTCTGGAACTGGCGCTCCTCGCCGAAGGCCTGCTGGAAGGTGACGTAGCGGCCGGCGGCAAAGGCGGGCAAGGACTCGAAGGTGTAGACGCCTTGCACCGCCCCGGGGAAGGCGATGTCCAGGCGGTTCCAGAGCAGGTCGGCCCCGAGCTTGAGCGTGTGCGCCCCACGGTAGGCGGTCAGCGTCTGCACCAGCTCGTAGAGGTCGAGGTCGCGCGCGGTGGGCGAGAAGGTCGCGGTACCCAGCGCGGCCACGCCGGAGATGTTGACGGCGGGCCCCGCGAGGTCGTTGGGGGGCGCCGCCAGGCGGCTCCGCGCCGCCTGCACGCGCGTCTCCGCCATCGTGCGCGGGGAGAGCGTGAGCACCGCGGACAGGGCCAGGGCGTGGTCGCGGTCGCGCAGGGCGGTGCCGCGGCTGGCGGCGTTGATGCCGCCCACGTTGCGCGCGTTGGGGCTGTCGATGTCGTACAGGCTGTAGCGCGCGGTCAGGAGCAGGCGGTCGCCGGCGTGGTGGTCGAGGCGGAAGAGGACGTTGCTCGTGTCGTAGCCGGTGGGGAACAGGCCCGTGGCCAGCTCCTCGCCCCCATAACCCGCCGCGCGCAGGCGCGCGTTCACCGCGTCCACGGTGGCGGCGGGGATGGTCACGACGCCGGTGCTGTCACGGCGCGTCTGCTCCAGGTTGCCGAACAGGTAGGTGCGCGCGCCCAGGGGTCCGCCGGCGGAGAGGCCGTACTGCCATTGGCGCAGCGGGTCCTTGCGCGGGGCCAGGGGATTGCGCGCGTCCAGCGTGTCGTCGCGGTAGAAGGCGTAGCCCTCACCCGTCCAGGCCCGGCCGCCGGAGCGCGTCACCACGTTCACGAAGCCCCCGTAGGCCCGCCCGAACTCGGCGATGCCGCCCGAGGTCACCACCTGGAACTCGCGGATGACCTCCTGGCTGAAGAACGTGCCCGGCAGGTCGGCGGCGTCGTCGTTGGCGGAGAGCCCGTCCACCACGAAGCTGTTGGCGATCTGCCGCTGGCCGGTGATGGAGAGGCCGGTGCCGGGCACGGCCGAGGTCTCCGGGAAGCGCTGGTTGGCCACGGGGTTGGCCCGCGTCACCGCGGGGACGAGGGCGGCCAGGTCGAGGTAGTGCCGCCCGTTGGTGGGCAGGCTCCGCACCTCGTGCGCCGTGACGGACTCCGCCACCTCCGTCCGCACCGTCTCCACGAGAGGGGCCTCTTCCGTGACCTCCACCGTGGTCCCGGCCACCGCGGGGGTCAGGGAGACCACGAGGTCGAGGGCCTGGCCCACGCCCAGGGTGACGGCGCGGCGCGCCTCCCCGAAGCCACGGTGCCACGCGGTCAGTGCGTAGGAGCCGAGGGGCAGGGACAGGAACCGGAACCGGCCGCGGGCGTCGGTCTCCGCGCGCCAGGTCTGGCCCCGCTCCTCGAGCAGGGCCTGCACCTGGGCCCCGGCCAGGGGCGCCCCGCTCGCGTCTTCGACGCGGCCGCTGAGCGTGGCCACGCTCACGGCCTGCTGCGCGGCGGCGCTTCCGGCAACCAACAAAGCGAACGATACGAACACGACGGAACGGACCAACGGCATGAGGGCCTCCAGATCACGCGGACGACGCCCGGAGATGAGGGCCGCGCGGGGCGCGGCCGTGGCGGAGACGGTCAGGCCAGGCGAGGAGGAGGCGGCTCGGGCACGTCGCCGTGGGCGGCGGCGCGGGCGGACGGAGGAGAGATCACGCCCGCCCCGGGACCGGGCAGGGCCGCCACGGCCGGCGCGGCCGACACCCAGGGCGACACCAAGGGGAACGTGATGTCGTCGTCGTGGGAGCAGGAGCCCTGGATGCGGGAGGCGTCCGGGGCGCGGTCCGTGCCGTGGCACGGCAGGGACGGGGACGCGGCCGCCTTGCGGCAGAAGCAGGCGTGGTCGCTGCAGGCGTGCGGGTCGGCGGACGCGCGCGCCCCCCCCGCCAGCGCGGGGAGGAGAGCCGCCAGCACCGCCGTCGCCCACAGACGTCGCATCAATGTCCCACGATGTAGCCCTGGAAGGCCCGGTTGCCCGGGTCGTCCTCGGCATGGTAGCCGCAGCCCTGGCCGATGGAGACGATGATGTCGCGCGTCTGTCCGGGGGCCAGCACGCCCACCTCGAGGACCGCGCACTCCGCGTGGGTGGGGTGGCGATCGGAACGGACCTCGTGGGCCACGGTGTCCGCGTTGACGAAGGTCACGGGCACACCCGCCGCCGCGTGGAGGGTCGTGGGCGACACCCCCGACGCGGTCAGGGTGATGCGCGGCTCCTGGAGGATGGGCGGCGCCACGGGAGCCAGGGGAGCGCCTCCCCCGCCGCCGCAGGCGGCGAGCACGAGGGCGAGCAGGGCGGGCCGGCGCATCAGAACGTCCGCGACAGGCCCATGAGCAGCGCGCCGCGCGGCGCGAGCTGCATCTCGTTCACGTACCGGTAGACGGGGATCTGGAACACGGCGTAGGGCGAGAGGGCGGTGGGCGCGCTGAAGGTGAAGCCGGGACTGAGGTAGACGATGGACTGCCCCGTGGAGCGGACCCCTTCGTCCTGGAACGTGCTGCGGCCGCGGTGGAACAGCTTGGCCTGGAGCGTGGCGCGCAGGCGGCGCGTCAGGGAGCGACCCCCGGAGACCGCGGCGATGGCCTCGTCTCCCCACCGGTAGCCGAGGTCGTTGGTGGAGGTGCGCTGGTAGGAGCCGGAGGCGGACCAGCTCCACGGAGCCCCTCCGTGGAACGTCTGCAGGGAGACGAGCACGTCCACCGCCCCGCTGCCCGGCTGCAGCGAGGGGTCGTGGATACCCCCGTCGAAGAAGCTGGTGAGCCGGTTCGTGCCGCTGGGCAGCTTCAAGGCCAGGCCACCCACCCACCGCGCGGCGCGATCGAGGGCCACGCGGCCGCCCACCGCCACGTCGCCGAAGCCGTCGGTGGCGTACACGTGGTCGAAGAAGCCGTGGGTCATGTCGTAGGTGCGCCGGGTCAGGGGCAGGGAGGCGAAGACGTCGACGCGCGACGACACGCCGTAGGCCACCTCGGCCTGCCAGAACTGCTCTTCGCCGCCGCGCTCGCGGTGATAGTCGGCGAGGACGCGCCCACCCTCGAAGTCCAGCCGCGGACGCCAGACCACCTCGGCGGGGCCGCCACCCTCGCGCAGGGCGCGCTGGTCGGAATGGCGGAAGGAGAGGTCGACGCGGACGCGCCCCTTCCCCACCAGAGCGCCCCCGGCGCGCGTGGCCAGGTAGCAGCCGGTGGAGTCGCAGGCCTGGACGGCATCGGCGGCGGCGAGGGAGAGGACGGCGCCGAGGATCGCGCGGAGACGCGGCATGGGGGACCTGTCTCGATGGTCCGCCCCCCGCCCACCGCCTGTCAACGGGCCCGCGGCCGGCTCACTTCCAGGCCAGCTCGTTCCGGTAGGTCTCGCCCGCGGAGGTCTGTACCGACACGGCCATGGACCAGCTCGCGGTCTCCGCCTTCCAGTGGTCGGAGACGGAGAGCAGCAGCAGCTTCTGCTGGGGCGCGACCTGGCGGGCGGCGGGGGAGACGGGGCCGCTGACCCCGCGCCCGTTCACGGTGGTGGTGACCAGCACCTCGCGCACGGTCAGGGGCGTCCGGCCCTCGTTGACGAGGAAGACGCGGACCGTGAAGGGGTCGGCGGGCGCGACGGCGGAGGGCTCCGTCTCGAAGAAGATCTTGCCCGCGGGCGGCGCCGCCTGGGCCACCGGGCGCGCGGCGACGGCGGCGCTGGTCTCGAAGCCGGCCGGCCCCGCGGACGCCGCCTCCTGCCGCCGCGTCACGCCCGCGGCGAACGCGCGGGTGGGCGCCGGGGGCTTCTCCTTCGCCCGCGCCGCGGCCTGGAGGCTGAGGTCCCGCCCGATGCGCGCGCGCTCGTTGCGCGGGTCGAGACGCAGCGCCTGCTCGTAGAAGCTCAGCGCCGCGTCGTGCTGTTGCACGGCGAGCGCGGCCTCGGCCTCCGCCAGCAGCCCGCCGACCTCCTCCGAGGTGGCCGGCCGCGCCGGCGCCCGGGGCGAGCCCGCGGCGCGCGATACTGATGGCGGCGGGGGCGCGGGCAGCGTGACCGCCGGCGCCACGGTGCCCGGGCCCGTGGACGCGACCGGCGGCGCGAGGGGCGGCACGGACGACGCCGCCGCCGGCCCACCGGCCGCAGGGAGCGCGCTCGTGGCCTGGGCATCCGCAGGCGAGGCCCGTCCACGCACCAGCCACGCGCCCGCGAGGGCCGCCAGCACCAGGGCACCCGCCCCCAGGGCCAGCATCGCCGCCGAGAGCCTGCGGGTGACGGGAGGAGGGGCGGCCGGGACCGACGGCGGGCGCGGAGCGGCGGCCGGGACGGGGGGCCCCGGCTCGTACACCACGGTCGGCGGCGGGACGAACGTGGTGGGCTGGGCGGTGACGGGCGTCCGGGGGGAGGCCTGCGGCATGTGGACGCGCGCGGTGGGCTCGGCGGGCGGTGCGGGCCCGGCGGCGGCCAGCGTGCCGGCCTGGGCCGGCGGCGCTCCCGACGCGCGCAGGGCCTGGGCCAGCTCGCGGGCGGTGGCGTACCGCTCGTTGCGGTCCTTGGCCAGCGTCCGGCGCAGGACCGGCAACACGGAAGGGGGCAGGCGGTCCGTGGCCGCTTCCAGCGGCGGCGGCTCGTTGAGGTGCTTGATGAGGATGCCCATGGGCGTCTCGGCGCGGAAGGGCGCGTGGCCCGTGAAGAGCTCGTAGGCCACCACGCCCAGCGCGTACAGGTCGGAGCGCCCGTCGAGCTTCTCGCCGCGGATGTGCTCCGGGCTCATGTACTCCGGCGTGCCCACGATCTGCCCCATCGCCGTCATGGAGGCGGCGGTGTCCGCCTCCCACTGCTTGGCGATGCCGAAGTCCATGAGGCGCACCACGCCCCTGGCGTCCATCATCACGTTGGGCGTCTTCAGGTCGCGGTGAACGATGCCCTCGTCGTGGATGGCCTGGAGGCCTTCCGCGATCTGGACGCACACGTCGAGGGCCTGCGCGGGCGGGAACGGCCCCTTCTCACGCAGGATCTGGCGGAGGTCCACGCCGTCCAGGAAGGCCATCGAGATGTAGCGCAGCGGGCCGTCCTCGCCGTACTCGTGGATGCGGCAGACGTTCTTGTGGCTCACGCTGCGCGCCAGCTTGATCTCGGCGCGGAAGCGGCGGCCGAACTCGGGAGAGTCCGCCACCTCCGGGCGCAGCACCTTGAGGGCGACCGTCTCCTCGAGCAGGCGGTCGTGGGCCTTGTAGACCATGCCCATCCCGCCCTTGCCCAGGGTGGAGAGGATCTCGTACCGGGCCGCCACCACGCGGCCCGGTACGAGCGTCTCGGCGCTCAGCGCCACTCCCCCGTCACTGCCGGTTGGCGGTGAACGTGTGGGTGGTGTTGAAGACGAAGTCTGCGTCGACGGAGCAGGTCTGCCGGCCGGAGATGTTGAAGGACGTCGCGGTGTAGGGGCCGCTGATGGCGAAGGCCGCGCAGATCTCGATGGGCGGGAAGTTGATGGTCAGGGTGCCCGCCGACGCCGTGGCGTTGAAGGGGTAGGTGCCGCCCTCGAACGCCTCGATGGCCTCGGAGAAGCCGGGGATGCTGTAGTTGCAGTTGAAGTTCCCGTAGGTGATGTTCCCCATGACCGCGGTGCCGCTCTGGCTCAGGTTGGACGTCACGGGCACCGTGCAGTTGAAGGTGAAGCTCTCGCCGTCGACGTTCCCCGTGCCCGTCTCCGTCCAGGTGCCCGCCCAGCGGCCGCTGAGGTCGATGGCCGCGGGCGCCTGGCCCCCGCCGGGCGTGTTGCCGCCGCCGTCGCCGCCTCCGTCGTCGCCGCCCCCGCCCGCCGCCACCGCCGCGATCCCGCCCGCGGCGGCGATGCCGCCCACCACGGCCAGGGTGCCCATGCCGATGCCGCCGCCTCCCGCGGCGCCCGCCGTCCCCGCGGTGGCGCCGCTGCCGCCCGCCGCCCCCGCCGCCGCGGCGCTGGCCAGCACGACGCCCTCCGTGCTGAAGCCGGCGAGGGTGGCGCCCAGGAGCTGCGCGGCGGCGGCGTCCACGGCCAGGCCCGCCGCCGTCTTGGCCACTCCCACCACGATGGGCTTGGCCACCTTGCCCACCGCGAAGGCCAGGCGGGCCAGGCCGCCGCAGTCCTTCTCGTTGCGCACGACACGCGCGCGGTAGGCGCCGGGGGGCGCGGTCTCGGGCTGCTGCTTCTCGTTGAAGGCGGTGTCCACGGCCGCGAGGTAGTACTGGACCTGCGTGGTCGTCTTGAGCGGCTTGGGCAGGTAGGCCACGTGGCACGGGCCCTCCTGCCGCAGCTCGACCTCGTACCAGGGGTCGTTGTCGCCGGCGCGGAAATGGACCTGGCCGCGGCCCAGCTGGTCCGCGGGCAGGAAGCAGGCGTCGAGCTTCGCGTACTGGTCGCGCACGATGCACCCGACCTCCTTGTGCTCGATGCCCAGCACGGTCGTCGGCGGGGGCGGCGGCGGGGGCGGGGGAGGCGCGGCCGCCGGCGGGGGCGGGGCCTTCACCTCGCCCAGGGCCTTGAAGAGGTAGCCGCGGCGGCCGTCGGCCGTCTCCACCTGCAGCCAGTCGCCCTGGGTGTCCAGCAGCCGCAGGACGTCGCCCGACCGGACCTGGAAGAGCACGCGCGCGCGGGGGGACGGCTCCGCGCGCACGTTCGCGACCTGGCCCACCACCCGCACCTCGGCGCCCGCGACCGCCTGCGCCCAGGCGGGGCCCGCCGCCAACGCCACCATCAGACACACGGCCGACAGGCGATACGCACGATGCCAGCGGCCGGGCCGCTTCATCATCCTCATGGTTCACCTCTGGGAAGGGAGAGTCCGGAACTCACCGGAGCCGACGAGCGATCAGGGGAGGGCGCCCAGGACGCGGCACGGCGGCTCGAAGGGGAACGCGGGAGCCGTAGAGCGCTCAGCAAGGGAGCCTGAGGAGGGGATCGGCGGGCGCAACGTTACCAGCGTTCTTCCCGCCGCACAAGATGCGGGGACCCGCTGCTAGGATGGGCGCCCGCGGACGGGGGAAGGATGGAGGGATCGATGGCTCGCAGCGCGCGGCGGCGGTGGACGGAGGCGGGGTTGGGGACGCTGCTCACCGCGTCCATGGCGCACGCGGAGATCGACGCCGAGCGCCTGGCCGGACTGAGGGCGCGCTCCATCGGGCCCGCGGGCATGAGCGGGCGCGTGGCCGCCATCGACGCGGTGGCCTCCGACCCCGACACCGTGTGGGCGGGCGCGTCCACTGGCGGCGTGTGGAAGTCGGTGAACGGCGGCCTCACCTGGACGCCGGTCTTCGACGACCAGCCCGTCCACGCCGTGGGGGCGGTGGCCATCTTCCCGCGCAACCCGGACGTGGTGTGGGTGGGCACCGGGGAAGGGAACGTGCGCAACAGCGCGTCCGTGGGCAACGGCGTCTACCGCACGCGCGACGGCGGCAAGACCTGGCAGCACCTCGGTCTGGACAGGACCGAGCGCATCTACCGCATCCTCCTCCACCCCACCGACGAGGAGACGGCCTTCGTGTGCGCGCCCGGCCGGGAGTGGGGGGAGAACGCGGAGCGGGGCGTCTTCAGGACCACGGACGGGGGCCGGAGCTGGAGCAAGGTCCTCTACGTCGACGAGCGCACGGGCTGCGGCGAGCTGGCCATGGACCCCGGCAACGCCAGCCACCTCCTGGCCGGCATGTGGCAGTTCCGCCGGTGGCCCTGGTTCTTCAAGTCCGGCGGGCCCGGCTCCGCCATGTACGCGACCTGGGACGGCGGGACGACCTGGAAGAAGCTCCAGCAGGAGGACGGCCTGCCCAAGGGCGAGCTGGGCCGCATGGGCATCGCCTTCGCGCCGTCGCGCCCCGAGGTGGTCTACGCCAACGTGGAAGCGAAGAAGAGCGCGCTCCTGCGCTCCGAGGACGGGGGGCGGACCTGGAAGACGGTGAACGACCGGGCCAGCGTCAACCCGCGGCCCTTCTACTTCGCCGACCTGCGCGTGGACCCCGCCTGGCCCAACCGGGTCTACAGCCTCGACTACAACATCCGCGTCTCGGACGACGGGGGGAAGACCTTCGCCGCCCTGGAGGGGGCGGGGTGGGAGGACATCCACGGCGACCACCACGCCCTCTGGATCGACCCCGCCGATCCCGACCACATGTACGCGGGGGACGACGGCGGGGTGGCGGTCACGCGGGACCGGGGCAAGACCTTCTGGTTCGTGGCCAACCTGCCCCTCGCGCAGTACTACCACGTGTCCGTGGACAACGAGCGCCCCTACAACATCTACGGCGGCCTCCAGGACAACGGGTCCTGGCGCGGGCCGAGCGACGTCTGGCGCGACGGGGGGATCCGCAACTACGACTGGCAGGTGGTGGGGGGCGGGGACGGCTTCGAGGTCACGCCCGATCCCCAGGACAGCCAGGCCGGCTACTCGCTGTGGCAGGGCGGGAACCTGATGCGCTACGACGTGCGCACGGGCGAGCAGCGCCTGGTCAAGCCGGCGGCCCCGGAGGGCACCCGCCTGCGCTTCAACTGGAACGCGGCGCTGGCCACCGACCCCTTCGAGGCGGGCGTGGTCTACCTGGGCAGCCAGTTCGTGCACCGCTCGGTGGACCGGGGGGAGACCTGGACGGCCATCAGCCCCGACCTCACCACCAACGACCCCGCCAAGCAGAACCAGGACCAGAGCGGCGGGCTCACCACCGACGTCACCGCCGCCGAGAACCACACCACGATCGTCTCCATCGCCCCCAGCCCCCTGGAGAAGGGCCTGCTCTGGGTGGGCACGGACGACGGCCGCGTGCACGTCACGCGCGACGGCGGGCGCAGCTGGACCTCCGTGGAGAAGAACATCTCGGGCGTGCCCGCCGGCACCTGGGTGCCCCACGTGGAGCCGGGCCGCCACGCGCCGGGGGAGGCCTTCGTGGTCTTCGACAACCACCGGCGCTCGGACTGGACGCCGTACCTCTACCGCACGAGCGACTACGGGCGGACGTGGTCGTCGCTGGCCGCGCCCAACCTGCGCGGCTACGCCCTGGTGCTGCGTCAGGACCCGGTGGCGCGCAACCTCCTCTTCCTGGGCACCGAGTTCGGGCTCTATGCCTCTCTCGACGGCGGGCGCGCGTGGATGCACCTGAAGAAGACGGTGCCCACCGCCTCCGTCATGGACCTCGTGGTGCACCCCCGCGACCACGACCTGGTGATCGCCACGCACGGGCGGGCGCTCTTCGTCCTCGACGACCTGCGGCCGTTGCGCGCGCTCAGCGAGGCGTCCCTGCAGGCTCCCCTCACCGTCTACCCGGTGGGCGACGCCGTCCAGCACTGGGTGAAGCCGGAGGAGGGGGGCTTCGGCTTCGGGGCGGGCGAGTTCCGCGGCGCGGCCCGGCCCTACGGCGCCATCATCACGTATTCCCTGAACCTGCCCGGCCTGCCCCTGCACGACGAGGAGAAGGAGCGCGAGCGCAAGGAGAAGGAGCGCCAGGCGGCCCGCCCGCCCGCGGGCGCTCCCGAGGAGGCGCCGCGCACCCTGGCCCCGCCGCCGCCCAGCGAGGAGGAGAGGAAGGCGGAGGAGGAGCGCGACAAGGAGCCGAAGGTGGACGTGATGGTGGCGGACGCCACCGGCGCCGTGGTCCGGCGGTTCAAGGCCCCCGCGCGGCTCGGGGTGAACCGCGCGAGCTGGAACCTGCGTCGGGACGCCTTCCGCCAGCCGCCGCGCGGCGTGGACGATCCTCCACCCGACGAGGACCCCGCGGGGGCCGAGCTGCCCCCCGGCTCCTACACCGTGACCGTGCGCTTCCGGGGCCACGAGGGGCGGCAGCCGGTGACGGTCCTGCCCGACCCGCGCGCGAGGAACACGGAGGCCGACTGGAAGCGGCGGGAGGAGGCGGTGCGCAAGGTGGCGGCCATGCGCGACGCGGCGGTGGACGCCATGTGGCGCCTGCGCCGGACGCGCGACGACGTGGCCGCGGTGGAGGCCCGCGTCCGCCAGTCGCACGAGGCCAAGGGCGAGCGCGACGCGAAGGTGGTGGACGCGGATCCCCTCATCAAGGCGGGGACGCGGCTGGGCGAGGCGCTGACGGAGCTGGAGAAGAAGCTCTGGCAGTCACCGGAGACCCCGGGCATCCAGCCCGAGACCGACGTCTGGAGCGCCCTCATCTACGCAGGCAGCTACGTCACCTCCTCGTGGGCGCCGCCGAGCCCCACCCAGATGGAGCACGTCGCGCGCGCCGAGGCGCACCTCGCGCGCTTCCAGGAGGAGGTGGGCCGTTTCTTCGAGTCCGAGGTGGCGGCCTACCGCAAGCAGGCGCAGGAGCGCGGAGTGGCGCTGCTGGGCTCCTGAGCCGCCGGCTCCCGGGCGGGGAGCGCCCCGCCCGGGCGGAAGGCCCGGGGGCTAGAACAGCCCGGGGATCTTCATCCCGCCGGTGAGGCCGCCGATCTTCTCCTGGACGGCCTCGTCCACCTTGCGCGCGGCCTCGTTCACCGCGGCCACGATCAGGTCCTGCAGCATCTCGACGTCGTCCTTGCTCACGACCTCGGGGTCCAGGGTCAGGGTCTTGACGGCCTTGCTGCCGTCCATGACCACCTTGACCATGCCGCCCCCCGCGCTGGCCTCCACCTCGAGGGCGGCGATGTCGCGCTGCATCTTCTCCTGCATCTGCTGGATCTGCTTCAGCATCTGCTTGGGGTTGCCGAACGGGTTCAAGACCCACCTCCTGCCTGCTCGCGCGAACGTGCCTCGCGCACGTCCACCACCCGCCCGCGGAAGAGGTCGAGCGCCTCCTGCACCGCGTGATCGGACGTGGCCTCCTGCACCATGCGCTGCTTCTTCTGCTCGGACTCGCTGGGAGGGTCGGGCTCCGCGGGAGCGGCGGCGACCACGCGCACCTTGAGGGGCCGGCCGGCAACCGTGCGCGCCAGCGCCTCGTACTCGTCCTGGTGCGTCTGGGCGAAGCCGAACCAGTCCGCGGGCACCTCCAGCACCAGGGTGCCGCCCTCCTCGCGCGCGTGGGTGCCCCTCAGCGCCTGGCCGAGGGAGGTGCGTCCCTGCGCGCCCATGGCGGCCAGGATCTCCGCCGCCCCGGACACGGGCGCGGCGGGAGCCGCCGTTGCGCCGTTGCCCCCGGGAGCGCCGGCGCGGCGCTCGTCGCGGGGAGGCTCGGCGGCGGACGGCCGCGTCGCCGGCGCGGGGCCGGGCGCGGCCGCGGGGGCCGCCGTGCGCGCGGGGGCGGGGTCGGCCGTGCGCGCGGGGGCGGGAGCGCCCGCGCCCAGCCGCTCCACGCGCTCCACCAGCTCCGCGAAGGGCAGCAGCCGGCGCATCTGGACCATCTTCAGGAGCGCGAGCTCGAGGGTGACGCGCGGGTCCTGGGCCAGGCGCAGGTCCTGCTCCGCGTCCGCGAGCACGTCGATCATGCGCAGCAGGTCCTCCTCGGAGAAGGCCTGGGCCAGCGGCTGCAGGGCCGCGCGCTCCTCCGGGACGACCTGGGCCAGGAGACGGCTCCCTTCCGGGGCCACCTTCACCAGGAGCAGCTCGCGCAGGTGCAGGAGCAGCTCGCGCGCGTAGTTGCGGTAGTCCGCCCCGTAGTCGCTCAGCCGCTCCACCAGCTCGAGGAGGGCCAGGCTGTCCCCCCCCGCCACGGCCTGGGTGGCCCCCAGCAGCAGCTCGCGGTCGATGAGGCCGAGCAGGGCGGAGACGTCCTCGTCCCGGACCTCCCTGCCGCTGAAGGACAGCACCTGGTCGAAGAGCGAGAGCGCGTCACGCGCGCTGCCCTCCGCCGCCCGCGCGATGCGGGCGAGCGCCTCGTCGGAGACGGCGATGCCCTCTCCCGCCGCGACCTCCTTCAGGTGCGCCAGCAGCTCGCGCGCGGGGATGAGGCGGAAGTCGTACTGCTGGCACCGCGAGAGGATGGTGTCGGGGATCTTGTGGTACTCGGTGGTGGCGAAGATGAACTTCACCCGCGGCGGCGGCTCCTCCAGCGTCTTGAGCAGGGCGTTGAAGGCCCCCGTGGAGAGCATGTGGACCTCGTCGATGATCCACACCTTGAAGCGGTCGCGGGCCGGGTTGTAGCGCGCGCTCTCCCGAAGCTCGCGCACCTGCTCCACCCCGTTGTGGGTGGCCCCGTCGATCTCCTGCACGTCGAGGCAGGTGCCGGCCCCGATCTCCCGGCACGGCGCGCACTCGCCGCAGGGCTCCCCCGTCGGCCCGTCGCTCTTCGCGCAGTTGAGGGCCTTGGCCAGGATGCGGGCGGTGGTGGTCTTGCCCACGCCGCGCGCGCCGGAGAGCAGGAAGGCGTGGCCCACGCGCCCCGTGGTCAGGGCGTTCTTGAGGGTGCGCGTGACCGTCCCCTGCCCGACCACCTGGTCGAAGGTCTGGGGACGCCACTTGCGCGCAAGGACGAGATAGGACATGGGTAGTGGTTCGAAGCGGGGAGCGACGGACCGGCCCCACGTGGACTCCGGGGGTCCTGCGGCACACGAGAGAATCGCCCGACCGTTGCTCCCTTCCGGGCCTGGCGGGGTTCGGCGCCTCCCGTCGCGCAGGGCCGGAGTCCACGTGCGGCCGGCCCTCGAACAAGACTATCCCAAAGAGCCGGATCGCGGAAGGAACGGGGACGGGCCCCTGCCGCGACCTGGTCAGCGAGCAGGGCGGGCGGGGCCGGGCGGAGTCTCCGCCGCCGTCCGCGCGGGCGGCGCGGCGAGGGCGGCGCGCCCGCCGGCCAGGGTCTTCCCCTCGCGCTGGGGGTCCGCGTCCGTACCGGGCGACGCGGGCTCGGTGGCCGCCGCGAACTCCTCCCGGAGCCGGCGATGCAGCTCGAGCACGCGCGGCACGTAGTTCTTGGTCTCCGCCGCCAGCTGGACGACCCCCGCGCGGAAGTAGCCGGCGTTCAGCGGACCGCCGTTGTACTCGGCCAGCACCATCTGCGGGTCGCGGTAGGCGGCGAACAGGATGTCCAGGTAGAGGGCGGCCGCCTCCGTGTTCTTCATGGGGTCGTAGAGGGTGGCGTCGTCGTACTCCCAGCCGAGGGCACGCACCAGCAGGCGCCCGGTGGAGGGCCAGATCTGGTACAGGCCGCGCGCGTCGGCGCGGCTGGTGGCCTGGGGGTCGTATCCGCTCTCCACGATGCCGATGCTCAGCAGAAGGAGGGGGTCCACGGCGGGGTACTTCTCGCTGGCGTCGAGAGCGAGCTGCGCGTAGCGGTAGGCGTCGTGCAGGCTCACCCGCGGGTTCGCGCGCAGGATGTGGTCGCGCATGCCCAGCAGCAGCCGGCGGCGCCGGGAGTCGAAGCCCATGCCGGCCTCCAGCTCCTGGAGGCGGCGCTCGACGCCGGCGATGGCGCCCGTCGTGCGCTGGCTCCGAGCCTCGATTTCCCGCAGGGCCCGCTGGCCCAGGAGGACGACGGCGGCCAGCAGGACGCACAGGCAGAGGAGGGCCAGGGGCAGCCACGTGCTGCCCTGGCGGATCACGATCGTCCGGGGCCGGGAGGCCGGCGTCATCGGCCGGGGCCGCTCGCCGGTGAACTCGTCCAGCAAGCCGAGCTTCTCGTTCCTGATCATCGGGCCTTCTCCTGGCCGAGCGACCTCTCCGCCTCGGGAGAGCCAACCCGCTGCGCGCGTTTGGCGGACCGGAACGGCCTGGGGGCGGCGCCCGTCGCCCGCCTGCGCGCGGTGCGCGCAGCGGCGCCGCGGTCGTGGTGGTGAGTCACCGTACGCCCCGCGGCGGTGAGGGGTCAAGGCCGATCACTTCCGGGCCGCGCGCGCCGTGCGCTGGCTCACAGGGCGCAGGGCGGGACGCCGATGAGCGGCCGATGGCGGAGGCGGCGTGTTTCCTGTACGTTAGCGGTTTCGGCGCAGGCGGTCGGAGACGGTGGCGTTCCCGGGCGGCCGAACGGAGAGATGCGAGAGCCTGGCTGAATCGGCATGACTGGAAATCATGTGTGGGGGCAACTCCACCGGGGGTTCGAATCCCCCTCTCTCCGCCACTTCACGCCCCCGGCCGCGGCCGACCGGTGCCGTGACCGTCGAAGGGGAAGACGCCCGAGCGCCGCGACCGCCACCAGGCGAGGAAGCGCCGGGCCGCGCGGTGCGTCAGGACCAGCACCAGCATGCCCGCGGCCAGCGCGAACAGCATGACCCAGTAGCCCCCGCGCACCTCCGTGCCCGGGGGCAGGTTGAAGTGGGCGCCCAGCGCCATGGGCACGCCGTTCCGCCAGATGAAGCCCACGTTGGCGGGGAAGATCGGCTTGAGCACGGCCACCGCCACGAAGCCCAGCCCGATGGCGTAGCCGCTGAAGAGGCCGAGCGCCCCCAGGAAGCCGGTCACCCCCGTGGCCGCCAGCTGGCCCACCGCGCGCGCCACCGCGCCCAGGCGCCCCGTGGCCACGGCCTCGTCCACCGCCAGCTCGGTGGAGTAGGCGCGGGCCACGCGCGTCGGCGTGCCGAGCCGGGCCAGGATCCCCTCCAGCGCGGTGCGCTCGTCCGGCTCCGCGGGCGCCTCCTCCACGCGGTCCCGGATGTGCGACTCCACCTCGCGCGTGGCGTCGCGCGCGGCCTCCACGGACTGGAAGGTCCGCAGGGAACGCTCGAGCACGTAGAGATACCCGCGCACGCGCGCCTGTCCCGCCTCGCTGAGCATCATCGCTTCGCCTCCTCCAGCAGACGGTCGATCTTGCCGGTGAACTCGCGCCAGTGCCCGCTCATCTGCTCGAGCCGCTGGCGTCCGCGCGCGCTGAGCGTGTAGTACTTCCGCGGGTGCGGCCCCTGGTCCTCGCGCCACTCGCTCGTGAGCAGGCCTTCGCCGGTCAACCGGGCCATGAGCGGGTAGAGGGTGCCCTCCGTGACCACGAGGTCGGTGCCCTCCTGGAGGTGGCGGATGACCTCCAGCCCATAGCGGGCGCGCCCGGCCAGGCAGAGCAGGACGGCCAGCTCGAGCCCGCCGCGCCGGAGCTGCTCCTGCCAGGTCTCCAGGCTCATCGCTGCGCCTCGTGGCACCACATATCTTGTTCCACAAGGTATCTACGGCGGGCGCCCGCCCGCGGTTCCCTGGAGCGGCCGACCCGCCCCGGGGGCGGCGCTCAGACGCTGGCGCCGGCCTCCGCGTAGAAGGCGTCGAGCTGGGCCGCGTACTTGCCCTCGACGTGCTTCCGCTTGAGCTTCAGGCTGGCCGTCAGGTCGCCGCTCTCCGGCGTGAACTCCACGGGCAGCACGGCGAACTTCTTGACCGTCTCGAAGCTGGCCAGCTTCGCGTTGAGCTCGTCCACGTGGCCCTGGATGAGCGCGTTCACCAGGGGGTGGGCGGCCAGCTCGGCCAGGGACAGGGAACCGAGCCCGTGGCCCGCGGCCCAGGCCCGGATGGCCTCGGGCTCGAGGGTCACCAGGGCCGAGCAGAACTTGCGGCGGTCGCCGTGCACGAGGACCTGCGCGACGTAGGGGCAGGCCGCCTTGAACCGTCCCTCGATGGCCTGGGGAGCGATGTACTTCCCGCCCGAGGTCTTGATGAGGTCCTTCTTGCGGTCGGTGATGGTGAGGAAGCCCTCATCGTCCACCGTCCCGATGTCCCCCGTGCGCAGCCACCCTTCCGCGTCGAGCGCCTCCGCGGTCGCCTCCGGCAGCCCGTGGTAACCGCGCATCACGCCCCGGCCGCGGATCAGGACCTCGCCGTCCGCGGGCGCCACCCGCAGCTCCGTGCCGGGCAGGGCCGGACCCACGGTGCCGAAGCGGTAGCGGTCCGGCCGGTTCACGCAGGTGGCCGCGCTCGACTCCGTGAGCCCGTACCCCTCGAGGATGAGCACGCCGGCGGCATGGAAGAACTCGGCCACCTCGCGCGAGAGGGGGGCGCTGCCGGAGATGAAGAAGCGGAGGCGCCCGCCGAAGCGCGCGCGGAGCTTCCGGAACACGAGACGGTCGGCGATCCAGCGCCTCGCGGCCAGCCACGGCCCCACGCCCTGGCCACGCGCGCGGCGAGCGGATGCCGCGCGGCCGACGCCGAAGGCCCACTTGAAGACGGCGAAGCGCGCCGACCCTCCCTCCTGGGCCGTGGTCACCACGCGGCTGCGCACCTTCTCGAAGACGCGCGGCACCGCCGCCACGAACGTCGGCCGCACCACCTGCAGGTTGTCCACCATCCGGTCCACGCGGCCGTCCACCGCGGTGGGGAAGCCGATGCGCACCTGCGCCGCCTCCAGCACCTTGCCGAAGATGTGCGAGAGCGGCAGCCAGAGGTACTGGCGGTCCTCCGGCGCCAGCAGGCGCAGGGCGTCGATGGCTTCCGCCTCGTAGACCCAGCAGTCGTGGATGAGCTCGACGCCCTTGGGCCGGCCGGTGGTGCCCGAGGTGTACACGAGGGTGGCCAGGGAGTCGGGGCGGAGGGCCCGCGCCCCCTCCTCGTACGACCCCGGAGCCGCCGCCTGCCGCTCCGCGCCCCGCGCCTCCAGCTCCGCGAGGGTGAGGGTCCCCGCTTCCGGCGGCGCCGCTCCCTCCATCAGCACCACCGTGCGCAGGTCGGGCAGCGCGTCGCGCTGCCCGCGCAGCTTGGCCAGCTGCGCCTCGTTCTCCACGAAGGCCACCGTGGCCGCGGAATCGCGCAGGATGTAGGCGCACTCCTCGGCGGTGCTCGAGGGATAGATGGTGGTGGTGGCGCCGCCCGCGGTCAGGATGCCGAAGTCCACGAGGATCCACTCGATCCGCGTGGAGGACACGATGGCGCATCGCTGCTCCCGCTCCAGGCCGAGGGAGGCCAGGCCGCAGGCGATGGCACGCACGCGGTCCCCCGCCTGCCGCCAGGACAGGCGCTCCCAGCCGTCGCCCTGGGGAAAGGAGAACGCCTCCGCGTCGGGCGTGGCCGCCACGCGCCAGAGGAACATGTCCGCCAACGACTGGAAGGCCGGCGTGGCCACGGCGCCTGCGCCCGTCACGGGACCGCTCCCGTGGGCACGATGACGGGCGCCACGCCCTTGCCCGCCACGAAGGCGGTGAAGGCGGCCAGGTCGGTGGCCAGGGCCTGGTCGAGCCGGTCGAGGTGGGCGGTGAGCTCCCGGTCGAGCTCGGCGAACCGCTCCTGGGACTGCCGGGTGGGCCGGCCCTCCGCGCTGTCCACCACGCCCATCAGGTAGAGCAGCTGGTTGTCGATCTGGGGCGTGAAGTTGAGGATGTCCTGGCTCGCCTTGTTCTTCGGCTGCCAGAGCTGCTCTTCCACCGCGGTGAGCTTCTCCTTCAGCGGCCGCGCCGCCGCCGCCGCCCCTTCGCCGCGCCCCGCCGCCTCCAGGCGCGACACGAGGTCGTCCACCTGCTGGCGCACGGAGTGGATCTTGCGCAGCCCGGCGTGGCCGCGGTTGATCGCCCGCCACGAGTCGCGGGCCAGCGCGTAGCGGGCCGCGTGGTCCTCCGCCCGGGCGCGGCTGCGCGGGTCGGCGCGCACCTCGAAGGAGACGGTGGAGCTCCAGTCCCCCACGGAGAGACGCGCCTGGTAGGCGCCGGGGGGCACGCGGGGCCCGGCCGCCGATCCCCAGAGCACGGCCTTGTCCACCACCTCGGCGTCGCCCAGGCGGAGGTCCCACACGAAGCGGTTGAGCCCCTTCCGTGCCTTGAGCGTGCGCGGCTCGAAGAGCTCGGGGAAGTACTGGCGGAAGAGGCTCGGCGCCTGCCGCTCCTCCTTCTGGCTGGAGAGCGCGCGCAACACCTGGCCCGCGCCGTCCAGGATCTCGAGGCGCACCTCGGTCTTGCCCTTCTCCGAGAGGTCCTCCCCGAGCAGGTAGTGGATGACGGCGCCGAAGGGAGGGTTCCGCCCCTGGGCCTGGCCCTGTCCCCCGAACCCGCCCACCCCCAGGACGTCCACCGCCGCCCGGGGCGTGAAGAGGTGGGCCTTGCCCGCCGCCACCTCCGCCTTGGTCTGGTGGAGCGGCGTCAGGTCGTCGAGGATCCAGTAGGAGCGTCCCTGCGTGGCCACCACCAGGTCGTCGTCCTTGACCGCGAGGTCGGTGATGGGGGTGACGGGGAGGTTGAGCTGGAAGGGCTGCCAGCGCGCCCCGTCGTCGAAGGAGACGTACATTCCGAACTCGGTGCCCGCGTAGAGCAGCCCGCGCCGGCGCGGGTCCTCGCGCACCACGCGCACGAAGTGGGCGGCGGGGATGCCGTTGGCGCCGCTCGTGAGCAGGGCCCAGCTCGCGCCGTGGTCGTCGGTGCGGAACACGTAGGGCCGGAAGTCGTCGAGGCGGTACCGGTGGACGGCGACGAAGGCGCGTCCGGGCTGGTGCTGCGACAGCTCGATCATGTTCACCGTCCCCCACTCCGGCAGGCCGGCGGGGGTGACGTCCTTCCAGGTGCGTCCGTCGTCGCGCGAGAGGTGGACCCTGCCGTCGTCGCTGCCCGCCCACAGCTCGCCCCGGGCGTGGGGCGACTCCTCGAAGGCGAACACCGTGCCGTAGACCTCGACCCCCGTGTTGTCGCGGCTGATGGCGCCGCCCGAGTAGTCCTGGCGCGAACGGTCGTTGCGGGTGAGGTCGGGACTGGCCACCTCCCAGCTCTGGCCCTCGTCGCGCGAGCGGTGGACGTGGTTGGAGGTGGTGTAGAGCACGGAGGGGTCGTGGCGGGACACGCGGATGGGCGTGTTCCACTGGAAGCGGTAGCGGAGGTCGGAGGCGCGCTGGCCCACCGCCATCTGCGGCCACACCATGACCTCCTGCTCGACGCCCGTGCGGCGGTCGAAGCGGCCGAGGGATCCCCCGTAGCACCCGGCATAGGTGATGTTGGGATCGCGCGGGTCCACGGCCACGGTGGCGCTCTCGCACCCGCCGGGCACGTACCAGTCGTCGCGCCCGATGCCGCTCCCCGCCGCCCGGCTGGGGATGGCCACCGCCGTGTTGTCCTGCTGGCCGCCGTACAGCCAGTACGGGAACTGGTCGTCCACGGTGACGCGGTACATCTCCGCGGTGGGCTGGTTGTCCTGGCCCGTCCAGGTGCGGCCCCCGTTGGTGGTGACGTTGGCCCCCCCGTCGTTGGCCTCGACCATGACCTCGGGGTCGTCGGGATGGATCCACAGGTCGTGGTTGTCGCCGTGCGGCGTGCGCACGGGAGCGAAGGTGCGACCCCCGTCCTCCGAGCGCCAGAAGGCCACGTTGAGCACGTACACCGTGCTCGCGTCCTTCGGGTCGGCGTAGACGTGGTTGTAGTACCAGGAGCGCGTGAAGAGGTTGCGGTCGCCGCTCACGAGGCGGAACGACCTGCCGCCGTCGTCGGAGCGGTAGAGGCCGCCCTGCTCGGCGTGCTCCACGAGGGCGAAGACGCGGCCCGGGCGCGCGGGCGAAGCCGCCACCCCGATCTTCCCCTTGCTGCCCGGGGGCAGCCCCTCCGTCAGCGGCTGCCAGGTGTCGCCCCCGTCCGTCGTCTTCCACAGGCCCGACCCGGGCCCCCCGCTCACCATGGTCCAGGGCTGGCGCAGCGCCTCCCAGGTGGCGGCATAGAGGACGCGGGGGTTGTCCGGCTCCATGGAGAGATCCACGGCGCCCGCCTTCTCGCCGACGTAGAGGACCTTCTCCCAGTTGCGCCCGCCGTCGCGGGAGCGGAAGACGCCGCGCGTCTTGCCGGGTCCGAAGGCATGCCCGAGCACCGCGACGTAGACGAGGTCGGGGTTGCCGGGGTGGACCTGGATGCGTCCGATCTGTCCCGCGTCGCGCAGGCCCACGTGGGTCCAGGTGGCGCCGGCGTCGGTCGACTTGTAGACGCCGTCGCCCGGAGAGACGTTGCCACGGATGCAGGCGGAGCCCATGCCCACGTACACCACGCTCGGGTCCGAGGGCGCCACCGCCACCGCCCCCACCGACGCGCTGCCGAGCGCATCGCCCTTGCGCACCGGCGGCTCGGCCTTCGGCGCCTCGGCGGCGGGCGGCGTCTCGCCCATGGGCCGCGGGGCGGGCGGCGCCTTGTCCACCCGCACCTTGTCCGTGACGTTGCGCCAGGTCAGCCCGCCGTCCGTGGTCTTCCACACGCCGCCGCCCGTGGTGCCCATGTAGAACGTCCGCCGGTCCTGGCGGACGCCGGCCACCGCCGTCGAACGGCCGCCGCGGAAGGGGCCGATCAGCCGGTACTCCATGGCCTGGAACAGCTCGTCGGCGTAGGCCGGACCCGCGGGCGTGGCCGGGGCCGGGGCCGGGGCCGCGGGGCGGGCGGCGCCGGCGAGAACGAGAGCGGGCAGCAGGGCGGCCCGGAGGGTGGGTGGGCGCATGCTCCTCCTTGCGGTCGATGGCGCGGAGGCGAAGCTTACATCGCGCGGCGCCGCTCGGCCTACGCCCCGCCCCCGAGGAGAGCGGCCACGCCGCGGTCGTCCTCGGGCACGGGGGTCACTTCGCCACCGCTCAGGCCGGCGTCGCCTGACCCTGGTAGATGAAGGTCCCCCACGCGGCCACGCGCGGTCCGGGCAGGTAACCGGTGGCCAGCTCGCGGATGTCGAAGCCCGCGGCCCGGATCAGGTCGTCCGTCGTGCGGCTCAGGTGGCATCCCCCGGCGATCCGGTGCCACACCGGGTCGAGGCGGTGCTGCCACCGCGCGATCGCGGGCTCCGGCGAGAGCCCGTGCTCCGCGAAGATGAGGACGCCGGAGGGGACGAGGACGCGGCGCAGCTCGCGCAGCGTATCCGGGGGCGATCGGACCGAGCACAGGGTCCAGGTCATGACCGCCGTGTCGATGCTGTGGCTGGCGAGAGACAGCTCTTCCGCGGAGCCTTCGTGGAGCACGACGGGGAACGACGCGGCCCGGGCCCGCGCTTCCGCCTGGCGGAGCAGCTCGGGCGACGGGTCGATCCCGTCCACGCGCGTCACCGCGGGCCCGTAGAAAGGGAGGTTCATCCCGGAGCCGATGCCGATCTCCAGCACGCGCCCCCGGGCCCGAGGGATCATCACTGCCCGGCGGGCGGTGACCCCCTCCTGGCGCATGCCCAGGTTGATCAGGCGCGGCACGACGAGGCGCGCGTAGAGTCCCATCTTCCCCGCCTCCCGGGCGGGCGATCAGGCCGTGCGCGGGCGGCCCTGCCACTCCGCCATGGCGGCCACGAAGCGATCGAGGTCGGCGCGCGAGTGGTAGATGTGCGGCGACAGCCGCAGCCGCTGCGGCGCCGTGCCGCGCACGCGGATGCGGTGCCTGGCGGCCATCCACCGCTGCAGGGCGGGGCGGTCGAGGGCGGCGAAGTCCACGCAGAGCAGGGCGGCGGTGTAGTCCGCGCCGGGCGCGGAACGGACCTCCGCCCCCGGCACCGCCCGGACCTGCCCCTTCAGGTACGCGTGCAGCTCGCGCAGGCGCCTCTCCACGCGCTCCGTCCCCAGCGCGCGCCGGTACTCCACGGCCGCGGCCAGACCGGCCAGCAGCGCCGCGCCCGTGGAGCCGAACTGCTGGAACCGGCCCGCGCGCAGCGAGCGGTCGTCCCAGCCCCCGGTGGCCATGGTGGACCAGATGCGGTCGATGACCTCGTCGCGCACGTAGAGGAGCCCGCAGCCCGGCGGGGCCAGCAGCCACTTGTGCGGGCTGGAGACGTAGACGTCGCAGCCGATGGCCTTCACGTCCACGGGCAGCTGGCCCACGGCGTGGGCGCCGTCCACCTCGGTGAGGAGGCCGTGCGCGCGCCCCCAGGCGCACAGCCGCGCCGCGGGCAGCACCGTGCCCGTGGGGCTGGTGATGTGGCTGAAGAAGAGGACCCGGGTCCGCGGCGTGCGCTGCGCCTCGAACCGCTCGACGAGGTCGTCGTCGCTGGTGGGAGGCAGCGGGAGGGCAACCTGCTTCACCACCACGCCGTGCCGGCGCGCCCTCAGCAGCCAGGGGCTGATCCCGCTGGGGTGCTCCTGGTCGGTGGTCAGCACCTCGTCGCCCGCGGACAGGTCGAGGCCGTTGGCCACGCAGCTCAGGCCCTCGGTGGCGTTGCGGGTGAGGGCCAGCTCCTCCACCGCGCAGTTGACGAGCTGCGCCACCGGCGCCCGGTACTGGTTCCACGGCCCGTAGCCCCAGAGCGGGTACTCCTCGGGGTCGTCGTGGGTGACCTCCAGGCGGGCGTCCGTGAGCGCGGCCTCGAAGAAGGCGCGCAGCACGGGCAGGGGCATGGATCCGATGGTGCCGTTGTTCAGGTACACGTACCCCGGCTCGAAGGTGAACTGGCGGCGGACCTGCGCCCAATAGGCCTCGGGGTCGCGCGCGAAGAGGGAGTCGTCCGGCGTGGCCGGCTCGGCGCCGCAGAGGAAGCGCTCGACCAGCCGCGCGGCGCGCCGGGGCGGCGCCTCGGCGAGGGCGGCGAGCAGGGGCGCGGGCAGCGCCCCCAGGGGGGCGATCGCGCCCAGCGCCTGCAGGAATCCGCGGCGTTCCATGGGGCCCTCCGGGAAATGCGAGCGGCGATTCTACGGCGGCGGCCCCGGCGGCGGCGCTTCGTCCGCGCTCACCACCCGGTTGCGGCCGCCGCGCTTGGCGGCCAGGAGGCGGCGGTCCGCCGCCGCCAGCAGCCCCGCGGCGTCCCCCCCCTCCGCGGGGAAGGCCGCGCAGCCGGCGCTCAGGGCGAGCAGGACCAGGCCCTGCCGCGTGGCCATGGGCGAGGCGGCGACGCGGCGGCGCACGCGCTCGGCCTGCTCGTGGCCGCCCGCCAGGTCCGTGTCGGGCAGCACGAGCACGAACTCCTCTCCGCCCCACCGCGCGATCACGTCCTCCTTCCGGCTCTCCTCGACCAGCAGGCGGGCCACGTGCCGCAGGGCGAGGTCGCCGGTGGCGTGGCCGAAGCTGTCGTTGACGGTCTTGAAGCGGTCGAGGTCCAGGAAGGCCAGCGTCAGCGGCCGGCCCGTGCGCCCGGCGCGCGCGACCTCCGCGGCCAGCCGCTCCTCGAAGTAGGCGCGGTTGGCGAGGCCGGTCAGGCGGTCGGTGCCGGACACGTGCATCAGGCGCTTGGTGCGCAGGACCATGCCCGCGGCCAGGGCGGTGGCCGCCACCAGGAGGATGAGGCGGCCGGCCTGTATGGGCCAGTTGAACACGTTCTGGCCGAAGGCCAGGTCGCCCCGCGGCAGGTCCCAGCGGGTGACGATCCAGGCCAGCAGGGCCGCGTACTCGGCCACGGCCAGGGCGCCGGTGGCGAAGCAAAGGCGCAGGTCGAAGCGCAGGCAGGTGGCCAGGATGTGCAGCATGTAGATCTCCCACACCACCATGCTGTTCACGGCGATGAGGGGCCGGCCGGCCACCGCGAAGCTGGCGAGGGTGGCCGTCACCAGCGTGACGTCGAAGGCGCTGGTGAGGAAGGGGAGCCCGGGGATGTCCTGGCCGCGCCGCACCATGCGCGCGATGACGAGCGAGACGAGCAGCCCCAGCACCGCGGCCACGAGGCCGATCCAGACCTCCGTGGGGCTGTCCGGCCAGGCGGCGAGGATGATGATCGGGACCAGGCTCAGGGTGGCGAAGAACACGAGCCGGATGGCCGCGATCAGCCGCTCGCCCCCGGCGGCCGCCTCCAGGAGCGCGTCGTCCGGGGGCGCGAGCAGGGCCGCGAGCTGGCCGAGTACGCGCACGTGCCGCGAATGTTGCCCCAATTCCAGGTCGCCATTCGCGGCGACGGCCCGGGGCGCGCTACTCCGAGCGCAGCGCGGAGGCGGGGTCGATGGCGGCGGCGCGCCAGGCAGGGACCAGG
>DATBIO010000222.1:0-24215 GCA_036556965.1 Vicinamibacteria bacterium
GAGGTCTCGGTCAGCCCGTAGCCCTCCAGGATGGTCAGGCCGGCGGCGCCGAAGAACTCCGCGATCTCGCGGCTGAGGGGAGCGCCCCCGGACACGAAGAGCCGCAGCTTGCCGCCCGTGCGGGCCTGATCTTGGCGAACACCAGCTTGTCCGCCACCGCGTGCTTGAGGCGCAGGAGCAGGGGCGGCGACGTCTTGTTCACCCGGTGGGCGAACACCTCGCGCCCCACGCCGAGCGCCCAGCGGAAGATCTTCTGCTTCTTGGGGGGGTCGGAGGCCACCTTCTCGTTGATGCGCGCGTACATCTTCTCGTAGAGGCGCGGCACCGAGCACATGACCGCCGGCTGCACCTCGCCCATGTTGGCCGCCACCTGCTCCACGCCCTCCGCGTAGGCGATGGTGACCCCGTAGTAAAGCATCAGGTAGTAGCCGCCCATGCGCTCGAACACGTGGCACAGGGGGAGGAAGGAGAGCGCGACGTCCCCGGGCCCCATCTGGCCCTGGAAGGTGGAGGCGGCCCCGAGCACGTTGGACACCAGGTTGGCGTGGGTCAGCATGACGCCCTTGGGCTCGCCGGTGGTGCCGGAGGTGTAGATCAAGGTGGCCAGGTCTTCCGGCTTGGTCTCCGCCGCCCGCGCGCGTACGGCGCCGGGCTCGGCGGCCAGGGCGGCGCGGCCCATGGCCCTCACCTCCTCGAGGGACAGCGTGCCTTCCGCGGGCTCGGCGCCGGCGTCCAGCCGGATCACGTGCTGGAGGTGCGGGGTCTGGCCGCGCACCTCGGCCAGCTTCCGGAGCTGCGCGGAGGTGGAGGCCACGCAGACCTTGGCCTCGCTGTCGTTGAGGATGTACAGGACGAAGTCAGGGGTCAGGCTCGGGTAGATGGGCGCGTCCACCGCCCCCGCCACCAGGGTGGCCAGGTCGGTGATGGCCCACTCCGGCCGGTTCTCCGAGAGGATGGCCACGCGGTCGCCCTTCTCGACCCCGAGCTGGCGGAGCCCCATGGACAGCTCCTCCACCATCGTGCGCAGCTGGTCGGAGCTGATGTCCTTCCAGACCCCGCCCTCCTTGAACTTCAGGTGCGCGGGCTTGCGGAACCCGTCCACGGAGTCGTAGAAGAGGTCGCAGAGGGTCCGGGGATCCTTGCCAGATTCCATGGTCACCTCCTGCCGGCGTGGGAAGGCCGTCGGCCCGCCGGACGGCCGCGGACGGCGGCGCCGTTCAAGAAGAGATCGACGACGGGCGCGGCCAGGCCGGCCAGATCATAGTCCTTGCCGCCGATGATCCAGGAGGTCACCATCTCGTCCAGGGCCCCGAACAGCACCTTGGTGGCCAGCTTGCGCGGGAGATCGCTGCGCAGGACGCCCTCCTTCTGGCCCTGCTCGATGATCTGCCCCACCAGCGCGAAGTAGTCCTGCAGCCAGGAGGCGGTGAAGCGCTCCATGAACTTGGTGGACTGCCGCAGCTCCACCTGGAAGACGACGGCCAGGTCGCGGTTGGAGCCCAGCAGGCGCAGGTGGTGCAGGGCAATGGCGCGCAGGCGGGCGGCCGCCCCGCGGATGGGGGCGAGCTCGCGCCGGGCCTTGACCAGGTGCTCGGTCATCACCTCGTCGAAGAGGCGGACGAGCACGTCCTCCTTGTTGCGGAAGTAGAGGTAGATGGTCCCGTCGGCCACGTCCGCCCGGCGCGCGATCTCCGAGACCTTGGCCCCGTGGTAGCCCTTGCGGGCGAAGACCTTCACCGCGGCCTGCAGGATGCGCTGGGGCTTGTCGTCGCTGCGTTTTCGCGCCATGCCCGCCAGTCTAGCGGAGGGACGAGGGTGGATCGCGCCCCCGCTCATTGAACGGCCGTTCAGTATCCGTGCGCGGAGGCGGCGGTGTCAAGGCGCGCGCGGCCCCGCCTTAGCAAGCCCCACGGTATGGGATAACCTGAGCCTCGTCCCCGTGATCCCGGACGCGTTCATCGGCATGGGCTCCAACCTCGGCGACCGCGAGGGCACGCTGCGGGAGGCGTGCCGCCGCCTCGCCCTGCGCGGGGCACCCGTGCGCGCGGGCAGCTCCCTCTACCTCACGGAGCCGGTGGGCGGCCCCCCGCAGGGCTGGTTCGTCAACGCGGTGGTGCGCGCGGAAACGTCGCTCGGGCCCGAGGAGCTGCTGCGCGCGCTCCTGGAGGTGGAGAGCGAGCTCGGGCGCCGGCGCCTGGAGCGCCACGGGCCGCGCACCCTCGACCTCGACCTGCTCCTCTACGGCGACGACGTGCGCGACACGCCCTTCCTCCGCCTGCCCCACCCGCGCCTGCCGGAGCGGCGCTTCGTGCTCGTTCCCCTGGAGGAGCTGGACCCGCGGCGGCGCCATCCCGTGAGCGGTCTCACCGTGCGCGAGCTGCGCGAGCGCTGTCCCGACACCGCGGCGGTGGTGCGCCACGCGCCCCCGGTCTGCCCGTGAAGTTCGCCCACGTGGCGGTGGAAGGCGTCATCGGCGTGGGAAAGACGAGCGTGGTGCGCCTGCTCGCCGAGCAGCTGGGCGCGCAGACCGTGCTCGAGGAATGGAGCCAGAACCCGTTCCTGAAGGACTTCTACGACGGCCGCGCGGGGGCGGCCTTCCAGGTGGAGCTCTTCTACCTGCTCTCGCGGCACCGCCAGCTCCAGGGCCTGCGCCAGGGCGCCCTCTTCTCGCCCTGCACCCTGGTCGACTACACCTTCGAGAAGAGCAAGGTCTTCGCCTACCTCAACCTCGAGGACAGCGAGCTGCTCGTCTACGAGAAGCTCTACACGGTGCTGGCGGAGGGCGTGCCGCGGCCCGACCTCGTGGTCTACCTGCAGGCCCCCACCGAGGTGCTGTCGCGGCGCATCCGCCAGCGCGGCCGCCCCGAGGAGCGCCAGCTCTCCGAGGAGTACCTGGCGGAGGTGAACCGCGCCTACAACCACTACTTCTTCCACTACACGCAGACGCCCCTGCTGGTGGTCAACACCGCGGAGGTGGACTTCGCGCAGGGCGGGGCGGAGCTCGAGGACCTCGTGCGGCAGGTGCGCCAGATGGGCCGCGGCACGCAGTACTACGTGCCCATGGGACAGAAGAGGTGACGGCGCTCACGCGCGGCCGCGCGCGGCGCCGCGCGGCCTTGACCTCTCCTGCGCCTTGCTCCATGCTCTCTCCGGCTTCCATGGGTGCGGCCGCCCGACAGTCCGCCCG
Organism: Vicinamibacteria bacterium; assembly: GCA_036556965.1. GTDB lineage: Bacteria > Acidobacteriota > Vicinamibacteria > Fen-336 > Fen-336 > DATBIO01. The sequence goes on from DATBIO010000222.1 coordinate 3,188, forward strand.
CCAACTCCCGCTCCCCTTCGAGGAGCCGCCGCCGTGGAGCGTCGCCAGCCTCCAGGCCGCGCTGAGCAAGGAAGCGCATCGCCCCGTGGCCCTGACCCTGACCGAGAACCGCTCGGTGCTGCTCTCCTTCCGGCGCAAGGCGGGCACGGTGCTCCTGCGGCTGCACCGCATGTTCCTCTACGCGCCGCCTCCCGTGGTGCGCGCGGTGGCCGGCGGGCTGCGCCGCAGCAGCCGGCGCGCGGACGGCGCGGTGCGCCGATTCATGAACGAGAACCTGCACCGCGTGCGCAAGGTGACGCGGGCGCTTCCCCCGCTCGTGTCCGCGGGCGAGGCCTACGACCTCACCGACGTCTTCGCCTCCCTCAACGGCCGTTTCTTCGACTCCCGGCTGCGCGTGCCCATCACCTGGGGCCGGGGCAGCGGGCGCGCGCGGCGAGGCGGCCTCACCTTCGGCAGCTACGACCCCGTCCTCGGCCTCATCCGCATCCATCCCGTGCTGGACCGGCGCGACGTGCCCCGCTACTTCCTGGAGAGCGTCGTCTACCACGAGATGCTGCACCACCACCTGGGCGGCGTCCCCGACCGGCTGGGGCGCACCGTCTACCACTCGCGCGCCTTCCGGGAGGCGGAGGCGCGCTACCCATGGCACCGTCAGTCGCTCGACTGGGAGAAGCGCAACCTCCCCCACCTGCTCGAGGCCAGCCAGGAGCTGGACCGCCGGCGGCGGGCCGCGGCGCGGCTCTCCCGCCGCCGCGCCTCGCGCCGCCGCGCCTGAGGCGTCCGGCTCCGCCGTAGGCCCGCCGTGACCGCCGCCGTTCCTTCCTCCGCCCGCGGGCCGCTGGCCGCCCTGCGCCGCCTGATCCCCTACCTGGCCCCCCACCGCCGCGTGCTGGGGGCGGGGATGGCCTGCCTCGTCGTCACCACCGCCCTCTCCGTGATCTCGCCCTGGGTCCTGCGCTACGCCATCGACGACCTCCAGCGCGAGGTCACGCGGGCCAAGCTCTACCTGTACGCCGCTTCCATCGTGGGGGTGGTGGTGCTGGAGGGCGCCTTCCGCTACCTCATGCGCATGCAGATCATCTCGGTCAGCCGCGAGATCGAGTACGAGCTGCGCGCGGACGTCTTCGCCCACTTCACCCGCCTGCCTCCCGCCTACTACCAGGCGCAGCGCGTGGGCGACCTGATGAGCCGGGCCACCAACGACCTCTCCGCGGTGCGCATGGTGGTGGGGCCCGGCATCATGTACACGGCCAACACGCTGGCCACTTTCGTGGGGACGGTGGCCTTCATGCTCACCATCTCCCCCGCCCTGCTCGGCCTCGCCCTCCTCCCCCTGGTCCTGGTCTCGCTGCTCGTCCGCCACTTCGGCCGCCGCATCCACGACCGCTTCGAGCGGGTGCAGGAGCAGCTCTCCGAGATCAGCGCCCTCGTGCAGGAGAACCTCTCCGGCGCGCGCGTGGTGCGCGCATACGCGCAGGAGGCCCACGAGCAGGCGCGCTTCGAGGAGGCCAACGCGGAGTACCTGCGCCGCAACCGCGCCCTCATCCGCATGTTCGGGAGCCTGTATCCGGGCATCCAGCTCCTCATGGGGCTGGGGGCGGTCACCGTGCTCTGGGTGGGCGGGCGCATGGTGGTGGGCGGCGCCATCAGCCTGGGCGAGTTCGTGGCCTTCGGCGTCTACCTGGGCATGCTGCACTGGCCGATGATCGCGCTGGGCTGGGTGGTGAACCTCTTCGAGCGCGGCGAGGCGAGCATGGCGCGCATCCTGGAGATGCTCGACGCCCCCGTGGGGATCGCGGAGGGGAGCGCCCCCACCGGCGTCCCCTTGCGGGGCGAGGTGGAGTTCCGCTCCCTCACCTTCGCCTACGACGACGTCCCCGTCCTGCACGACGTGAGCCTGCGCGTGCCCGCGGGGTCCACGCTGGCCATCGTGGGGCCGACGGGCGCGGGCAAGAGCACCCTGGTCAGCCTGGTGGCGCGCCTGTTTGACCCTCCCCCGGGGACGGTGCTGGTGGACGGCCGCGACGTGCGCGAGCACGCCCTCTCCGACCTGCGCGGGGCGGTGGGCGTCGTGCCGCAGGAAAGCTTCCTGTTCTCCGACACCATCCGCAACAACGTGGCCTTCGGCCTGCGGCGGCGCGCGGATGGAGGCGACGACGCGGCGGCCTCCCCCCGCGTGGAGGCGGCGGCGGAAGTGGCCCGCCTGGCCCCCGACGTGGCCGGCTTCCCCGCCGGCTACGAGACCATGGTGGGCGAGCGCGGCATCACCCTCTCCGGGGGCCAGAAGCAGCGGACCGCCCTCGCGCGCGCCCTCGCCGTGGACCCGCGCATCCTGATCCTCGACGACGCGCTCAGCGCGGTGGACACCCACACCGAGGAGGAGATCCTGGCCGGGCTGCGCGCGGTCATGCGCACGCGCACCACCTTCCTCGTGTCGCACCGCGTCTCCACCGTGAAGGAAGCCGACCACATCGTGGTCCTGCGCGAAGGCCGCATCGTGGAGCAGGGCACCCACGCCGACCTCCTGGCCGCGGGCGGCTTCTACGCCGACCTCCAGCGGCGGCAGCTGCTGCAGGACGAGATGGAGAAGACGGCCTGAGCGCCGCCGGCGAGGACGATCCCGTCGCCCCCGCCTACGACCGGGCGCTGCTCCTGCGCCTGCTCCTCTACCTGCGCCCCTACAAGGCCGCCGTCCTCGTCTCCTTCGTGCTCATCGTGCTCCAGGCCCTCCTGGACCTGGTGGGGCCCTACCTCACCAAGGTGGCCATCGACCGCCACCTGGCCGTGGGCGACGCCGACGGCCTCCTCCGCCTGGCCGGCCTCTACCTGGCCGCCCTCCTCCTCGCCTTCGTCGTGCGCTTCGGCCAGGTCTACGTGCTGCAGATGACGGGCCAGCGGGTGATGTACGACATGCGGCGCTCCATCTACGGGCACCTGCAGCGCCTGCACGTCGGCTACTTCGACCGCCACCCCGTGGGCCGGCTCATGACGCGGGTGACCACCGACGTCGACGCCGTCAACGAGCTCTTCACCTCGGGGGTGGTGACGGTGTTCGGCGACCTGTTCACGCTGCTGGGAATCATGGGCGTCATGGTGGCCCTGGACTGGCGGCTGGCCCTGGTCACCTTCGCCGTCCTGCCCTTCTTCTTCCTGGTCACCAACTGGTTCCGCCGCGGCTCGCGCCAGTCCTTCCGCGAGGTGCGCAAGGCGCTGGCGCGCCTCAACGCCTACCTCCAGGAGAACCTGGTGGGCATGACCGTGGTCCAGCTGTTCCGCCGCGAGGAGAGGAACCGCGCCGGCTTCGCCGCCATCAACCGCGAGCACGCGGACGCCAACGTGCGCTCGATCTTCTACTATGCCGTCTTCTATCCGGCCGTCGACCTGCTGGCGGCGGTGGCGGTGGCCCTCATCCTCCTCTACGGCGGGGCGCAGGTGCTGGAGGGGGCCCTGACCCTGGGCGTGCTGGTGGCCTTCGTGCAGTACACCGAGCGGTTCTGGCGGCCGATCTCCGACCTCTCCGAGAAGTTCAACATCCTGCAGGCGGCCATGGCCTCCGCCGAGCGCATCTTCACCCTCCTCGACACCCCGGTGGCGGTGGAGGCGCCGGCCGCGCCGCGCGTGCTGGCCCGCGTGCAGGGCGCGGTGGCCTTCGAAGGCGTCTCCTTCGCCTACACGACGGGGGAGCCCGTCCTCCACGACGTCAGCTTCGCCGTGGCGCCCGGAAGGAGCGTGGCCCTGGTGGGGGCCACCGGCTCGGGCAAGACCACCGTCATCAGCCTGCTCGCGCGCTTCTACGACGTGCAGCAGGGGCGGGTGACCCTCGACGGGGTGGACGTCCGCCTCCTCGACCCCGGGCAGCTGCGCTCCTCCATCGCCGTGGTGCTGCAGGACCCCCACCTCTTCCACGGCACCGTGGCCCAGAACATCCGCCTGGGCTCGCCCATCTCCGACGAGCGCGTGCGCGAGGCGGCGCGGCTGGTGCACGCCCACCGCTTCGTCGAGCGCCTCCCCGAGGGCTACGGCACCGTCCTGCGCGAGCGGGGGGCCTCCCTGTCCGTGGGCCAGAAGCAGCTCCTGGCCTTCGCGCGCGCCCTGGCCCACGACCCGCGCATCCTCGTGCTGGACGAGGCCACCTCCTCCGTGGACACGGAGACGGAGGCCCTCATCCAGGACGCCCTGCGCACCCTGCTGCGCGACCGCACCGCCATCGTCATCGCCCACCGGCTCTCCACCGTGCAGCACGTGGACGAGATCCTGGTCATGCACAAGGGGCGCATCCACGAGCGCGGGACGCACCAGGAGCTGCTGCGCCACCGGGGGCTCTACTGGACGCTGTACCAGCTCCAGTACAAGGACCAGGAGCTGCGCGGAGCGGCGGAGGCGGTGGCTCCCGCGGCCGGCTAGGGCCTGGTGCGCGCGAGGTAGTCCCAGACCAGCGTGCTCACCGCGCGCACGGCGAGGGGCAGGGCGGCCTCGTCGATGTCGAAGTCCTCGGTGTGGATCATGGCCGTGATGCCGCGGGCCTCGTTGCGCACGCCGAGCTTGACGTAGAGCGCGGGGACCCGCTCCGCGAAGGCGGAGAAGTCCTCCGCCCCCATCTGCGGCCGGACCTCCAAGACGCGGTCCTTCCCGTAGACCCGCTCCAGGCTGGGCACGGAGGCCCGCGTATGCGCGGGCTCGTTCAGGGTGGGCGGGTTGCCCTCGCCCACGAAGCGCAGGCGCGCGGCCACGCCGTGGGCGGCGGCCACCCCCTGCACCGTGCGTTGCATGCGCTCCTTGAGGCCGGTGCGCACGGCGGCGTCCAGGGTGCGGATGGTGCCCTCCAGCACCACCTTGTCCGCCACGATGTTGAAGCGGTTCCCGCCGTGGATGGAGCCGATGGTCAGCACCTTCGGGTTCTGGGCGTCGATCTGGCGCGAGACGATCAGCTGCAGGGCCTGCACCATCTCCGCCGCCACCGGCACCGGGTCCAGCCCCGTGTGCGGATAGGCGCCGTGCGTCTTCCGGCCCTCGACCTCCACCACGAAGCGGTCGGAGCTGGCGAAGATCGGGCCGATGGACCATCCCACCGTCCCCACCTCCAGGGACGGATCCACGTGCAGCCCGTACATGGCCTGGATGCGCGGGGCGTCCAGCACGCCCTGCGCGATCATCAGGGGCGCCCCGCCCTCCTCCCCTTCCGGCGGTCCCTCCTCCGCGGGCTGGAAGACGAAGACCACCGTCCCCGGGAGCTGGGCCCGGAGGCCGGCGAGGACCTCGGCCGCGCCGAGCACGATGGTGGTGTGCGCGTCGTGGCCGCAGGCGTGCTTCACCCCGGGGTTCTCGCTCTTGTAGGGGACGTCGTTGCGCTCCTCGATGGGCAGGGCGTCGAGGTCCGCGCGCACGGCCACCACCCCCCCGGGCCGGCCGCCGCGCAGGATGCCCACCGCGCCCGTGAGGGCCACGGGGTACTTCACCTCCAGGCCCAGCGCGCGCAGGCGATCCGCCACCAGCCTTCCCGTGCGCTGCTCGCGGTTGCCCAGCTCGGGATGGCGGTGGATGTCGCGCCGCGTCTCCACCAGCGCGGGGGCGAGCGCGTCCGTGGCCTTGCGTATGGCGGCGTCGGGAGCGGGAGCGGCGGCGGCGGCGAGGAGGAGGAGCGTGATCATGGCGCGGATGCTACACCCCGTCCGCGTGCGCCCAGCGCCTGCACCTCGGGCGGGCGGAGGCGCCGCCACCGGCCCGCGGGCAGGTCGCCGAGGAGGAAGCGCCCGATGCCCACCCGCACCAGCTCCTGCACCTCGTGTCCCACCGCGGCGCACATGCGCCGCACCTGGCGGTTCCGCCCCTCGGTGAGCACGATCTCCAGCCAGCTCCCGCCGCGGCGGTCGGTGCCCAGGGCACGCACGCGCGCCGGGCGCGTGACGCCGTCCTCCAGGGGCACGCCCTCCCGCAGCGCGCGCAGGGCCTCCGCGTCGGGCGTCCCGCGCACGCGGGCGTGGTAGGTCTTGGGCACGTGGGCGGCGGGGTCGGTGAGGCGCTGGCCGAGGCGATGGTCGTTGGTCAGGATGAGGAGCCCGCCGGAGTCCCGGTCCAGGCGTCCCACCGGGAACACCCAGCCCCCGAAGTCCGAGAGCAGGTCGTACACCACCGGCCGGCCCCCCGGCTCGGCGCGCGAGGTGACGTACCCGGGCGGCTTGTGCAGGGCGATGACCACCACCTCCTGCAGGTCGCCGACGGCGTGGCCGTCCACGGTGACCTTCCGCCGCCGGGGATCGAGGCGGGCGCGAGGATCGAGGCACGCCCTGCCGTCCACGGCCACGCGGCCGGCGGCGACCCAGTCCGCCGCCTGCTTTCGCGAGCACACGCCGAACTTGGAGAGAGCGCGCGCCAGCGACACCGTGCCCGCGGGCGCCGCGGCAAGCCCGCCGCGGCCGTGGCCCGCGCCCCCCCGCCGGCCCGGCGCGCCGCCCTGCGCTCTCCGCGTGCCGCGCGAGGCCCGGCCCCTCAGGCGACGGGGGCCGGCGGCGCGTCGCCCAGGGCGAAGGTCATCTGTCCCTCGCAGGCCACCCGGCCATCCACCAGGGCGCGGCCGCGCAGGCTGCCCATCTTCGCGCGCAGGCGGATCACGGTCCCCTCCAGGTGCACCACGTCGCCCGCGCGCACGGGGAGGCGGTAGCGAACGCGGTCGATGCCCATGAAGTAGATGAGACGGTTCTTGTTCTGCGGCTTCGAGAGGATCAGGACGGCGCCCGCCTGGGCCATGGCCTCGGTGAGGATGGACGCGGGCAGCACCGGCCGCCCGCCCGGACCGGCGATGAAGTACCGCTCGTCGGAGGCGACGGTCTTCACCCCGAGCACGCGGCGGTCCTCCTCCAGCTCGAGGATACGGTCCACGAGCAGGAAGGGATAGCGATGGGGAAGGATGGCCTTGATGTCCTCCAGCTCGAGGGGAAGCCGGCGCGCGCCCGTCACAGGGCGAGTGTAGCCGCATCGCGGGGGCGCGCGCAGCCGCGTGATAGGATGCGCCGGCGTGCCGTCCGCCGGCCGGGCCGAGAACGTCTCCAGCAAGGTCCTGGCCGATCTCCTGCCCATCATCGAAGAGCTGGGGGCGCTGCGCGACCCGGAGGAGCTGTTCCCCGCCATCGCGCGCGAGCTGCGGCGGCTGCTGCCCCGCTACAAGGTCCTCGACATCTTCCTGCCCCGCCGGGACGGGCTCCTGGCCCCCGCCTTCGTGGAGGGATACGGTCCGGACGAGCCGTCCCGCATCCTCATCCGACCAGGGGAGGGCATCGTGGGCTCGGCCGCCGAGGGCCGCGAGCCCATCTTCCTGCCCGACGTGGACGATGACCCGCGCTACATCCGCGTGCACGAGGGCGTGCGGGCGGAGCTGGCCCTGCCCCTCCTGCACCGCGACCGGCTCGTCGGCGTGCTGAACGTGGAGGGGCCCGACCCCGCCGCCTTCACCTCGGAGGCGGTGACGGCGCTGCAGGTGCTGGCCGGCCACCTGGCGGTGGCCATCGAGAACGCCACCCTGTTCCGCGAGGTCCGCTGGTACGCGAACACCCTGGCCACGCTGCACGACATCGCCCGGGAGATCGCCTCCATCCTCGACCTCGACGACCTCCTGACACGGGTGGCGGAGGAGGTGAAGCGGGTCATCGACTACGAGATCTTCGGCATCCTCCTCCTGGACGAGGCCGCCGGGGAGCTGGTCCTGCGCAAGGCGGTGCCGTACTACAAGTGGGCGAGCAAGGAGCGGATCCCGCTCGCGGAGGGTTTGACGGGGGCGGCCGCCCGCGCCAAGGCCCCCATCCTGGTGGCGGACGTGCGCCACGACCCGCGCTACCTGCCCGTCATCCCCGAGGCGCGCTCCGAGCTGGTGGTGCCGCTCGTCTACAAGGACCGCGTGGTCGGGGTCTTCGACCTCGAGTCGCGCGAGGTGAGCCGCTTCAGCGAGGAGCACGTCAAGATGCTCACCCCCCTGGCCGGCATGGTGGCGGTGGCCATCGAGAACGCGCGGCTCTACGAGGAGCTGTTCCGCCGCGACGACCGCCTCCACCGGGAGCTGAGCCTGGCCCGCGACGTCCAGCACGGCCTCTTCCCCGAGGGCAACCCCGCGGGCGAGGGATGGGAGGCCTCCGCGCACTTCCTCCCCGCCCAGGAGCTGGGGGGGGACCTCTACGACTTCTACGACCTCGGCGACGGGAAGCTGGGCCTGGCCGTGGGCGACGTGTCGGGCAAGGGAGTGGCCGCCGCCCTCTACGGGGCGTTCGCGTCGGGCGCCGTGCGCACGCGGGCCTTCGAGCGGCGCCACCCGGCCGACCTGCTCGACCGCGTCAACCGGACGCTGCGGCGGCGCGGCGTCGAGGGGTTCTTCTGCGCGCTGCAGTACGCCCTCTTCGACTTCCCCCAGCGCCGGCTCACCGTGGCCGGGTCCGGCCTCCCCTACCCCCTTCACCACCGGGCGGCGGAGGGCCGGACGGTGCCCCTGGAAGTGGCCGGCCTCCCCCTGGGTGCCCTCGACGGCTCGACCTACGAGGAGGCCACGGTCTCCCTCCAGCCCGGGGACGTCCTCGTCTTCCACAGCGACGGCGTGACCGAGGCCAACCGCGGGGAGGCGTACTACGGCCTCCCCCGGCTGCAGGAGCAGGTCGCCCGTCACGCGCGGAAGTCGGCGGCCGCCCTCGGGGAGGCCATCCTCGATGACGTGAACGGGTTCCTCGGCGAGGCCCACCTCGTCGACGACCTCACGCTGGTCGTAGTGAAGATGCTGTGAGCCGTCCCTGTAACTCGTTTATTACAATGCGTTTGTACCGGTGATCGCCGCCGCCGCCGATTTGCCTGCGGGGTGATCCAGGTCACAGGGCCCTGCTGACAGAAAGGGTACCTTTCTTATAGTGCTGCGCTCTCTCTACGTCCGTCTGACGGGTCTCCTCGGGGCGCTGACCCTCGCCGTGCCCTCCCCGGCCAGCGACATCCCCCGCTTCGGCTCGGGCACCGACCTCGTGGTCCTGTCCGCGGTGGCCGTGGACAAGAAGGGGCGCCCCGTCACCAACCTCCGCCGGGACGAGTTCCGGGTGTACGAGGACGGCCGGCCGCAGCCGCTCCAGCACTTCTCGCGGGGGCCCGGGCTGCCCTCGCGTCTCCTCATCCTGGTGGACGCCAGCGGGAGCATGAACGCCGAGCTTCGCGAGGCCAGCGTGCGCATGGCCATCATCCAGGTCCTGTCTTCCCTGGCCCCCGACGACGAGGCGGCCCTGGCCGGCTTCGATAGCCGTTACTTCGGGCTGGTTCCCTTCACGCGGGACCGCGACCAGATCACGGCCGCCTTCAGCGAGCTGAAGCCGTGGGGGACGACCGCACTGCACGACGGCCTGGACAAGGCCGCCCATGACCTGGCCAGCCACGGCGAGGGTCGGCGGGCGGTGGTGGTCATCACCGACGGCATGGACACCGCGAGCCGGCGCACGCCCGACGAGGTCATCGCGCGATCCAAGGCCCTGGACGTCCCCATCTACACCGTCTCCGTGGTGTCTCCCCTCGACGATCCCCAGTCCGAGCGTTTCGCGGGGGAGGAGAACCAGGGCGCGGCCACGGAGGGGGCCCTCGTCCTCGAGCGCTACGCCGAGCTCTCGGGGGGGGCCGCCTTCATCGTCAGCGACTTCCGGAACCTGAAGCTGGCTGCCGACCGCATCGTCGGAGAGCTGAAACACCAGTACCGGCTGGGATACGATCCGCCGCCCGGTCCGGCGACGTTTCGCAGGGTAGAGGTAAGGTCCACGCGCCGCGGCGTGGTCGTCAAGACGCGCAGCGGCTATGTCCCCCGGTCCTGAACCGCACCGAACCGTGGGCGGTCACGCCCGCACAACCGATGGAGGTCTTCGCGTGAAGTCTCTCGTGCTCCCCATCCTCGTGGCCGGCGTCGCCGTTTCCGGTTGCGCCAGCAAGAAGTACGTCTCCCGTGAAGTCGGCGAGGTCAACCGCAAGGTGGACGCCATCTCCGCCGACCTGGAGAAGACCCAGGAGCGCATGCAGCGCGCCGAGGTCCGCATCGACGAGACCCAGGCCGGCGTCAACGAGGCCAAGGGCTCGGCCCAGAAGGCGTGGGACAAGGCCATCGAGGCCGAGCGCGCCGCCAAGGGCAAGCTGATCTACACGGTCACCCTGTCCAACGACAAGGTGACCTTCCCCGTCAACCGCTCGGCCATAGCCGACGACGCCAAGGGCATGATCGACGCCGCCATCGCCCAGCTCAAGGCCGAGAACAAGGGCGTCTTCTTCGAGATCGAGGGCCACACCGACTCCACCGGCCCCGACCAGTACAACCAGCAGCTGGGCGAGGACCGGGCCATGGCCGTCCGCAACTACCTGCACGACCAGCACGGCATCGCCCTGAGCCGGATCGAGGTCATCTCCTACGGCGAGTCGCGGCCGGTCGTGGACAACAAGACCCGTGAGAACCGCGCGCAGAACCGGCGCGTGGTCATCAACGTCCTCGAGTAGCCGTCCGCCCGCCTGAGGCACCCCGGGGGGCCGCCACGGCGGCCCCCCTTTCCTTTTGCCGGGCGGGAATAGACTGTTCCCGGCCGGCGTAACCCTTCCAGGCCGGGAAGGGCACGCCCGCCGCCCTCGACGAGACCGGAGCCCAGGGGCTCCCTCCAGGACCGAGCCGGTCCCGTTCCCGGCCGGGCCCCGAAGGGCTGCGCCGAGCGAGGGATCGCCAGCAAGGAGCGAAGGCGACGAGCACGGCAGCCGCAGGTGGAGAGCTCGACCAAAGCGAGGCCTCCCTTCTGGCCCGGGCCCAGGGAGGGAACCTCTTTGCCTTCGAGGAGATCGTCAAGCGGTACCAGCGGCGGGTCTACGCCACGGCGTTCCGCATCACGCGCCGTCACGACCTGGCCGACGACGTGGCCCAGGAGGCGTTCCTGCGCGCCTGGCGGTCCCTCTCCCGCTTCGACCTCGGGCGTCCCTTCGGTCCCTGGGTATGCCGCATCGCCGCCAACCTGGCCGTCAACCACGTCCGGTCGCCCCGCCACCGGGAGGAGGCGCTGCCCGAGGGCCACGGCGAGGCGCGGGAGACGGCTTCCACCCCGCTCGAGGACATGCTGGACGGCGAGGCCCGCCGCCTGCTCGACGGGGCGTTGAGCACCCTGTCGCCCGAACAGAGGGCGGTGTTCGTGCTGCGCGTCCACGAGGAGATGAGCTACCAGGAGATCGCGGAGGCCCTCGCCATCCCCGCGGGCACGGTCATGAGCCGCCTGTCGCGGGCGCGCGAGCAGCTGCGTCTGGCCCTGGCTCCCTACCTGGGCGCGAGCGCGCGCCGCGCGGAAGGAGGCGGCTCGTGAGCGGCCACCTCACGCCGGAACGGCTCTCCGCCTACCTCGACGACGAGCTGGGCGGCCCGGAGCGGGCGGGCGCGGAGGGCCACCTGCGCGCGTGCGCGTCCTGTGCGCGGCACCTCGAGGAGCTGCTGACGGTGGACGCCAGCGCGCGTGCCCTCGGCGTGGCGGCGCCCCCGCTCTACTTCGATCGCTTCCCCGCGCGCCTGCGGGAGCGGCTCACGGAGGAGGCGGCCCGGCCGCGTCGGGTGCCGGTTTGGGCCTGGGCGGCGGCGGCGGGCATCCTCCTGGCCGTGGTGGCCCCGCTGACCCTGGACCAGATGAAGCCGATGGCCCCGGCCGCGGAGGCGCCGGTCGCGGGGCCGCCCGCCCAGGCGCCGGCGGGCGCGGCGCGGGACATGGTGCTGCCGGAGCCGGTGGCTCCCCCCCCCGCCACGGCGCCCGCGGCCGAGGGGAAGGCGCAGGCGGCGGCGGCCCCGCCGCCCCCTGCGCGCGTGCAGGAGAGGGAGCGCGCGGAGCCGAAGAAGTCGGCGGACGCGCCCCGCGCCCCCGCCGCCGTGCCCGTGGACCCCGTCGGGGCCGCGGGCGTCCAGGGCGCAGAAGAGCCTCTGGTCGACGAGGCCGACCCGCGCGTGGCCAAGCCCAAGGAGGAGCGTGGCCGCCTGGCCGCGCCGCCGCCGGCCGCGTCCGCCCAGCCGGCGGGTGCTTCACCCGCCGCGCCCGGACCGTTCGCGGTGGCGGAGGTCGATGCGGAGGCGGCGGGAGGGCGGGGAGACGCGGCCGCCCTCAAGTCCGAGCGCCAGGCGCGGCGCGCCACCGGCAACGAGCTCGGGCTGGCTTCCCAGACCGCGGCCGGCCAGACGGCCTTCGCCGCGCTGAGCCGGCGCCCCCAGCGCACGCCGGAAGAGGCACGGGCCCTCCGTGACGACTGGGTCGCCTACGCGGGCGCGCACGCCGACCACCCCCTGGCCGACGAGGCCCGCGTGCGCGCGCTGGAGGCGGCGGCCACCGCGTACCGCCTGGGCGCGGACGAAGCCGACCGGACGCGCCTGGAGAGCGACGCCGCCGCCTACCTGCGTCGCCCCGACGCCCGCCAGCGCGCGCGCGTGCGCGCGCTGCTGGACGCGCTCGACTAGACCAGCCGCCCCCCCTGCGGCGGTCCGAGGCTCTCGGGACCACCCGGGTCCGGGGGCGGGGGCGCGCCCCGCTCCCGCAGGCGGCTGTGGCGCACGCCGTAGGACAGGTAGACGACCACCCCCAGCGCCATCCAGACCCCGAAGCGGATCCAGGCGGTGCGGGGCAGCCCGAGCATGATGTAGAGGCACGCGCCCGCCGACAGCGGCGCCACCACCCACACCATGGGCACCCTGAAGGGGCGCGGCCGGTGGGGGTCCTTGATGCGCAGGGCGAGCACGCCCAGGCTCACCACCAGGAACGCGAAGAGGGTGCCGATGTTGGTGAGGTCGTAGGTCTCGTCGTCGTCGAGGACGGTCGAGCCCAGGGCCACCAGCAGGCCCGTGAGGATGGTGGTCACGTGCGGCGTGCGGTAGCGCGGGTGCACGGAGCGGAACCACCGGGGCAGGAGCCCGTCGCGGCTCATGGAGAAGAAGATGCGCGGCTGGCCGAGCTGGAACACCAGGAGCACGGCGGACATGGAGACCACGGCCCCCCCCGCGATGATGGCCTGGCCCCACTGGATGCCCGCCACCTCGAAGGCGCGGGCCAGGGGATCGGAGCCCTTGAGCTGCTGGTAGGGCACGAGCCCGGTGGCCACGATCCCCACCACCACGTAGACGACCGTGCACACCATGAGGGAGCCCATGATCCCCCGCGGCATGTTGCGCTGGGGGTCCTTGGTCTCCTCGGCGGCGGTGGAGATGGCGTCGAAGCCGATGTAGGCGAAGAAGACGATGGCCGCGCCCTGGTGGATGCCCGTCCAGCCGTTGGGCGCGAAGGGCACCCAGTTCTTCGGGTCGATGTAGAAGATGCCCACTCCCACGAAGAGGGCCAGCACGGCCAGCTTGATCACCACCATCACGTTGTTCAGGCGGGCGCTCTCGCGGATGCCGATGACGAGGACCCAGGTGATGACGGCCACGATGACGATGCCGGGGACGTTGACGGCCACGCGGTGCCCGAAGACGAGGGGCAGCTCGGCCAGCCGCTCGGGGTAGGAGAGGAGGACGTCGCGGTAGCTGTGGCAGAGCCAGAAGGGGAAGTCCCAGCCGAAGAGCGCGCGCAGCAGGGAGCTGAAGTACCCCGACCAGGCGATGGCCACCGCCACGTTGCCCACCGCATACTCGAGGATGAGATCCCACCCGATGATCCAGGCCACCAGCTCGCCGAGGGTCGCGTAGGCGTAGGTGTACGCGCTGCCCGAGACGGGTATGAGCGCGGTCAGCTCCGCGTAGCACAGGCCGGCCAGGGCGCAGACGCCGCCCAGCAGCACGAAGGAGAGGACGAGGGCGGGTCCCGCCCCGTAACGGGTCACGCTGCCGTCCGGCGCCACCTCCCCCACCGCCGCCGTGCCGATGCTGGAGAAGATGCCGGCGCCGATGACGGCGCCGATGCCCAGCATGACCAGGTCGAAGGCGGACAGCGAACGGCGCAGGCCGCTGCCGTGCTCGCCCTCGTCGAGGGTGGCTTCGAGGTCCGTCAGGGTCTTGGTGCGGGCGGCGGCGCCGAGGAAGGCCTGGGCTCCAGGCATGAGCTGGCCGCGGATCATATCAGACTAGAATCGCGTGCTTCGGCGAGAGGAGGAAGGTCCCCAAGTGCTGGTGGTCATGAGGCAGGACGCCACCGAGGCCCAGATCCGTGGCGTGGTCGTGGCGATCGAGGCCCGGGGCTACAAGGCCCACCCCATTCCCGGCGCGCAGCGCACGGCCATCGGGATCACGGGGAACAAGGGGGCCCTGGAGGCTCCCGCCCTGGAGGGGCTGCCCGGCGTGCTGGAGGTCATCCCCGTCTCCCACGCCTACAAGCTGGTCTCCCGCGAGGTCAAGCCCGAGCCGACGGTGGTGCGCATCGGCGACGTGCCCGTGGGAGCCGACCTGCTGGTGGTGGTGGCGGGTCCCTGCGCGGTGGAGTCCAGCGCGCAGATGCTGGCCGTGGCCCGCGCGGTCAAGGAGGCGGGGGCGCATGTGCTGCGGGGGGGCGCCTTCAAGCCGCGCACCAGCCCGTACTCCTTCCAGGGGCTGGGCGAGGAGGGGCTGCGCGTCCTGGCCGAGGCGCGCGAGGCCACCGGCCTCCCCGTGCTGACGGAGGCGGTGGACGTGGAGGGGGTGGACGCGGTGGAGAAGTGGGCGGACGCCATCCAGGTGGGCGCGCGCAACATGCAGAACTTCTCGCTGCTGCGCCGGGTGGGCCGGGCCCGCAAGCCCGTGGTGCTCAAGCGCGGCATGTCCGCCACCCTCGAGGAGTTCATGATGTCGGCGGAGTACATCCTGGCGGAGGGCAACTACGAGGTCATCCTCTGCGAGCGCGGGGTGCGGACCTTCTCCGACTTCTCGCGCAACACGCTGGACCTGGCGGTGGTGCCCGCGGTGAAGCGGCTCAGCCACCTGCCCATCCTGGTGGACCCCTCGCACGGCACCGGGCGCCGCGACAAGGTGGCCCCGCTCTCGCGGGCGGCGGCGGCGGTGGGGGCGGACGGCGTGATGATCGAGGTGCACGACCAGCCCGACCGCGCCCTCTCCGACGGGCCCCAGTCCGTCACCCCCGAGATGTTCGCGGAGCTCATGGGCGAGCTGCGGCAGATCGCCCCCGTGCTCGGGCGCCGGCTCTAGGCGCCGCCCTTCCCGGAGGGGCGCAGCTCGATCACCCCCCAGTCGAGGAGCCGTCCGAAGATGAGGAGCGCCTCCTTCTCCTCCATGGGACACAGCTTGAGGATGGAGCGCACGTCCCACTGGCCGTTGATGCGCGAGAGCACGAACGCCTCCTGCGGGTCGAAACGACGGTTGGTGAGGGAAGCGAGGTCCACGGCCAGGTGGGGCACGCGCTCGAGGGGCACGGTGTGCTGGCTCCGCTCGCGCTGCCGGGCGTCCTCCACCGCGCGCAGCCCCTTCTTCGCGTACTGGTTCAGGCGGTCCAGGGCCAGCACGTCCTCGTAGGCCTTGGCCGCCGCGTCGAAGCGCTTCTCCTCCAGGCGCTGGTAGGCCACGGCCAGGAGATCCCGGATGGTCCCCACCGGATCGGCGTCCGGGGTGCCGCGCCCCGTCTTGTCCACCGCCACCGCGCCCTTCTCCCACAGGCGGTAGAAGAGCGAGGCGGTGTCGAACTCGGAGAGATACATCTCCAGGCTCATCTCCGCCAGGGTACGACCGCCGGCGGCGAGGTGGAGGGCCTGCTCCTCGATGGCGTCCTCCACGGCCGCGCGGCCAACGGCCAGCGTCACGTTGACGGTGGGAAAGACCTCGCGGATGCGGGCCCACTCGTCCACGCGGCGGACCCCCTCCAGGAGCACGGCGGTCACGGGCATTTCGGTGTGGATGTGGATCTCCTGCGGCAGCTCGCGCTCCGCGAACTCGAAGCGGCCTTCCGGCCAGAGGAACAGGTCGTAGACCGTCTCCTCGACCTTGCGGTTGAGGGTGGCGCGCAGGTCGTCCTCGTCGAGGATCCCCGAGGACACCAGCACGCCCCCCAGGGGGCGCCCCTCCTCCTCGGCGGTGAGCATGGCGCGGAAGAGCTGCTCCTCTCCCAGGCGCCGCCCCCGCATCAGGAACTGGGAGAGGGACTCCCGGGGGTCGTTCGACCAGGACGAGAAGATGACCCCTTCCTGGAAGGCGATCTTCTTGTGTATGGAGGCGCGCCGGACGTGCAGGGTACCCGTCTTCCGGCCCACGGAGATCCACTGCAGGACGTCGGGCAGCGACATCGTGCGGAGGTCACCGGCGAGGCTCATGGAGAGGAGGGATCGAGGGGGCCGGACGCCGCCTCAGGCCTGGTCCCAGTGGAGATCCCAGTAGAGGTAGCCACGCCAGCTCTCAGGGGCGCGCTGGAGGCCGAGAGTCACGGTGAGGGCGGGCGGGGCGGACGGACGCCGCGGCTTGCGGACCAGGTGCATGCCCGCTTCCTCGGGTAGATTGTCGCCCTTCCTCCGGTTGCAGGAGATGCAGCACGTCACGATGTTGTCCCAGCCCTTCTGGCCGCCGCGGGCGACGGGAACGACATGGTCGAAGGTGAGCTGCGACGGGGAGAAACGCTTGGCGCAGTACTGGCACCGATGGTCGTCGCGAGCGTAGACGTTCGCCCGCGAGAACGGCACGTCGGCGAAGGCACGTTTCATGCGGACGTGACGGAGCAGGCGGAGCACCGAAGGCAGCTTCACCCGTACCGTGACGCCGCGGATCTCCCGTTCGTAGACGGCGATGACCTCGACCTTGCCCTGGAAGAGCAGGGTAATGGCCTTCTGCCACGAAACGATGCGCAGAGGCTCATAAGTCGCGTTGAGGACAAGTGTCTGTTCCATGGGCGGAACGGTCGTTCGGAAAATTCTGGCGTCCGCCCGCGAGGCTGTCAAGGTGGCCGCCCGGGCCGGCCGCCGTTCTAGAATCCGGCGCGTGAGCCTGGACGTGCTGGCCTTCGGCGAGCCGCTCCTGCGCCTGCAACCGCCGGCAGGGGGGCGGCTGGAGGAGGCCGTGCACCTCGACCTCTGGGTGGGAGGGGCGGAGCTCAACACCTGCTGCGCCCTGGCCGCCCTGGGCCTGCGCGCGGCGCTCTTCTCGCGGGTGCCGGAGGGCCCCCTGGGGCGCCGCGTGCGCCGCCACCTGCGCGCGGCGGGCGTGGACGACACCCTGCTGGCGGAGGCACCGGGCCGCCTGGGCCTCTATTGGACCGAGTACGGCCCCGCGCCCCGCTCCATCGAGGTGGTCTACGACCGGGGGGACTCCGCCTTCTCCCTGGTCGAGCCCGCCGACGCGCCGTGGGAAGCGCTGGAGAGCGCGCGCCTCTTCTACACCACGGGCATCACCGCCGCCCTGGGCGCCGCGCCGCGCCGGACGGCCCTGGAGATGGCGCGGCGGGCCCGCGCGGCGGGAGTCACGGTGGCGGTGGACCTCAATTACCGTGCTCGCTTGTGGCCGGCGGCCGAGGCCGCCCCCGTGCTCGACACGCTGGCCGGGCTCGCCCACGTGCTCTTCGCCACCAGCGACGACCTGCGCGTGCTCTACGGCCTGGAGGACGGCCCGGAGGAGGCGGCGGCGGCGGCGCGCGCGCGCTTCGGGGCGCGCACCGTCGTCGTCACCTGCGGTGCGGAGGGCGCGGCCGCCTGCGACGATCAGGGCACGCGCCGCGCTCCCGTCCTCGCGGCGGCCTCCGTCGACCGCGTGGGGGCGGGCGACGCCTTCAGCGCGGGGTACCTCTGGGCCCTGCTGGGCGGGCGCCCCCAGCGCGCCCTCGAATACGCGCTGGCCCTCGCCGCCCTCAAGCACACCCTGCCCGGAGACGCGCTCGCCACCACGCCCGAGGAGCTCGACCGCATCGCAGCGCGGGCGCAGGGCGACATCCGCCGCTGAGCGGAGGCCTCCTCACACCACCAGCATCGCGTCCCCGTAGCTGTAGAAGCGATAGCCGGCGCGCACCGCCTCCGCGTAGGCGGCCAGCACGCGCTCGCGGCCGGCGAAGGCCGACACCAGGAGGAGGAGGGACGAGCGCGGAAGGTGGAAGTTGGTGACGAGGGCGTCCGCCACGCGGAAGCGGAAGCCGGGGATGGCCACGAGATCGGTCCGGCCGGGGCCGGCGGTCACGGTGCCGTCCGCCGCCGCCGCCGCTTCCAGCGCGCGCACGGTAGTGGTCCCCACCGCCACCACGCGTCGGCCGGACGCCTTCGCCTCCCCCACGGCCGCTGCCGTCTCCGCGGGGACCAGGAAGGGCTCCGCTTCCAGCCGATGGTCGCGGACGTCCTCGGCGGTGACCGGCCGGAACGTCCCCGGCCCCACGTGGAGCACGACCTCCGCCCGCGCCACGCCCTGCGCTTCCAGGCGGCCCAGGAGCTCCGGGGTGAAATGGAGGCCGGCGGTGGGCGCGGCCACGCTCCCCGGCTCGCGGGCGTACACGGTCTGGTAGCGCGCCCGGTCCTCGGGCCGGTCGGGGCGGCGGATGTAGGGCGGCAGGGGAACGTGCCCGCAGCGCTCGAGCGCGCCGGCGATGTCGCGCCGCCGGGACAGCAGGCGGACCCGGCGCCGCCCGTCCGCGCCGAGGGCTTCCGTCTCGATCACCACCGAGAGGTCTTCGTCCACGGTGACGCGCTGGCCGGGGCGCAGGTGACGGCCGGGCCGGACCATCGCCTCCCAGCGCCCCTCGCCCTCGTCCCGCACCAGCAGGACCTCCGCGGCACCCCCGCTGGCGCGCGTGCCGAGCAGGCGCGCGGGCAGGACGCGGCTGCGGTTGACCACCAGGAGGTCCCCCGCCCGGAGCAGCTCGGGCAGGTCGGAGAAGGCACGGTGCTCGACGGCGCCCGTCTCGCGATGGAGCACCAGCAGGCGCGAGGCGTCGCGCGCGGGAAGGGGCTCCTGCGCGACCAGCTCCGGGGGCAGCGCGTAGTCGAAGTCCTGGAGGCGCAGGGAAGGAGTGGCTAGAACAGCTGTCCCTGGCCGCGGCCGCCCTCGGGGGGCTGCCGGCCCAGGTGCGCGTAGGCCCGGGGCGTGGCCACGCGCCCGCGCGGCGTGCGGTCGAGGTAGCCGAGCTGCAGGAGGTAGGGCTCGTAGATGTCCTCGATGGCGTCGGGCTCCTCGCTGATGGCAGCGGCGAGGGCGTTGACCCCCACCGGGCCGCCCCCGAACTTGTCGATGATGGTGAGGAGCAGGCGCCGGTCGACCTCGTCGAAGCCGTTCTCGTCCACCTCGAGAAGGGCCAGGGCCTCCCGGGCCACGGGGCCGGTGATGGCGCCACCGGCGCGCACCTGCGCGTAGTCGCGGACCCGGCGCAGCAGCCGGTTGGCGATGCGCGGCGTACCCCGGCTGCGGCGCGCGATCTCGCGGCCGCCCTCGTCGTCCACGGGCATGGAGAGGATGCGCGCGGAGCGCCGCACGATCCGTTCCAGGTCGGCCTCTCCGTAGAAGTCGAGGCGGTGCACGATGCCGAAGCGTCCGCGCAGGGGGGCGGTGAGGAGGCCCGCGCGCGTGGTGGCTCCCACCAGGGTGAACGGCTTGAGGGGGATCTTCATGGAGCGCGCGCCGGGGCCGGAGCCGATCATGAGATCGAGGGTGAAGTCCTCCATGGCCGGGTAGAGGATCTCCTCCACCTTGGCGTCGAGGCGGTGGATCTCGTCGATGAAGAGGACCTCGCGCGCCTCGAGGGCGGTGAGGATGGCGGCCAGGTCCCCCGCGCGCTCGATGATGGGCCCGGCGGTGGCCTTGATGGAGACGCCGAGCTCGGTGGCCAGCACGTTGGCCAGGCTGGTCTTGCCCACCCCCGGGGGGCCGAAGAGCAGCACGTGGTCAAGGGCTTCGCCCCGCGAGCGCGCGGCCTCCACCGCCACCCGGAGGTTGGCCACCACCTGCGGCTGGCCGACGTACTCCCCCAGGTTGCGCGGCCGGAGGGAGAGGTCGAAGCCGGCGTCCTCGTCCTGCGGCCGGCCCGAGACGATCCGCGGCTCAGCCACTACTCACCGCCCGGCCACCGCCCGCAGGGCGCGGCGCAGGAGATCCTCGAAGCGGCCGTCGCCGCCCTCCCGCAGGACGCGCTCCACCCCCTTCTCCGCCTCCCCGCGCGAGTAGCCGAGGTTGAGGAGCGCGGAGAGGAGGTCGTCGCGCGAGGTGCCCCCCGCGGGGGCGGCGGGCACGTCGGCGGGGGCAGCCACCACCGGCATCCGGTCGCGCAGCTCCACCACCAAGCGCTCGGCCGTCTTCCGGCCCACTCCGGGTATGCGGGTGAGGCGCGCCAGGTCGCCCTGGCGCAGGGCCTGCACCAGGTCGGGGGCCTCGATGCCGGAGAGGATGTTGATGGCCAGCTTGGGTCCCACCCCCGCCACCTCGATGAGCCGCTCGAAGAGCGCCTGCTCGGTGGGACTGGCGAAGCCGAAGAGCTGCAGGGCGTCCTCGCGCACATGGGTGTGCACGAGCAGGCTGACGCGGCTGCCCTCGTCGCCGAGCCGGTAGAAGGTGGAGACGGGAATCAGCACGCGGTAGCCGACGCCGCCCACGTCCACCACGACCTCCTGGGGGCCCTTGCGCAGCACGCGGCCCTCGAGGCTCGCGATCATCGGGCCAGGGGGGAGGCGGAGAGGTGGGCCTGGCACACCGCCACCGCGAGGGCGTCGGCGGCATCGCCCGCCTTGATGTCGGTCGGCAGCTCGAGGACCCGGGCCACCATCAGCGCCACCTGCGCCTTCTCCGCGCGGCCGAAGCCCGTGAGCTGGACCTTCACCGTGGCCGGCGCGTGGGCGTGGATGGGCACCCCGGCCTGGGCCCCCGCCAGCAGCACCACGCCGCGCACGTGGCCGAGGACCAGGGCGCTGCGTGCGTTGACGGCGTGGAAGAGGTCCTCCACCGCCAGCACGTCCGGGCGCAGGCGCTCGATGAGCGCGCGCAGCCCCTCGTGGATGCGGCGCAGGCGGTCCGGCAGGGGCAGGCGCGCGGGCGGGGAGAGCACGCCGCTGTCCAGCAGGCGCATCCGGGGGCCGGCGCACTCGATGGCGCCGTACCCGGTGCGGACCGAGCCCGGGTCCACGCCGAGGATGATCATGCCAGCCCGATCATGCACCGCCGCGC
>DATBIO010000223.1:0-14320 GCA_036556965.1 Vicinamibacteria bacterium
ATCGTCTCCTGCGACAGCCTCCAGGTGTACCGCGGCCTCGACATCGGGAGCGCCAAGCCGACGGCGGCGGAGAGGGCGCGCGTCCGCCACCACCTGATCGACGTGGTGGAGCCGGAGGAGGCCTTCTCCGCCGCCGACTACGCGCGCCTGGCCCGCGCCGCCCTGGAGGACGTGCGCGCGCGCGGGCGCCGCGCCCTGGTGGTGGGGGGGACGGGCCTGTACCTGCGCGCGCTCCTCTCCGGGCTCTTCGCGGGGCCCGCGCGCGACGAGGCGCTGCGCGCGCGCCTCACGGGCATGGCCGAGCGCTGGGGCGACGCGCGTCTCCACCGGCTGCTGCGCCGCGTGGACCCCGCCGCCGCCGCGCGGCTGCCGCCGCGCGACCGCGTGCGGGTGGTGCGGGCGCTGGAGGTGTACCGGGCCACCGGCCGCCCGCTCTCCGGGCATCACGGCGGCAGCGAGGAGCCGCTGCGCGGCTTCGAGGTGCGGGTCTTCGGCCTGGACCCCGGGCGCGAGGGCCTGCGCGCAGCGGTGGAGGCGCGCGCGGCGCGCATGCTGGAGGGTGGGCTCCTGGCCGAGGTGGAAGGGCTGCTGCGGCGGGTGCCGGAGGACGCGCGGCCGCTGCGCGCCATCGGCTATCGCCAGGCGGTGGAGGTCGTACGCGGGCGGCGGGCGGTGGCCGACGCCCTGCGTGATATCGTGACGGACACCATGCGGTACGCGAAGCGCCAGCGGACCTGGTTCCGCCACCAGGCCACCGTCCACTGGTTCGCGTCCCCCGCCGACGCGGGGCCGGCCGTCGCGGACTGGCTCAGGGGTTGATACGGTGAGCGGGCCGTTCCGCCGGGCGATCGTGGTGGTCTGCGACGGCCTCGGCGTGGGCGAGGCGCCGGACGCGGAGGCGTTCGGCGACCGGGGCAGCGACACCCTGGGCCACGTGCTGGCCTCGCGGGCGGTGGCCATCCCCAACCTGCGCGCGCTGGGCCTGGGCAACCTCACCCCCACCTTCGCCGGGGCGCGCCACCCGCGCCCGGACGGGGCCTTCGGAAAGATGGCGGAGAAGAGCGCGGGCAAGGACACGGCCACCGGCCACTGGGAGATGGCCGGCCTGGTGACGGAGACGGCGTTCCGGACGTATCCCGGCGGCTTCCCGCCGGAGTGCATGGGCGCCTTCGAGCGCGGCATCGGACGCGGCACGCTGGGCAACAAGGCGGCCTCGGGCACCGAGATCCTGAAGGAGCTGGGGGAGGAGCACGTGCGCACCGGCGCCCCCATCGTCTACACCTCCGGCGACAGCGTGTTCCAGATCGCGGCCCACGAGGACCTGGTGCCTCCCGAGGAGCTGTACCGCTGGTGCCGCGTGGCCTACGAGATCGCCTGCCTGCAGTACGGCGTGTGCCGCGTCATCGCCCGCCCCTTCGTGGGCACGGGCGCGGCCGACTACAAGCGCACGCCCAACCGGAGGGACTTCCCGGTGCCCCCGGGCGGCGAGACGCTGCTCGACCGCATGGCGGGGGCGGGGCTGCCCGTGTTCGGCGTGGGCAAGATCGAGGACATCTTCAGCGGGCGCGGCCTGAGCGGGGCCGTGCACACGCGGTCCGACGACGACGGCGTGGACCAGACGCTCAGGGCGATGGCGGAGCAGGAGCGGGGGCTGGTCTTCACGAACCTGGTGGACTTCGACACCCTGTACGGGCACCGGAACGACGTGGCCGGCTTCGCCGCCAACCTCGAGGGCCTGGACCGGCGCATCCCGGAGGTCATGGCCGCCCTGCGGCCGGACGACGTGTTCCTCCTGACGGCGGACCACGGGTGCGACCCCTCGGACGCCTCCACGGACCACACCCGCGAGAACGTCCCCCTGCTGGCGCGCGGGCCCCGGGTGGCGCCGGGCACGGAGCTGGGCCACCGGGCCACCTTCGCCGACCTGGGCCAGACGCTGGCGGAGAACTTCGGGCTGGGGCCCTTGGGCCCCGGGCGGTCGTTCCTGGACCGCCTCCTCCCCTGAGACCGGCCACCGGCCTCAAGTCCTTGACAAATCAGCGTTCACCGGCAAAATAGAGCGTTTGAGCGTCCGACGGTCATGCTTCTCTTCCACGTCTCGCAGATACCCATCGACGGCCGGGAGTTCGACGAGCCCCTCGACCCCTCGGACCTCCACGTCGAAGGCGAAGAGAGCTTCGCCCTGGCGGAGGGAGGGCGCGTGCGGGGGCGGATCGAGAAGACCGCCGACGACAGCGTCCACGTCCGGGGGCACGTCTCGGCGCGCCTGCGCCTCCAGTGCGGCCGCTGCCTGGAGGGCTTCCTGATGCCGGTGGAGCAGGACCTGGAGCTCTTCCTGCTGCCCGAGCACGCCGAGCCCGAGGAGGACGAGGACGAGGTGGAGCTCTCGGACCGGGACATGGTGGTGGGCTACTACCGCGGCGACCGGCTGGACCTCGGGGAGCTGCTGCGCGAGCAGCTCCTGCTCGAGCTGCCCATGAAGCGGGTCTGCCGGGAGGACTGCGCGGGGCTCTGTCCCACCTGCGGCACCAACCGCAACGCGGCCGCCTGCGCCTGCCGCGCGGAGGACGAGGTGGACCCGCGCCTGGCCGCGCTCAAGACGCTGCTGGACGAGGGGTCGTCCTAGGCGGGCCCCGATCGGAGCGCTGCCCCCCGGGGGCCGCGCCCGAGCCTTGGATCACAGGAGACAACGATGCCGAACCCGAAACGACGCCACTCGAAGGCCCGCCGCGACCGCCGGCGCGCCCACGACGCCCTCAAGGCGCCGGGCCTGAGCCTCTGCCCGAACTGCCACGAGCCCAAGAGCCCCCACCGCGTGTGCGCGCGCTGCGGGTACTACAAGGGCAAGCCGGTGATGGACGTGGAGGAGGTCTGAGCACAGCCGCGAGCGGCGCCCCGCGCGTCGCCGTGGATGCCCTGGGCGGCGATCACGCCCCCCGCGTGGTGGTGGAGGGAGCGCTGGCCGCGGCCCGCGAGCTGGGGATCCACGTCTCGCTGGTCGGGCCCCAGGCCATCGTGGCCGAGGAGGTGCGCCGCGCGGGCGGCGAGCGCCTGCCCGTGGCCGTGGTGGACGCGCCGGACGCGGTGGGGATGGGGGAGCCCGTCACCCGCGCCACCCTGAAGAAGCGGTCGTCCATCCACGTGGCCGTGGAGATGGTGCGCGACGGCGGCGCCGACGCGTTCTTCTCCGCCGGCAACACCGCGGCCTGCTGGACCATCGCCAAGCTGGCCCTGGGCACGCTGGAGGAGGTGGACCGGCCGGCCCTGGCCGCCGTCGTCCCCCACCCCGAGGGCCGCACCGTCCTCCTCGACGTGGGCGCCAACGCGAACTGCAAGGCGCGCAACCTCGAGGAGTTCGCGGTGATGGGCAAGGTCTACACCAGCGCCGTCTTCCACACCCCCAACCCGCGCGTCGGCCTCATGAGCATGGGGGAGGAGGAGACCAAGGGGAACGAGCTGACCAAGGAGGTCCACGAGGTCCTCAAGGACAGCACCCTGAACTTCATCGGCAACGTGGAGGGCCACGACCTCTTCAGCGGCCGGGTGGACGTCATCGTGATGGACGGCTTCACGGGCAACGTGGCCCTGAAGGCCAGCGAGACCCTGGCCGAGTCGATGATGCATCTCATCAAGGAGGAGCTCGGGCGCACGCTGGTGCGCCGGCTGGGGGCGGCCCTCTCCCTGGGCGCCTTCCGCGCCGTGCGCCGGCGCATCGACCCCTCCGAGTACGGCGGCGCCCCCCTCCTGGGCCTGAAGGGCTGCTGCGTCATCGGCCACGGCAAGTCCAACCCCACCGCGGTGAAGCACGGCGTGCGCGTGGCCGCGGAGTACTACACGAGCGGGGTGAACGGGCGCATCGAGGCCGAGCTGCGCCAGCTCGGCATCCGCCGCGAGGCCGAGGAAGCCGAGCCCGCGTGACCCCATGAGCGTGGCCTGGCTGTTCCCCGGGCAGGGCTCCCAGAGGGTGGGCATGGGCCGTTCCCTCTTCGAGGCCCACGAGGAGGCGCGGCGCACCTTCGCCGAGGCCGACGACGCCCTGGGCTTCTCCCTCTCCCGCCTGTGCTTCGAGGGCCCGGAAGCCGACCTGACCCTGACCGCCAACACGCAGCCCGCCATCCTGACCGTGAGCGTGGCCGCGGCGC
The DNA here is from genome assembly GCA_036556965.1 of Vicinamibacteria bacterium. Lineage (GTDB taxonomy): Bacteria > Acidobacteriota > Vicinamibacteria > Fen-336 > Fen-336 > DATBIO01. The sequence continues at coordinate 4,143 of DATBIO010000223.1, forward strand.
GCGCGCTTGGGTCGCGGGCGCCCCGGCCGGCCTGGGTGGCGGGGCACAGCCTGGGCGAGTGGTCGGCGCTGGTGGCGGCGGGCGCGCTCGCCTTCGCCGACGCCGTGCGCGCGGTGCGCAAGCGCGGCCAGTACATGCAGGAGGCGGTGCCGGTCGGGGAGGGGGCCATGGCCGCCATCCTGAGGCTGGACGCCGCCGCCGTGGAGGAGGCCTGCCGGGAGGCGGCCCAGGGCCAGGTGGTCTCGCCCGCCAACATCAACTCGCCGGAGCAGGTGGTGATCGCCGGCCACAAGGCCGCCGTGGAGCGGGCCTCCGCGGCCTGCCTGGCCCGGGGGGCGAAGCGGGCCGTGCCCCTGCCCGTGAGCGCGCCCTTCCACTGCGCGCTCATGGCCCCCGCCCAGGAGCGGCTGGCCGCGGACCTGGCCACCCTCACCCTGCGCGACCCGGACCCGCCGCTGGTGAACAACGTGGACGCGCGCGTGGTGCGCACCGCCGAGGCGGTGCGCGACGGGCTGGTCCGCCAGGTGTCGGGCGCCGTGCGCTGGCAGCAGGGGGTGGAGGAGCTGGTGCGGCAGGGCGTCACCGCCTTCGTGGAGGTGGGCCCGGGCACCGTGCTCGCGGGCCTGGTGAAGAAGATCGTGCGGGAGGCGCAGGTGTCGAACGTCGAGGACGCGGAGAGCCTGCAGGGCGCGGCGGGCCGGGCATGAGCCTCGCCGGCCGGGTCGCCCTGGTCACGGGGGCCAGCCGCGGCATCGGACGCGCCGTGGCCGCCACCCTGGCCGCGCGCGGGGCCCTGGTGGTGCTGGGCGCCCGCGACGAGGGCCGGTTGGCGGAAGGGGTGAGGGAGATCGAGGCCGCGGGGGGCCAGGCGCGGGCCCTGTCCCTGGACGTGGCCGACCGCGCCTCCGTGGAGGCCGCCGTGGCCCGCCTCCTGGGCGACCACGGCCGCCTGGACGTCCTCGTCAACAACGCCGGCATCACCCGCGACAACCTGCTCCTGCGCATGAAGCAGGAGGAATGGGACCAGGTGCTGGCCACCAACCTGACGGGCGTCTTCCTGTGCACGCAGGCCGCCCTCCGGCCCATGCTGAAGCAGCGCGCGGGCCGCATCGTGAACGTGACCTCGGTGGTGGGGCTGGCCGGCAACGCGGGCCAGGCCAACTACGCGGCGAGCAAGGCGGGCATCGTGGGCTTCACCAAGGCGGTGGCGCGGGAGGTGGCCTCGCGCTCCATCACCGTGAACGCCGTGGCCCCCGGCTTCATCGACACGGACATGACGGCGGCCATGACGGAGAAGGCGCGCGAGGGCATGACGGGCCAGATCCCCCTGGGGCGCGTGGGCCGGCCGGAGGACGTGGCGGAGGCGGTGGCCTTCCTCGCCTCCGACGGGGCCGCGTACATCACGGGCCAGGTCCTGTCCGTGGACGGCGGCTTCCACATGTAGAATTGCCGGGACCGTCGCCGGACCGTCGGGACCTTCCCGAAAAATCGAGGGTCAGAGGAGCGCGCGGAGTCCGCGCCATGCTCGGAGGAGCTTCATGGAGCCTGTTGCCGATCGCGTGAAGAAGATCATCGTCGACCAGCTCGGGGTGGAAGAGGACCTGGTCACTCCCGAGGCCTCCTTCGTGGACGACCTGGGCGCGGACAGCCTGGACACCGTGGAGCTGGTGATGGCCCTGGAGGAGGAGTTCGGCATCGAGATCCCCGACGAGGACGCGGAGAAGATCACGCGCGTGAAGGAAGCCGTGGACTACATCGAGAAGCACGGGGAGAAGGGCAAGAAGTAGGGCGGCGGCCGGCCGGGGACCCCGAGGTGAGCGAGAAGCGGCGGGTGGTGGTGACGGGGGTGGGCCTCGTGTCCGCCCTCGGGGTGGGCACCGAGGAGAGCTGGCAGGGACTCCTGGCCGGCCGCTCGGGGGCCGCGCCCATCACCCTGTTCGACGCCTCCGCGCACACCACGCGCTTCGCGGCCGAGGTCCGGGGCTTCGACCCCGCGAACTGGATCGACAAGAAGGACGTCAAGAAGATGGACCGCTTCATCCAGTTCGCGGTCGCCGCCGCCGACATCGCCCTCGCGGACGCCCGCTACGAGGTGGACCCGGCAGGCGCGGACATGACCGGCGTCTTCGTGGGCAGCGGCATCGGGGGCTTCGCCACCATCGAGCGCGCGCACGAGACGCTGATGAACCACGGGCCCGGCCGCATCAGCCCCTTCTTCATTCCCGCCGCCATCGTGAACCTGGCCTCCGGCTGGATCTCCATCCGCACGGGGGCCAAGGGCCCCAACTCCGCCACCTGCACCGCCTGCACCACCAGCGCCCACGCCGTGGGGGACTCCTTCCGCATCATCCAGCGCGGGGAGGCGGACGTGATGATCTCGGGGGGCTCGGAGGCGGCCATCACCCCCCTGGGGGTGGGCGGCTTCTGCGCCATGCGCGCGCTCTCCACCCGCAACGAGGAGCCCGAGAGGGCCTCGCGCCCCTTCGACCGGGAGCGCGACGGCTTCGTCATCGGGGAGGGGGCGGGCATCCTCGTCCTCGAGGAGCTCGAGCACGCGCGGGGGCGCGGCGCCTCCATCTACTGCGAGCTGGTGGGCTACGGCATGTCCTCGGACGCGTACCACATCTCCGCCCCCTGCGAGGACGGCGAGGGGGCCATCCGCGTGATGCAGCGGGCCATCAAGGACGCGGGCATCGCTCCCGCGGAGATCGGCTACGTGAACGTGCACGGCACGTCCACCCCGCAGGGGGACAGGGTCGAGGTGCTGGCCCTCAAGGGCGTGTTCGGCGACCACGCCCGCCGCCTGGCCATCAGCTCCACCAAGTCCATGACCGGCCACACCCTGGGCGCGGCGGGCGGGGTGGAGGCGGGCATCACCGCGCTGTCCCTGCGCCACCAGGTGCTGGCGCCCACCATCAACTACGAGCATCCGGACCCCGAGTGCGACCTGGACTTCGTGCCCAACACCGCTCGCAAGGCGGACCTGCGCTACGCGCTCTCCAACTCGTTCGGCTTCGGGGGGACCAACGGGGCCCTCGTGTTCCGCCGCTGGGACGGTTGAGCCACGCGACGATGGACGCCGGGAACGCACGCTAAAGGAGCCAGAGGTTGAAGATCGCCGTTTGCGTGAAGCAGGTGCCGGACACGGAGGCGCGGGTGCGCATCGCCGCCGACGGCAAGGGCATCGCCGAGACCGACATCAACTGGATCATCTCGCCCTACGACGAGTTCGCGGTGGAGGAGGCGCTCCGCATCAAGGAGAAGAAGGGCGGGGAGGTGGTGCTGGTCTCCCTGGGTCCGGACCGCGTGCAGTCCGCCCTGCGCAGCGGCCTGGCCATGGGCGCCGACTCCGCCGTGCACCTCAAGGACGCCCTCTTCGAGGGCCTGGACACCCTGGGCACCGCGCGCGCCCTGGCCGCCGCCGTCAAGGGCCTGGGCGCCGACCTCGTGCTCCTCGGGCAGCAGGGGGTGGGCGGCGACAACAGCCAGGTGCCGGGCCTCCTCGCCGAGTTGCTCGACCTTCCCCAGGTGACCATGGCCGTGAAGCTCGAGGTGGAGGAGGGCAAGGCCACCGTCGAGCGCGAGATCGAGGGCGCGCACGAGCGCTGGGAGACGAGCCTGCCCGCGGTGGTCTCCGCCCAGAAGGGGCTCAACGAGCCGCGCTACGCCAGCCTCAAGGGGATCATGGCCGCCAAGAAGAAGACCATCGAGGTCAAGGACGCCGCCGCCCTGGGGCTCTCCGCGGAGGCGCTCCGTTCCCGGACCACGGTGGCCGCGCTCGAGATGCCGCCGGCCCGCCAGGCGGTGCGCATGGTCGAGGGAGACCCGGACACGCAGGCCCGGGAGCTGATCCGCCTGCTGCACGAAGAAGCCAAGGTGATCTGAGTGGCATCCATCGTCACGTTCGCGGAGCAGCGCGAGGGCCGGCTGCGCCGGCCCTCGCTGGAAGCGGTGTCCGAGGCCCGCCGCCTGGCCGACCAGTCCGGGGCCAGGGTGGAGGCGGTGCTGGTGGGCAGCGGGGTGCAGGGCCTGGCCCCGGAGCTCGGGGGCTACGGCGCCGACGTGGTCCACGTCTTCGACCAGCCTGAGCTGGGCGCCTACGCCACCGAGCCCTTCGCGCGCGCCCTCGCGCAGGTCGTGCAGGAGACCGCGGCCTTCGCCGTGCTCGTGCCCTTCACGGCCATGGGCAAGGACTTCGCCCCCCGCGCCGCCGCGCGCCTGGGCGCGGGGCTCGTATCCGACGTCGTGGGCCTGAACCTGAAGGACGGCCGGCTGGAGGCGCGGCGGCCCATGTACGCGGGCAAGGCCTACGCCACCGTGCGCTGGGAGGGCGAGCCGCAGATGGCCACCCTGCGCCCGAACGTCTTCGCCCTGGGCACGCCGGACCCCGGGCGCCCGGCCGAGGTCAAGCCGCGCACGGTGGACGCCTCCGCGCGCGCGCGCGTGGTAGCCACGGAGGCCGCCGCCTCCGGCAAGGTGGAGCTGACGGAGGCACAGATCATCGTCTCCGGAGGCCGCGGGCTGAAGGGGCCCGAGAACTTCCACCTCGTGGAGAGCCTGGCCGGCGCCTTCGGGGCGGCGGTGGGCGCGTCGCGCGCGGTGGTGGACGCGGGCTGGGTGGACCACCAGTACCAGGTCGGGCAGACGGGCAAGACGGTGTCGCCGACGCTCTACGTGGCCGCGGGGATCAGCGGGGCCATCCAGCACCTGGCCGGCATGTCGTCGTCCAAGGTGATCGTGGCCATCAACAAGGACCCCGACGCCCCCATCTTCAAGGTGGCGAACTACGGCCTGGTGGGCGACCTCTTCGAGATCCTGCCCCGGCTGACGGAAGCGGCCAAGGCCTACTTCGGCGCCAAGGGCTGACCCTCCCCCGCGGGCGGGGGCGGCGCGTCGGCCGGGCGCGCGCGCACGCGCAGCACCTGCACGTTGGGAAAGCGCAGGGCCTCCTCGAACTCCACGGCCAGTCCGCGCCGGCGCCGCAGGTAGCCCGCGATCTCGGGGAGGACGGCGGGGTGCGCCACGAGCAGGGCGTCCTCGCGGCGCGCCAGCAGGTCCAGCGCGTCCAGCGCGCCCTCCCGGGCCAGGAGCTCGCGGGCCAGGGGCGTCCGCTGGGGCCAGCCGATGACGAGCACGCGCAGGCGGCCCAGCGCCCCCATGCTCTCCAGCGGAGAAAGGGCCTCGAAGGGGAGCGCGCCCGCCCAGGCCACCACGGACCCGCGGGGCGGTGAGCCCAGCGCGCCCAGGAGGGCGCCCAGCGCGGTGCGCACCTCGCGGCGCACGGCGGCCGCGCGCCGGTGCTCGCCCACGCCGAGCCACGCCGCGAAGAGGGCGAGGGCGGCGGCCAGGGCGAGGCGTCCCCGGCTCCGCGACGCGGGGGGCCCGCCCCCCAGGGCCAGGGCCAGCGCGGCGGGCGCGCTGGTGACGGCCAGGCACACGGCAGGGGGAGCGCGCAGCAGCCAGAGGAGCGCGGCCAGGAGCACCGCCGCGGGCAGGGCGGCGGCGAGCACGAAGACGGAGCGGGGGCGCGCGGCCACGAGCAGGGCCGCCGCGGCCAGGAAGGCGGCGAGGCTTCGGCGGTCGAGCAGGGCCTCGCGCAGGCGCCGCGCGGCGTGCTCCTGGGGCGCGAACGGCCCCTGCATGTCGAGCAGCGCGGCCAGCCGCTCGAGGGTGGCCCGGCTGTAGACGGCGGGGTCCCCGTGGAACCACCACAGGGTCAGGAACCGGTAGTCGGCCGCCCGCCACCCCACCTGGCGCAGGGCATCCGCCGCCCGCTCCGGGGAGGGGGTCGCGTAGTCGGTGAACCGCTTGCGCACGGTGTTGAATTGGCGGAACTCGCCCCAGGCCGTGCCGGGGGCATAGGCGGAGGCGTCCAGCGCGCGCAGGCCGCCCGACAGCACGACCAGCGCCGCCCCGAAGGCGAAGACGGCGCGGGTCCGTCCCGCGCGTGCCGCGCACAGCCAGGCCGCGGGGCCGAACAGGCCCAGGGCCAGGAACGGCGCCTCCAGCCGGATCATGAGGCCCAGCAGCGCGAGGGCCGCTCCCGCGGCGAGGGCGGCGGCGCGCGAGGACGCGGAGGGGCGATGCAGCCCCCGCGCGGCCACCAGCAGGCCCGCCCCCGCCGCCAGCACGGCCACGCCGGTGAAGCTGAAGTACGCGAGCTGGGCCAGGCCGACGGAGGCGAAGTAGGCGGCGAAGGCGAGAGCCACGCGGCGCCCCGGGGCGGCGGCCAGCGCGGCCCAGGCCAGGGCCACGTGGGCGGCGAAGAGCACGGCGAGCAGGTAGAGCCCGTACCAGGGGGCTCCCGGCCACGCGGCGTAGAGCCCGGCCAGGGCGTGCCCGATGACGATGTGCGAGAAGACGACGTGGGCCTCGGGGGCCACCGCGATGCCGCGTCCGGAGGCGATCATGGCCATGACCGCGTCGTCGTTGGGCCCCCAGGAAGGGCGCAGCACGGGCAGGGCAAGGAGCCAGGCGGCGGCCACCACGGCGCAGGCCGTGGCCAGCGGGCGCCGGCCCGGGCCGCGCGTGCTCGGCGGCGCGGGCTCGGGCATCGACGTGATCATAACGGTGCGCGCGGGCGGGCGCGCGGCGGGCGGGAGCCGCCTAGGGCGCGTCCCGCAGGTGGTCCCGGCGAACGGGGGACTCGAGGGCGACCACCACGGCCCGGGAGGGCGGGGCAGGGGCACCGCGCAGCGGCTCCGCGGCGGCGCGGTAGGCGCCCCACTCCCCGGCGGCGAAGGCCTGGTGCCAGCGCAAGCGGACCCTCCGGCGCCGCTGCATGTACTCGTTGATCCGCGAGAGCACGCTGCGGGGAGCCAGGAGCACCACGGGTCCGCCCGAGGCCAGGGCGTCCAGCGCGTCCCCGTAGCCGTATGCGGACAGCATGCGCTGGGCGAGGGGCGTGCGCTGTGACCATCCCACGCTGAGGATCCGCATGGGGGCCAGGGCCTGCGGGCTTTCCAGGGGAGAGAGGGCCTCGAAGGGGAAGGCGGTGCCCCAGGCCACGAACAGCGACTCCGGCGTGGGCCGCAGCTCCTCGAGGGCCCGCGCGACTTCAGCGCGGGCGGCGCGCCGCGCCTCGGCGGCCCTCGCGTGCGCAACCGCGCCCTGGCTGGCGGCGGCCGCGCCGAGGACCGTGACGAGGAGCACGCGCGGGCGGCCCAGGGCCCCGCCGCGGGGGGCGCCCGCCACCACCAGGGCGACGGCCGAGGGTGTGCAGGCCACGGCCAGGACCACCGGCGCGGGCGCCCGCACCAGCCAGGCCAGGACGGCGAGGATCCCCAGGGCGGTGAGCGCGGACAGCGCCACCGCCAGCCTTGCGCGCCCGCGCGGGCAGGCAAGGACCAGGGCCGCGGTGAGAAGGACGAGGGCCACCACGCGCCGGTCGCGCGCCCAGGTCCACAGGATGTCCTCCGCCCGCAGCCAGCGCTCGGCCAGCGAGGGGAGGCCGACGCCGGCCGCCACGTGCTCGAGGTTGGCCAGGCTGTACACCTCGGGGTCGCCGTGGAACCACCAGGTCGAGAGGAACCGCTGGTCGGCGGGCTGCCAACCCACCTGGGCCAGGACGGCGGCCGCCCCCGGGCTGTCCGGCGGCCTCAAGGGATAGTCGGTGAAGAGGACGCGCACCGCGTTGAAACGCGTGAAGAGGGACCATTCCGGGTCGCGGGCGTAGGTCCAGGCATCCAGCAACCGCAGCCCGCCCGCGGCGAGCGCGGCCGCCCCCGCCCAGGCCAGGGCCTCCCGCGACCGGGGCATCCCCGCGGCCAGCACGGCCGCCGCGGGAGCGGTCAGGAGCAGGGCGAGGAACAGCGCCTCGAAGCGGACCAGGGAGGCGCAGACGGCGAGGGCGCTCGCGGCCAGGAAGACGGCGCGCGTGCGCGGCGTGGGCGGCAGGCGGGCGGCGACGGCGCCCAGGAGGACGCCCGCCGCCGCCATGAGCGTGGCCACCACGGTGAAGGTGAAGTAGGAGAGCAGGACCAGCCCCGCGCCGAGGAAGTGCACGACGACCAGGGCACCCACCCGGGGGCGCGAGGAGGCGAGGAGCGCCGCGTAGGCGAGGGCGACCTGGGCCAGGACGAGGCCCGCGATCAGGTAGAGGCCATACCAGGGCACGCCCGGCCAGGTCCGGTGCAGTGAGGCCAGCAGGCGGCCCACCACGATGTGGGAGAAGAACAGGTGGGGATCCGCCTCCAGGGTGAGCACGCGGCCGGACACGATGAGCGAGAGCACGGGGTCGTCGTTGGGCCCGTAGGTGGGGGCGAGGGCGGGCGCGGCCAGCAACCAGGCCGCGGCCACCGCGCCCGCGGCGAAGAGGGCCGGTCGGGTGCGGGGAAGGCCCTCCGCGCCGGGCGGCGACAGGCGGATCGGCGCGCCGGCGAACATCGCGGGTGGATCGTATCCCGGACGCCCGCCGGCCGTGTGCTAGCATCGCCTCTTTCGCCACCAAGCCCATGGCCGACTACGACTTCGACGACATCGAGACGCGCTGGCAGCGCAAGTGGGCGGAGGACCGGCTCTTCGAGGTCACGGAAGACCCCTCGCGCCCCAAGTTCTACTGCCTGGAGATGCTGCCCTACCCCTCGGGCGACATCCACGTGGGCCACGTCCGGAACTACTGCATCACGGACGTCATCTCCCGCTTCAAGACCATGCGCGGGCTGAACGTCCTCCATCCCATCGGCTGGGACGCCCTGGGCCTGCCCGCGGAGAACGCCGCCATCAAGCGCGGCGTGCACCCCGAGAAGTGGACGCGCGACAACGTCGCCTCCATGAAGCGCCAACTCCAGCGGCTCGGCTTCAGCTACCCCTGGAGCCGCGAGATCGCCACCTGCGACCCCGAGTACTACCGCTGGAACCAGTGGTTCTTCCTGCGCATGCTGGAGAGGGACGTCGCCTACCGCGCCAAGGCGGCGGTGAACTGGTGCCCCTCCTGCCAGACGGTGCTGGCCAACGAGCAGGCGGAGGGCGGCGAGTGCTGGCGCTGCCACAGCGCGGTGGAGGAGCGGGAGCTGGACCAGTGGTTCCTGCGCATCACCGCCTACCAGGACCAGCTCCTGGACGACATGGCCCAGCTCACGGCCTGGCCCGAGCGCGTGCTCCAGCAGCAGCGCAACTGGGTGGGGCGCTCGCAGGGGGCGGAGGTGGACTTCCCCGTGGAGGGGGGCGCGCCCCTGCGCGTCTTCACCACGCGCATCGACACCATCTTCGGCGCCACCTTCATGGTCCTCGCCCCCGAGCACCCGCGCGTGGACGAGCTGGCCGCGCCGGAGGCGCGTCCCCTGGTGGCGCGCATGCGGGGACAGGACCGCCGCGCGCGGCAGGCGGGGCAGGTGGAGAAGGAGGGCGTCTTCCTCGGCCGCCACGCCACCAATCCCTTCAGCGGCGAGCGCATCCCCATCTGGGCCGGGAACTTCGTGCTCATGGGCTACGGCACGGGCGCCATCATGGCCGTGCCCGGCCACGACCGGCGCGACTACGAGTTCGCGCGGAAGTACGACCTGCCCGTGCGCGCGGTGGTCCAGCCCGAGGGCCAGCCCCTGGACCCCGCCGCCCTCCCCTACGACGGGCCGGGGCGCACCGTGAACAGCGGGACCTTCGACGGCCTGGACTGGGAGGAGGCCCAGGAGCGCATGACGTCCTTCGCCGCGGCCCAGGGCTTCGGCCGCGCCGCCGTCAGCTACCGGCTCAAGGACTGGCTCATCAGCCGCCAGCGCTACTGGGGCACGCCCATCCCCGTGGTCTACTGCGAGAAGGACGGCGTGGTGCCGGTGCGCGACGAGGACCTGCCCGTGGTCCTCCCCCCGGACGCGCCCTTCACGGGCGAGGGGGGCAACCCCCTCACCAAGGTCGCCGCCTTCGTGGAGGCCGCCTGCCCGCGCTGCCGCGGGCGGGCGCGGCGCGAGACCGACACCATGGACACCTTCGTGGACTCGTCCTGGTACTTCTACCGGTACCTCTCCCCGCGCAAGGACGACGGGCCCATCGAGCCCGCCGCCGTCCGCTACTGGTTCCCCATCGACCTCTACGTGGGCGGGATCGAGCACGCCATCCTGCACCTCGTCTACTCGCGCTTCTGGACCAAGATGATGCGCGACCTCGGCCTCGTCACCTTCGACGAGCCGGTCACGCGCCTGTTCCCGCAGGGGATGGTGCACAAGGACGGCGAGGTGATGTCG
>DATBIO010000224.1:0-32039 GCA_036556965.1 Vicinamibacteria bacterium
CACCGCCAGGTGGTCCGCCACGATCTGGAGGCTGGCCGCGTCCTCCTCGTCGAAGGGGCTGGCGCTCTCCACGTTGAGCACGCCCAGCACCTCCTCCCCCAGCACGATGGGCACCGCCAGCTCCGCGCGCACGGCCACCTCCTCGGTGGGGCGCACGTAGCGGGGATCGCGGGCCACGTCGTTCACGAGCAGGGTGCGGCGCTCGCGCGCCGCCGCCCCCATGATCCCGCGGGCGATGGGCAGGCGGTCCTCGCCCGCGATGTGCTGCTTGTAGAGGCCGCCGCGCGCGCTCACCACCAGCGTCTCCGGGTCGCGGGGGTCGATGAGGGGGATGTCCACGCTCGGGTAGCCGAGCAGCTCGTGCACGGTGTCCGCCGCCGTCTGCAGGAGGGCGGGGAGCTCGAGCCCGGCCGTGATGATGCGGCCCATCCGCGCGATGAGGGCCAGGCGCTCCGTGCGCTGCTGCTCCCGCTCGTAGCGGCGCGCGTTCTCGATGGCGATGCCGGCGTGGCGGGCGAACAGGGTCAGCGTCTCCACGTCCTGCCCGTCGAAGCGCCGGGGCGGGCGGGCGCCCAGGCCGAAGAAGCCCACCAGCCGTCCGTGCCAGAGGATGGGGACGCCCACCACCGCGTAGTGCCCCAGCTCGGGCCAGACCGGCCGCGCCAGCCGGTCGTAGCGCTCGAGGACGACGGGCCCCCCCGTGCGCAGCACCTCCCCCCCCAGGCCCTCGCCCCGGCGCACGCGGTTCCCCGGCTCGCCGGCGGGCAGCCCGACCCCGGCCGTGGTCTCGATGACGTCCGCCGCCTCGTCGTAGAGCCCGATGGAGCCGGCGTCCGCCTCCAGCAGCGCGCAGGCGTGGGCCACGATGCCGTCCAGGAGCGGGGCCAGGGCCAGCTCGCTGCTGATGGACTCCACCACCTCGCGCAGGCTCTCGCGCTGGCGGAGCAGCCTCGGGGCGTCGGCGCGTTCGGGGGCGGGCACGGCGGTGGAAAAATTATGCACCCGGGGGAAGGCGTCGTCAGCGCGGCCGGCGACCCCAGGCCGCCACCATGGTCGGGGCGTAGACCATGCGCCCGTTCGGCGTCCGCGCCATGCTGACGGCCACCGAGGCCTCCTCGCGGGAGAGCAGCCGGAGCGCCTCCATGCGCGGGCCGAGGTGCTCGATGACGAGCGCGAGCACCTCGGCGCCGGGCGTGCCGCAGCGCACGACGCCGACGGTGGCCTCCATCTCGACGTCCTCCGCCCCCGCGTCGTCGAGCGCCCCGGGCAGCTCGCGGCCGTACCAGGGGTTGGCCCCCGCCGCCTGGAAGGTCAGCCCGAGAGCCACCGCGGCCCGGTCCAGCGCCTCGCTGGGCGGATGGGCCACGCCCGCGGAGAAGCAGTCGAAGTCCTCGACCAGGATGCACCCGCCCGGACGCAGGGCGCGCACCATCCGGCGCAGCACCTCCTGCCGGCGCGGCAGGTGCATGAGCAGGAGCCGGCAGCACACGAGGTCGTAGGCACCCTCCTCGATCGTGCCCGCTTCCGTGAGGTCGGCGCCGCGCACCTCCAGGTTGTCCCGCCGCAGCGCGTCCAGCCAGCGCGTGTCGCGGTCCACCGCCACCACGCGGCCGGTGGCCCCGACGCGCTCGCTGAGCCAGCACGCGACGGAACCGGTGCCGGCGCCCAGCTCGAGGCAGCGGTGACCTGGCCCCACCCCCAGCGCGGCGAGGTGGCGGAAGGTGGCGGCGTCGTAGAGGGAGCCCTGCGCCTCCTGGCGCTGCCTCTCCTTGGCCCAGGCGGGATCGAGCACGTAGGTGTCCTCGGCGCGACGGGGGGACGGCACGCCCTGGCCGCCCGGGGCCGGCCCCGGGGGGGCGGCCAGCGTGGGTATCTCTTCCATCGCGGGAATGTGGGCCAGGGCGGCGCCGCGCGGCACCGCCATTGGTGTGCGGGCGGCCCTGTCGAAAGTGAGGCGGACTCCTGGAGGCTCCACCGGGCGTCGCCGCCGCTCCACTCTTGGCCGGCGGCGCCCTTCACCATCGTCAGGGGTACCCGGGGGCCCCGCGCGATGTCCTTCCCGCCGAGGACACGCACCAAAGTGAGGAGCCCCACCTGACCGATGTCGTGAAGGGCCCCTGACCCCCAGGGCTGGTGGGCCCCGCGGCCAGGGCGCACCTTGACCCGGGAGTAGGAGCCCTCCATGCCCAACCCCGCCGCCGCCGCTTTCATCCTGACCTGCCCGCGCTGCGGGCGACGCTCCCAGCCCGACCACCGCCGCCCGAAGGCGCAGTACCGGTGCCCCGACGACGGGACCATCCTGGGACCCGGTACCCCGCGCGACGCGGCGTCCCCGCCGACCCTTCGCGCCGTGGCCCCTCCTCCGGCCGCCTCCGCCAAGTACGAGACGCGCGGCCTCCTGGGGCGGGGCGGCATGGCCCAGGTGCTGAAGGTCTACGACCGCGAGCTCCAACGCGAGGTGGCCATGAAGGTGCTGAGCCCGCAGGGCGGGCTCACCGAGGAGGCGCGCCGCCGCTTCGTGCACGAGGCGCAGGCCACGGGCCAGCTCCAGCACCCCAACGTCGTCCCCGTGCACGAGATCGGGCAGGACGCCCAGGGACGGCCGTACTTCACGCTGAAGAGGGTGGACGGCGAGTCGTTGAAGACGGTGCTCACCGCCTGCGCCGAGGGAAGGCGCCTCCCCGACGGCACGCCGTACCGCGAGGCGTACTCGGGCACGCGCCTGCTCGAGATCCTCGTCTCCGTGTGCCAGGGGGTCGCCTACGCGCACAGCCGGGGCGTGCTGCACCGCGATCTCAAGCCCGACAACGTCATGCTCGGCCCGTTCGGCGAGGTGGTGGTGGTGGACTGGGGCCTGGCCAAGGTGATGGGGGCCGCGGACGCGGGCGTGGACGCCGGGCGCGTGGTCACCGACCGCGCCGCGGAGGCCGACGCCACGTCGCACGGGACCATCGCCGGCACCCCCGCCTACATGCCTCCGGAGCAGGCGGCGGGCAAGGTGGCGGAGCTGGACGAGCGCGCCGACGTCTACGCGCTGGGCGCCATCCTCTACGAGATGCTCGCCGGCCGCCCGCCGTACCGGGGGGACGGCGCGCTCGACGTCGTGCGCCAGGTGGTGGCGGGGCCGCCCGCGCCCCCCGAGGGCGCGGGCACCGTGCCCGCCACGCGCGAGCTGCGGGGCGTCTGCCTCAAGGCCATGGCGCGCGCGCGCGAGCAGCGCTACGCGAGCGTGGCCGCCTTCCGCGAGGACGTGCGGGCGTGCCTGGAGAACCGTCCCGTGAGCGCGGCGCCCGACCTGCCCTGGCAGCGGGCCGCGCGCTGGGCGCGGCGCAACCGGCGGAACGTGGGGGTGGCCGCGGCCAGCGCGGCGGCGGTCACGCTCCTGGCGGGTGCCGGCCTGTGGACGCAGCGGCACCTCGCCCTGCGCGGCTTGATCGCCGACGCGAGCCAGGCGCTGCGCAAGGCGCAGGCGGCGCCGGCGCGCGCGCGCGACGGCGAGGCGCAGGCCGCGCAGCGGAGCCTGCTCTTCCAGGCCATCGACCCTCTAAGGCGCGCCCTCGAGCGCGCGCCGCGGAACCGCGCGGCGCGCGGCCTCCTCGCGGAGGCCAACATGGAGCTGTGGCGGCTGAGCCTGGCCGAGGGCAACGCCGGCCTCATGCGGACCGCGCGCGCCGAGGTGGAGCGCTACGCGCCGTCGCCCAGCCCCTACCGCGACGAGCTGGAGGGCAAGGGCAGCCTCGAGCTGGCGCTGAGCCCGCCCGAGACCCAGGCCTGGCTCTTCCGCTTCGAGACGCTCTCCGCGCGCACGGTCAGCGGGCGGCTGCTGCCTGCGCGCCTCGTGCCCGTGCCCTACGACCACGGGCACGGACGCGCCGACGCCGCCTTCCTGCAGCAGGAGGAGCGGCGGGACGAGCAGCCGCTGCCCCCGGGCGCGCGCTCCGTCTACCGGCTGGAGCCGACGGCGGCGTCGCACCTGGGGAGCGGGCGCATCCAGGTATCCGCCCTCGCTCCCGGGAGCTACCTCCTGCTCCTGCGCGGGCAGGGCGTGGAGACCCGCGTCCCCCTGGTCATGCCGCGGGGCGGCCGCGTCGTGCGCGCGGTGGCCGTCCCCCCTCCGGCCGCCGTGCCGGACGGGTTCGTGTTCGTGGCCGGGGGCGAGGCCGTGGTGGGCGGAGACACGGCGGGGGCGCCGCCGCCGCACACGGTGCGCGTGGCCCCCGCGCTCCTCGCCCGCGCCGAGGTGAGCATGGGCGAGTACGCGGCGTTCCTCGCCGACCTCGTGCGCCTCGGCCGCCGCGACGAGGCGCACGCGCGGCTGCCCCGCGACTTCGGCGTCGGGCTCCAGCGCGTGGTGCGCACGGCCGCCCTCACCTCCGCGGGCCGCCTCGTCCCGGAGGGTGCCGCGCCCGCGGCGGCGGAGGCCTACGCCGCCTCGCCCGCGCGCGGCGTCAGCCACGGCGACGCCACCGCCTACGTCCGCTGGCGCTCGGGCCGCGACGGCCTTCCCTACCGCCTGCCCCGCGAATGGGAATGGGAGGCCGGCTGCCGGGGAGCCGACGGGCGCCGCTACGCCTGGGGCGACCGCGCGGGCCCGGGCGCGGCGAGCCAGGGCTACGGGGGCGGCGCCGGCACCGGCTGGAGCTGGCGCGACCGCAAGGACGAGTCGCCGTGGGGCCTCCTGAACATGGCCGGCGGCGTCGGCGAGTGGACGTCTTCCCCGTACGACACGCAGGCCGTCCCCGGCCAGCCCGCCTACGGCCAGCTGGCCATCCGGGGCAACGCGTGGTCGCTGTCGCCGGTGGGGCTGGAGTGCGCGTTCCGCACCTCGGGGCGCCCGGACTACTTCCATCCGACCATCGGCTTCCGGCTGGCCCTCGACTATCCGCCCGGGGGCGCCGCGCGCTAGGATGGCGCCGCAGCCTCCGGGGGCCGCTGCATCGGGGAGGTCCTCCATGACGCTCGGGCTCGCGGGGATGGCGCTGGTCCTGGCCCAGGCCGCGCCGGTGGACGTGGTGGCGCTGGCCGCGGAGGTGAAGGCGCGGGAGACCGCCTTCGCCCGGACCATGGCCGACCGGGACCTGGCCGCGTTCGGCTCCTTCCTTGCCGACGAGGCCATCTTCGTCGGCGCGGCGCCGCTGCGCGGAAAGCAGGCCGTCATCGCCGAGTGGAAGAAGTTCTACGAGGGCAGGAAGGCGCCGTTCTCCTGGCGGCCGGAGCTCGTGCAGGTCGTGGACTCGGGCACGCTCGCGCTGAGCACGGGGCCCGTCTTCGACCCCGAGGGGAACCGCGTGGGCACGTTCAACAGCGCGTGGCGGCGCGAGAAGGACGGCACCTGGAAGATCGTGCTCGACAACGGCTGCCCGCCCTGCGCGCCCTGCGGCGGCGTCCCCCCCGTCCCCAAGCCGGACTGACGCGCGTGCGCGCGCTCGGGCCCCTGGCCGCCGCGCTCGTGGCGGCGGCGGCGTGTGCGGCGGAGGTCCCTTCGCCCATGGAGGCATCGGCCGCCGCGGGCTCCGTCCTCTTCGTCGGCAACAGCCTCACCGCCGCCAACGAGCTGCACCACCGTTACGAGGAGGTCTCCGCGGCCGCGGGACGGCGCGTGCCGGCCGCCGCCGTGACCTCCGGCGGCTTCAGCCTCCTCGACCACTGGAACGACGGGCGAGCGCTGCGGGCCATCCGCCGCGGGGGCTGGTCGCTGGTCGTCCTCCAGCAAGGCCCCTCCACGCTGTCCGCCAGCCGCGAGGAGCTCACGCGCATGGCGCAGCGGTTCGGGGAGGAGATCCGCCGCGCCGGCGCGCGGCCCGCGCTGCTGATGGCCTGGCCGCTCCCGGGCCAGACCTTCGAGGCGGTCAGCGCGTCGTACCGCGCGGCGGCGGCGGCCACGGGCAGCCTGCTCATCCCCGCCGGCGACGCCTTCGCCGCCGCCCTGCGTCGGGAGGCAGGCCTCCCGCTCTTCGCGGCCGACCGCTTCCACCCCGCGCCGCTGGGCTCCTACCTCGCGGCCATGGCCGTCCAGTGCGCGCGGGAGCCCGGCGCCCGTCCCGTGCTGCCGCCGCAGGCGGAATCGCTCGGCGTGCGTCTCACCTCGTCACAGCAGCAGCTGCTGGGCGAGGCGGCCTGTCCCGATGCATCCCCGGCACGGGGAATGCATTGACACCGTCTTCATGAGCGACGAACGGGACGCGCCCAAGGACGTTCCCCTTCCCCCGGACCAGGCCCGCAAGCCGCCGGTCGAGATGCCCCCGGATCATCCCGGCATCCCGCCGGGCGACGAGGAGCCGCCCCCCGCCGGGGATCCCGCGCCCAACGAGCCGACGCGCCTGGTCTGAGGGCTAGCGGCGCCCGGGCACCAAGCGGGCCACCGCGCGCCCCACGGACGCGGGCGGCCGCATGCGGGAGCCGTGGCGCACGGCGTAGGCCTGGGTGATCTCGGCCCCGAAGAAGAACACCTGGGCGGCGTAGTAGACCCAGGCCAGCAGCGCGAGCATGGCGCCCGCGGCGCCGTGGGCGGAAGCCAGCGCGCTGCGGCCGAGGTAGAGGCCGATGAGCCACTTCCCCAGCGTGAACAGCGCGGCGGTGGCCAGCGCCCCCACCCAGACGTCGCGCCAGGCCACCTCGGCGTCGGGAAGGAGCCTGAACATCAGCGCGAAGAGCAGGGCGATGACGCCCAGCGACAGCGCCGCGTTGACCGCCTCCAGGAGAGGCACGCCGGGCACGAGGGCGGACAGCCGGCCGCCGATGGCGGAGAGGGCGGCGCTGGCCACGAGCGAGACCAGGAGCAGGAACCCCACCACCAGGACCATGGCGAACGACAGCAGGCGCTCGCGCACCATGGCCAGCAGCCCCGCGCGCGGGGGCGCCGGCACGTCCCACACCGTGTTGAGCGAGGCGCGCAGCTCGCCGAAGGCCCCGCTCGCGCCCAGGAGCAGGGTGGCGAAGCCCACGGCCAGGCCGAAGGCCCCCGAGGCGGGCCGCCGCGCGCCCTCGAGCATCTCCTGGACCGCCTGCGCGCCCTTGGTCCCCACCAGGGCCTCGATCTCGCGCGCGACCTGGCCCTGCGCCGCCTCCGTGCCGAAGACGAGGCCGGCCACGGACACCGCGATCAGGATGCAGGGGGCCAGGGAGAAGGCCGTGTAGTAGGCGAGGGCGGCGCCCAGGCGCGGCGCGTCGTCCTGGCGCCAGCCCGCCCAGGCGTCCTTCAGGAGCGTGACCACGGCACCCATGGCCCATGGTGGCACGCGCTCCGGAGGGCGCGCGGGCGGGCGCTTATAATCCGCGCCATGCCCAAGCCCGCGCCCGACGCCACGCCCGAGATCGTGCGCGGCGACCTGAGCGAAGCCCTGCTCCAGCACTACCTGGCCCAGCCCGCGGTGGCCGTGGACACCGAGACCATGGGACTGGAGCTGCTGCGCGACCGCCTGTGCCTGGTCCAGCTCTGCGACCGCGGCGGCCGCGCCGCCATCGTGCAGGTCACGCGCGAGCAGCTCGCCGCCGAGCCCGCGCCCGCCCGCGCCCCGCGCCTCAAGGCCCTCATGGAGGCACCCTCGGTCCTGAAGGTGCTGCACTTCGCCCGCTTCGACGTGGCCGCCCTGCGCCGGTACCTCGGCATCGCCATGGCGCCCCTCTACTGCACGCGCACGGCCAGCAAGCTGATCCGCACCTACACGGACCGCCACGGGCTCAAGGACAACCTGCTCGAGCTGCTCGACGTGGAGCTGGACAAGACCGTGCGCCACACCGACTGGTCGAGCCCCGACCTCACGCCCGAGCAGGTGCGCTACGCGATCTCCGACGTCACCCTGCTCATCCCGCTCATGGAGAAGCTCGACGCCATGCTGGCGCGGGAGGGCCGCCTGGAGCTCTCGCGCGAGTGCTTCCGCGTGATCCCCGTCTTCGCCCAGCTCGACCTGCTGGCCTACGTGGACCTCTTCGAGCACTGAGCGGGCGGCGGCCTCTCCCCGCCCGACCGCGCCGGGGGGCGCCTAGAGCAGCCCGGCGATCAGCCTAGAGCAGCCCGGCGGTCTCCGCGGGCCGCGCGAACTTCAGGTCCTCCAGCACCGCGATGAGCGCGCGCGCGATGGACCGGCAGTGCTCCAGCAGCGCCTCCTGCCCGTCGGGGCCCCCGCGGGTCGCCCCCAGCCGCCACATCAGCTCCTCGGACTGCTCGTGGGGGATGCAGGCCCCGCCCTCCACGCGGTGGGGCGGACGCCGCTCGTACTTGAACCCCGAGACGCCCGGGAACGCGTACTCGAGCAGGTGGTCGATGACGTCCACGATGCGCTGGTGGTCGCGCCCGAGGAGCCGGCTGTCCGCGCGGATCGACACCTCCGTGCCCAGGTCCGTCACCGCCACCGCGGTGGCGATGGAGGTGCCCTCGATGCGCAGCAGCTCGCTGGCGATCTCCGCGATCACGTCGCGCTCGGCGTCGCGCACGTAGCCCACCGCGGCCACCCGGACCGCGCCCCGCGTCAGCATGTTCTGGAAGGCCACCGCGCGGTGGATGAACCACTCCGGGGGCAGGCGGTAGTCGCGCAGCTCGTCGAGCACGTCGGAGGTGTCGTCGTCGCGCGTGAGCTTCTCGAACATGCGGAAGTCGAGGGCGGTGGGGCCGTGGAGGAGGGCGCTGGTGTCGGTGTAGATGCCCAGGCCCGCGGCGGCGCGACCCGCGGGGCCGATGGTCTCCCACACGTCGAAGAGCAGGCCCAGGGCGGCGAGGAAGGCGGAGGTGGACCCCACGGGCAGCCCCACGAAGGCCAGCTGCACGCGCTTCACGCCGTGGTCCCGGCAGGCGCGCTCCACGTCCTCGGGATCCGCGTGGTGGTCGGCCACGAAGAAGTAGTCGGTCACCGGCTCCGCCCGTCCCGTGTTGGCCGTGCCCAGGGGCGGCGAGGTGTCCACCATGCAGTTGAGCCCGTCCGGGATGCGCCCGGCGTTGGGCTCGAAGAGGCGGATGCGGCACTTCTCCACCAGGTTGCGGTTCTGCGGGTGGCCCAGGCTCCCGGTGAGGATGCGCACCTCGCTCGCCCCCAGCTCGCCCAGGATGGCCTGCAGCATCACCGCGCTGCCCAGCGCGTCGGGATCGCCCACCCATTGCGTGAAGATGTTGACGCCGTGGCCGCGGATCGACTTCTCGAAGCGCCGCAGGCCCACGTAGGCGCGCAGCACCTCCGTGAGCACGCCGATGTTCTTGTGCGTGAAGCGCTTCCCGAGCAGGCGCCCGAAGCGCGTGGAGACCCGGCGCAGGCCGGGCAGCCGGCCCGGCGGCTGCAGCACGGGCCCGCCCTTCCGCGCGCGCACGCGGGTGACGCTCACCGCGCCAGCGCCTCCAGCGTGCTGCTCTCCCCGCTGCGCACCACCTCCCCCAGCATGCGCACCAGGGGGAGGGCGCGGTGGGCGTACCGGTCGAACAGGCGGCGGCGGCCGGCGGAAGCGGCGGCGTGCGCCCCCAGCGCTTCCGCCGCGCGCGTGCAGGCCAGCATCTGCAGCAGCCGCTCCGCGCTCAGGCGCGCGTAGGCCGTCTCCTCCGCCGTCGGCGTCCGGCCGCCCAGGACACCGAGGACCCCGCGCGCGCCCAGGCCGCGCAGGAGGGCCGAGCGCAGCGCGCCGTTGTACTCGTGGGCCATCTCCCGCACCGCCTCGCCTCCCCCTCCCGGCGGCGCCTCCGCCGACATGCCCCCCGTGGCCACGCGCCAGGGCTTCTCGAAGAGCCAGCGCGCCTGGTCCTTCAGCGACATCAAGGCCTGGATCTGGCTCGTGCCCTCGTAGATGGGAAGGATGAGGGCGTTGCGGTAGTGGCGCTCGACGTCGTAGTCGCGCATGACGCCGTACCCGCCGTGCACCTGCACGGCGGCGCGCGTCACCCAGAGCACGCGCTCGGAGCCGAACCACTTGGCCACCGGCGTCAGGTCGCGCAGCGCGCGCTTCAGGCGCCGGACCTCCCCCGCGTCCCCCCCGCGCAGCTCGGCGGCCAGGATACGGTCCTGGAGCTGCGTGCAGCGATAGACCAGGGCGCGCAGGGCCGCCGTCTCCGCCTCCATGTCCAGCAGGAGGTCCGCCACCAGCTCGTGGCGCGCGATCGGCTTGCCCATCTGCACGCGCTGGGCGGCGTAGGCCTCCGCCGCCCGCCGGGCCGCCTCCGCGATGCCCAGGCCCTGGATGGCCACCGCCAGGCGCGCCTCGTTCATGAAGGTGAGGATCTGGGCGAAGCCGTGGCCGCGCGGACCCAGCAGCTCGGCGCAGGCGCCGTCGAAGCCCAGCTCGCAGGTGGCGGAGCCGCGGATGACGTTCTTCTTCTCCGGCGGCGCCACCACGAAGTTCGGGCGCCCCCGCTCGTCGCGGGGCGCCACGAAGAGGGAGAGGCCGGAGAGGCCCTCCGAGCCGGCCTCGCTGCGGGCCAGCACCACGCACACCTCGCCGCAGCCGTTGGTGATGAACTGCTTGCGGCCGGTGAGCCGCCAGTGGCCGCCCGCCTCCTCCGCGCGCATGGAGAGGTTCCCCACGTCCGAGCCCGCCTCCGGCTCCGTCATCGCCACCGATCCCGAGATCGCGCCGGAGGCCAGCGGCTTCACCCAGCGCTCCACCTGGTCCGGGGTGCCGAAGCGCCAGATCATCACCGCCGGGCCCTGGTAGAACGCGTAGCGCAGGAGCGTGTTCGTGCAGGCGCGCGAGAGCCCTTCCATGAAGAAGGTCGCCGCGCTGAACGGGAACTGGAACCCGCCCACCGCCCGGGGCAGGCAGGGGGCCATCAGCCCCATCCGCTTCAGCCCCTCGATGTTGGCCAGCAGCCCGTCGGGATGGACCACCGCGCCGTCCGCGAAGCCCACCCCCTGCTCGTCGATGGCCCGCGCGCGCGGCGCGACCTCGCGCGCCAGGTACGCTCCCGCCTCCTCCAGGCTGGTCTGGTAGAGCTCCACCGCCTCCTGCAGGCTGCCCGGCCCGTCCGCGGCGCGGAAGCCGTCCTCCCACTGGGGCACGAAGGACCCCCAGGCCACCCCGTGCCGGAAGTGGAACTGCAGGTCGTCGTTGTCGGTGAAGAAGTTCATGCCGCGTGGAAGGGCTGCCCGCCCGTGGCCCGCTTGCGCAGGAGGGGAGCGGGAAGGAAGCGCTCGCCGTGCTGGCGGGCCAGGCGCTCCAGGACCTCGACCGCGAAGCGCGCGCCGAGGTGGTCCAGGTAGCGGAAGGGGCCGCCCAGGAAGGGCGGGAACCCGAGACCGAAGACCGCCCCCACGTCCCCGTCGCGCGCGCTGCGCAGGACGCCGTCCTGCAGGCAGAGGACGGCCTCGTTGAGGAAGGCGAAGGCCAGTCGCTCCTGGATGGCGCGCGGCTCGAGGGGGCGGCGCGCGGGGTCGGGCAGGGCGCGGTAGACGTCCTCGTCCACCGTCTTCTTCTTCCCGTCGTAGCGGTAGAAGCCGCGCCCGCTCTTCCGCCCCCGGCGGCCCTCCGCCGCCACGCGGGCCATGGACTCGGGGGGGGCCATGCGCGCGCCGAAGGCGGCGTGCAGCACGTGCGAGACCTTCTCCCCCACGTCGATACCCACCTCGTCGAGCAGGGCCAGGGGGCCCACGGGGAAGCCGAAGTCCAGCATGGCGCGGTCCACGTCCTCCACCCGCGCGCCCTCCTCCACCAGGCGCGCCGCCTCGTTGAGGTAGGGGGCGAGGGCGCGGGTGGTGTAGAAGCCGGGCCCGTCCCGCACCACGATCACGTGCTTGTCCAGCCGCCGGCCGAAGGTCACCGCGGTGGCCACCGCCCAGGCGTCGGTGTCCTCGGTGACCACCACCTCCAGCAGGGGCATGCGGTGCACGGGGGAGAAGAAGTGCATGCCGAGCACGCGCGCGCGCCGGCGCGCGTCGCGGCCGATCTCGCCGAGGGGCAGGGAGGAGGTGTTGCTCGCGAACACGCACTCGTCCGCCGTGCGCGCCTCCACCTCGGCCAGCACCCCCCGCTTCACCTCCAGGTCCTCGAACACGGCCTCGATCACGAGGTCGGCCCGGCGCAGGCCCGTCCAGTCCGTGGTGCCCGCGATGCGCTGCATGCGCCTCTCGACCTCGAGCCGGGTCAGGCTCCCCCGCCGGCGCCGCTCCTCGAACACCTGGCGGGCGGCGCGCAGGCCGCGGCCCACCGCCTCGTCGGTGGTGTCGCGCAGCCGCACGCGCGCGCCCGCCTCCGCGGCGGCGGCGGCGATGCCCGCCCCCATGAGGCCGGCGCCCAGCACGGCCAGCTTCTGCACGGGGCGGGACTCGGTGCCCTCGGGATAGCCCGGGTCCTTCTTCAGCTCCTGCGTCGCCAGGAAGAGGGAGACCAGGGCGCGCGACGGGGGGGAGACGGCGAGCTCCCCGAAATGCCGCGCCTCGATCTCGAGCCCCACGGCCAGGGACCCCCTCGTCCCGCGCCGCACCGCGTCCAGGGCGCGCAGCGGGGCCGGGTAGTGCCCGCGCGTCTCCGCCATCACCGACGACCGCGCGCGGTGGAAGAGCAGCGGGCGCAGCAGGCGCTCGGTGAGGGTGATGCCCTCTCCCCGCGCGCGCAGGCGGCCGTCGGCCAGGCCCAGCGCCGCCTTCCGCGCGGCCGCGAGGAGGGCGGGCCCCGCCACCACCTCGTCCACCAGGCCCATGGCCAGGGCGCGCCGCGCGCGCACGGTGCGGCCGGTCAGGACCAGGTCGAGGCCCCGGCGCAGGCCGACCAGCCGCGGCAGGCGCTGCGTGCCTCCCGCTCCGGGGATGAGGCCCAGCTTGACCTCGGGGAGGCCCAGGCCGGTGCGCGGGTCGTCGGTGGCCACGCGGTAGCGGCAGGCCAGGGCCACCTCGAGGCCGCCCCCCAGGCAGGCGCCGTTGATGGCGGCCACCACCGGGAAGGGCAAGGCGGCCAGCTCGGCCAGCACGGCCTGCCCGGCGCGGGACAGGCTCTCGCCCTCCAGCGCGCTCTGCACGGCGCGCAGCTCGTGGATGTCCGCCCCCGCGATGAAGGCGTCCGGCTTCCCGCTCGCCAGCACCGCCGCCCGCACGGACACGTCGTCGCGCCACCGCGCGAGCAGGGCCTGGAACTCCAGCATGGTGGCCTTGCCCAGGGTGTTGACCTTCTCCCCCGGGACGTCGAACGTCACCACCAGGACCCCGTCCGCGTCCCGCTCGGCGTGGAAGGCGGTGGCCGCCACGTCCGGCACCAGCGCGGCCAGCGGGGAATCGCTCATCCCAGCGCCCCCCCCGCGCGCAGGGCGGCGATGTCCCCGGCGCCGTAGCCCGCCTCGCGCATGACCTCTTCCGTGTGCGCGCCCAGGGCGGGGACGGCGCCCGCCGCGCGCGCGCCCGCCTCGGCGAAGCGCATGGGCAGCCCCGCCACCGGCGTCCCCCCCGCCTCCATGCGCAGGGCGGCGGCCAGGGAGTGGTCCAGCGCCTCGCCCGGGTCGAGGACCGGCTCCACGCACACGTCGTGGGCGCGGAGCGCCTCGAGCCACTCCGCGCGGTCGCGGGAGGCGAAGGCGCGCTCCAGCTCGCGCACGGCCTCCGCGCGCGCCTCGCCCCCCGCCCACTGCCGCGGACCGAGGTGGGGCAGGCCCAGGGCGGCGCACAGGCCCTCCCAGAACTTCGGCTCCAGGGCGCCCGCGGCCAGCCACTTGCCGTCACGGCAGCGGTAGACGTTGTAGCAGGCGTGCGTGCCCTGCAGCTCGGTGGGCACCGCGGCCCCCGCGGAGGCGCGCGCGGCGGGCACGCTCATGAAGCCCAGCGCCGCCTCGCTCAGGGCGACCTCGAGGCGCTCGCCCCGCCCCGTGCGCTCCCGGCGCAGCAGCGCGGCCAGGATGGCGCAGGCCGCGTAGAGCGCGCCCGCCATGTCCGCCACCTGGGCCACGGCCAGGACGGGCCGCCCCGCGGCGTCGCGCGTCCCCCCCACGAAGCCGCTCAGCGCGGCGTAGCCCACGTCGTGGCCCGCGCGCAGGCCGTGGTCCCCGTCCGGTGGGAAGCCGGTGATCGAGCAGTAGACCAGCCGCGGGTTCGCGTCCCGCAGGGCCGCGGCGCCCAGTCCGCGCCGGTCCAGCACGCCCGGCCGGAAGCCCTCCACCACCACGTCGGCGCCCGCGGCGAGGCGGCGCAGGAGGGCGGCCCCCCCCTCCGTGCGCAGGTCCACGGCCAGCGACCGCTTGTTGCGGTTGAGGGCGGCGAAGGCGGCGCCGACGTCGCCCACCCCCGGCGGCACGAGGCGCGCGGGGTCGCCCAGCGCGGGCTCCTCGACCTTCACCACGTCCGCGCCCAGGTCGGCCAGCAGCATCGTGCAGTAGGGGCCGGGGATGTGGCGCGTGAAGTCGAGCACGCGCGTCCCCGCCAGGGGGAGGCTCACCGCTCGAGCACCATGGCGAAGCCCATCCCTCCCTGCGCGCACACCGAGATCAGCCCGTACCGCGCGCCGCGCCGCGCCATCTCGTTGGCCAGGGTGGTGGTCACGCGGGCGCCGGTGGCGCCGAAGGGGTGCCCCAGGGCGATGGAGCCGCCGCAGACGTTGAGCGTCTCGCGGTCGACCACCCCCACGGGCTCCGCGCGGCCCAGCTTCTCGCGCGCCCACCGCGGCGACTCCAGGGCCTGGATGTTGGAGGCCACCTGCGCCGCGAACGCCTCGTGCATCTCGATGAGGTCGATGTCGCCCAGGCGCAGGCCGGCGCGCTCCAGGGCGAGGGGTATGGCCAGGGCCGGGCCCATCAGGAGCTGCCCTCCCGGGTCCACGGCGGCGGTGGCCCACGCGCGCACGAAGGCCAGGGGCTCGTGGCCCTCCGCCCGCGCGCGCTCCTCGCTCATCAGGAGGACGGCGGCGGCGCCGTCGGTGAGGGCGGAGGAGTTGCCCGCGGTGACGGTGCCGTGCGCGCGGTCGAAGACGGGGGGCAGGGCGGCCAGCGCCTCCGGCGAGGTGTCCCGCCGCAGGAGGTTGTCCGCGGTGACCGTGACCTCGTAGCGCGGCGGCACGCGCACCGGTGCCAGCTCGCCCGCGATGCGCCCGTCGTCCATGGCGGCGGCCGCGCGCCGGTGGCTGAGGAATGCGATGTGGTCCTGCTCCTCGCGCGTGATCCCGTTCTCCTTGGCCATCTTCTCCGCGGACTGCCCCATGGTCAGGCCGGTGGAGGGCTCCGCCACCGCGGGGGTGACCGGCACCAGGTCGCGGGGGCGCAGCGACGCGAAGGCGCGCAGCTTCGCGCCCAGGCTCCGCGCGCGCGAGGCCTCCATCAGCGCCTGCGCCACCCTCTTGCTGTGCAGGATGGGGGCGTCGGAGAGGCACTCCGCCCCTCCCGCGATGCCCACCGCGGCGTGGCCGGCGCGGATCTCGTGGGTGACGTCGGCGACGGCCTGGTTGGCGGAGGCGCAGGCGCGGTTCACGGTGTGGGCGGTGGCCGAGGCGGGCAGGCCGGCCCCCAGGGTCACCTCGCGCGCCAGGTTCGGGGCGCGCACGGACGGGATGACCTGCCCCATGACCACCGTGTCCACCGCGGCGGGGTCGACCTCCGTGCGCTCGATCAGCTCGCGCACGCAGGCCAGGCCCAGGTCCAGCGCGGTGAGGTCCCGGTAGACGCTGCCCGCCTTGGCGAAGGGGGTGCGGCAGCCGGCGATCACGGCCACCCGGTGACGGCTGTTCGCGGCTGAGGGCACGTTCAGGGATATTACTCCGGCATGACGCGGCCGGGCGCCGGCCCGCGCTTGACAGCCCCCGCCGGAGACCCTACCTTGCCCACATGATGCGCGCCGCGGGCTGTTGTCGATGCCACAGCCGGGCCCACGGTGCGCCCCGGCGGAGCCGCTAGAGCAGAGCGCTCACGCCGGTGCCAGCCGCCAGGGCCCTTCGAGCGATCGGAGGGCCTTTTGCTTTTCATGGGCCTCAGGGCCCGGGGAGGTGCGCCGGGAACGAACCGCGACGGTCGTGAGCTTCGCGGCTCCTCGTGCGGCGAGGAGCCGGAGAGGCGGTGCGCCCGGACGGGAATCGAGCGCACCGCCTCCTTCCACCCATGGTTTCGGGGTGACCGCGGAAGGCCCGTGAGGCAGCGCACAGCCTGGGCGTGACCCGGCGCACGCCGGCTCGAACCTCCCCTGCCCGCGCTCCGTCTAGGGGCCCGTGCCCGCCAGTCCAGCGTGTGTCCAGGTCATGGCGTTCCCCGCCCCGGCGGGCTGGGGATTCGCCGCCTGGGTGGCCCAGGCCCGACCGCTCCCGGCGGGACAGGCCGCCCCCCGGTCGGTTAGCATCCTCGATGCGCCCGTAGCTCATTCGGATAGAGCGCTTGGCTTCGAACCAAGAGGCAGGGGGTTCGATTCCCTCCGGGCGCGCCACTGTTCCTCAGAAGTAGTCGTTTTCCGTATTGACGGCGCACAGTGCGGGCGCTAGCCTTGCCGTCATTACCAATGGACGTGAGCGCTGGCCTCCAGGGGGCCGCCCTGGACCTGACACGCGCGCTCGACGCGAAGGCCGTCCTCGACGGGCTCCTGGCCCACGCCGAGCGTCTGGTCGGTTTCGACACCGCCGCCGCCTGGCTGGCCACCGGCGCGAACCAGGTCGTCCTCGTCGCCACGCGCGCTTCCGAGGGGTTCGCCCCGGCCACGGGCCCGCTTCGCGACGCCGCCGGACGCGACGTCCGCGAGGGCCTCCTCTCGGACGGCCGCCCCCTCCTCGTCTCCGACACGCGCGAGCGCCCGGGCTGGCGGTGGCCGGCCGCGCACGTCCGGTCCTGGATGGGCCTCCCTCTCGTGATCGACGGCGAGGCGTGCGGCGTGGTCAGCCTGGAAAAGGCGGAGGCGGGCTACTTCCAGGACTCCCACCTGCGCCTGCTCGACGCGCTGTGCCCGTTCGCCGCCGTGGGCCTCCGGAACGCCCGCCGCATGCAGGCCGCCCAGGGCAGCGAGGTGCGCGACGGCGAGCGGCGCGCGGACCAGGACCGGATCGAGGAGCTCAACCGGCACCTGCGGCGCCAGCTCGAGGAGTTCCACACCCTCATCGACGTGCTGCCCATCGGGATCGCCATCGCGCGGGACCGCGACTGCCGCTTCGTCCAGCCCAACCGCGCGCTGGCCCGCATGTTCGGCGTGGCCTCCAACCAGAACACGTCGATGACGCCGGCGGAGGGCGAGCCCCTTCCCGCGGCGCGCTTCCTGGGAGGAGGACGCGTGCTGCCGGCCACCGAGCTGCCCATGCAGGTGGCGGCGCGGGACAACCTCGAGGTGGTGGACATGGAGATGGAGCTGGTGCGCGAGGGCGCCCCCGCCATCACCATCCTCGGCTACGCGGCGCCGCTCCTCGACGAGAAGGGCGCCCCCTACGGGGCCATCGGGGCGTGCCTGGACATCACCGAGCGCAAGCGGGCGGAGGAGACCGCGCGCAGCCTGGCCTACCACGACGTGCTCACCGGCCTGCCCAACCGCCTGCTCATGCGCGACCGCCTGGTGCAGGGCCTGGCCCTGTGCCGCCGGGACCGCCGGCCCCTCGGCCTGCTCTTCATGGACCTGGACCGGTTCAAGCTGGTCAACGACTCGCTCGGCCACGGCACGGGCGACCGGCTCCTGCAGATGGTGGCGGAGCGGCTGCGCGGGTGCGTGCGCGAGGGCGACACGGTGGCCCGCCTGGGCGGCGACGAGTTCACCATCCTGCTGCCCGGGCTGGCCCAGGGGACGGACGCCGCCGCCGTGGCCACCAAGGTCCTGGAGAGCCTGCGCCGCCGGCCGTACTCCGTGGACGGCCACGACCTCTACGTCACCAGCAGCGTGGGCATCAGCGTGTTCCCCGACGACGGCGACGACCCGGAGACCCTGCTGAAGAACGCGGACGCCGCCATGTACCGCGCCAAGGACCAGGGACGCGACCAGTACCAGCTCTACGCGCCGGCCATGAACGCCGCGGCCATGGTCCGCCTCTCCCTGGAGAGCGGCCTGCGCCGCGCCCTGGCCAACGGCGAGCTGGTCCTGCACTACCAGCCCCTCGTGCACCTCGGGGACCGCCGCGTGTACGGCGTGGAGGCGCTGCTGCGCTGGCAGCACCCCGAGCTGGGCCTGCTGCCCCCCGGCGAGTTCATCCCCGTGGCCGAGGTCACGGGGCTGGCCCTGGAGTTCGGGCCCTGGGTCCTGCGCACGGCCTGCGCGCAGGTGAAGCGCTGGCAGGCGAGCGGCTTCCCCGAGCTGAGCCTGGCCGTCAACCTCACGGCGCGGGAGTTCGACCAGTCCGACCTGGTGGAGAAGGTGGCGGCGGCCCTCGCGGAGACGGGGCTGGAGGCGCGCTTCCTCGACCTCGAGATCACGGAGAGCCGCGCCATGCAGAACGCGGAGGCGACCGTCCGCACCCTGCGCGGCCTCAAGTCCCTGGGCGTCCGCATCTCCATCGACGACTTCGGCACCGGCTACTCCTCCCTGGCCTACCTGACGCGCTTCCCCATCGACACCCTCAAGATCGACCAGTCCTTCATCCGCGACATCACCCGCGACGCCGACGACGCCGCCCTCACCGCGGCCATGATCGCCATGGCCCACAACCTCAACCTCCAGGTGGTGGCGGAGGGCGTGGAGACCGAGCAGCAGCTCGCCTTCCTCAAGGCCGGACACTGCGACCGCATGCAGGGCTTCCTGTTCAGCCGGCCCCTCCCGCCGGACGCCGTCGAGCGCGCCCTCTCCCTGACGCTGCCCGCCTGACCGGGCGCCGCGCGGCTCGCCCTCGCCGCCGGCGGCGCCGTGCGACACTGGCAGCGATGCCCGTGGCGCCGCGCGACGACGTGCCCCTGGCCCCGCTGACCACGCTGCAGGTGGGCGGCCCCGCGCGCCACTACCTGGCCGCGGGCAGCGCGGAGGAGGCGGCGGAAGGCGCCCGGTGGGCGCGCGCGCGCGACCTGCCCCTCCTCGTCCTGGGCGGCGGCTCCAACCTGCTGGTGAGCGACGAAGGCTTCCCGGGCCTCGTCCTCCACGTCGCCCCCCGCGGCGTCGCCGTGCACCACGACGGAGAGGGCGTGGTGGTGACGGCGGCGGCGGGCGAGCCGTGGGACGCCCTCGTCCAGCGCACGGTGGCCGAGGGCTGGGCGGGCCTGGAGTGCCTCGCCGGCATCCCCGGCCTGGTGGGCGCCACGCCCATCCAGAACGTGGGGGCCTACGGCCAGGACGTCTCCGAGACCCTGGTGGGGGTCGAGGGCGTCGCCCTGGCCACCGGCGAGCCGGTGACCTTCACCAACGCCGAGTGCCGATTCGGCTACCGCGACAGCCGCTTCAAGCGCGAGGACGCCGGCCGCTTCCTGCTGACCGCGGTGTCGTTCCGGCTCCGCCCGGGCGGACCGCCCGCCGTGCGCTACCCCGAGCTGCGCCGGGCCCTGGACGGGGCCGGCGCGCCCACCCTGGCCCAGGTGCGGGAGACGGTGGTCGCGCTGCGCCGGCGGAAGTCGATGGTGATCGATCCCCACGACCCGAACCGCCGCAGCGCGGGCTCCTTCTTCACGAACCCCGTGGTGCCCGCGGCGCTGGCCGAGGAGGTGCGCGCGCGGCTGCGCGGGGCCGGGGCGCAGGCGGAGGCCGCGGAAATGCCCGCCTTCCCCGCCGGGGACGGCCTCCTGAAGCTGTCCGCGGCCTGGCTCATCGAGCGCGCGGGCATGGCGCGCGGCCACGGCGGGGGCCGCGCCGGCCTGTCCACCAACCACACCCTGGCCATCGTGAACCGCGGCGGCGCCTCCGCCGCCGACATCCTGGCCCTCGCCCGCGAAGTGCGCGGCCGCGTGCGCGACCGCTTCGGGGTCACGCTGGTGCCCGAGCCGGTCCTCGTGGGGCTGCACCTGGAGGGGTGACCCTGCCGCGAGACGGACGGCCCCGCTTGCGAGAGACTCTGGAGGGAGCCATGCCCCGACGGAAGGCCGCCCCCGCTCGCGCCCGATGACGCCGGACGCCATCTGCGTGGTCATCCCCGCCCTGGACGAGGAGGACACCCTGGCCGCGAGCATCCGCTCCGTGCGCGAGGAGGCCGAGGTGCTGGTGGTGGACGGCGGCTCGCGCGACCGCACCTGCGAGGTGGCGGTGCTCGAAGGGGCGCGCGTGCTCACCGCGCCCGCGGGGCGCGGCCCCCAGCTCGAGCGCGGCGCGCGCGAGGCGCGCGGCGAGTGGATCGTGTTCCTGCACGCCGACACGCGACTGGAGCGGGGCTGGGCGGCGGCCCTGCGCGCGCTGGACGGGGCCACGGTGGGGGGGGCCTTCCGCTTCGCGGTGGACTCGCCGCGGCCCGCCTTCCGCCTGCTGGAGCGCGCGGTGGCCGCGCGCTGCCGCCTCTTCCGCCTCCCCTACGGCGACCAGGCGATCTTCGTGCGCCGGGGCGTCTATGGAATCACGGGCGGCGTGCCGCCGATCCCGCTGATGGAGGACGTGGCCTTCGTGCGCCGCCTCCGCCGCCGGGGGCGGCTCGCCTTCCCCGCCTCGCGCGCGCTCACCTCGCCGCGGCGCTGGGAGCGCAGGGGCATCGTGGCCACCACCGTGCAGAATCTCTGGCTGTTCACGCAGTACCTGGCCGGGGTCGCCCCCGAGCGGCTGGCCGGCCGTTACCATCCACGTTCCTGACCGGGGGGAGCCATGCCCAGCTACTACGTGTCCGAGGACCTCGCGCGCTTCACCGAGATGGGCCGCACCAACCCGAAGCTGTTCGACCACTTCATGAAGTGGTACGCGGCCACCATGGAGCCAGGAGCGCTCGACGAGAAGACCAAGAAGCTGATCGCCCTGGCCGTGGCCTACGCCATCCAGGAGCCGTACTGCATCGACTCCTACGCCTCGGCCTGCGCGGGGGCCGGGGTCTCGCCGGAGGAGATGAGCGAGGCGGTGAGCGTGGCCGCGGCCATCCGCGGCGGGGGCGTGATCGCGCACTGGGTGCAGGCGTGCAACGCCATCGAGCGCAGGGGCTGAGCGGGAGGCGGGCGACGGCGCCGGGTCTCCGGGGAGCGGTGAGGGCATGAGCGCGCGGCGGGTGGCCGTGATCGGCGCGGGCCCCATTGGCCTCGAGGCCGCGCTGGGGGCGCTGGCCCGCGGCTTCGAGGTCACCGTCTTCGAGAAGGGGCGCGTGGGCGACAACCTCCGCCGCTGGGGCTCCACCCGCTTCTTCAGCCCCCTCGCCATGAACCTCTCGCCCCGCGCCCGCGCCGCGCTGGGCGCCCGCGACCTGCCCGATCACGCCCTCCTCAGCGGCCCGGAGATGGTGGAGCGCGTGCTGGAGCCGCTGGCGGGCACGCCCGCGCTGCGCGACCGGGTGCGCCTCGGCTGCCACGTGCGCGCGGTGGGCCGCGGCCGCTACCTCCGCCGGGACCTGCCCGGGCACCCCCTGCGCGCGGAGAAGCCGTTCCGGCTCCTGGTGGACTCCGCGCGCGGCGAGGAAGTGGTCGAGGCCGACTTCGTGCTCGACGCCTCCGGCACCTACGAGCAGCCCGCCGCCCTGGGGGCGGGCGGGATCCCCGCGCCCGGCGAGCGGCGCTGCAACGGCCGCCTCGTCCGTCACCTGGGCACGCTGGACGAGCGCCTGAGCGGGCTCTCGGCGGACAGCCGCGTGCTGCTGGTCGGGCACGGGCACTCGGCGGCCAACGCGCTGCTCGCGCTCGCCGCGCTCCAAGCACCTCCCCGCGTCACCTGGGCCACCCGGTCCGCCAACCGCCGGCCGTGCCAGGAGGTCGCCAACGACCCGCTGCCCGAGCGCGACCGCGTGACGGCGGGGGCGAACGGCCTGGCCGCGGCCCCGCCGTCCTTCCTGACCGTGGAGCGCCGCGCCACCGTGGACCGCCTCCAAGAGGCCAACGGCCACCTGGACGTCGCGCTCAGCGGGGGGCGCGGGGGACGCTACGACCTCGTGATCGGCATGACCGGCTATCGGCCCGACCTGTCGTTCCTGTCCGAGCTGGCGCTGGACGTCTCCCCGTTCACGGAGGGGGCGGCGCGCCTGGCCCGCCGGCTGGCCGGCGCCGCCGACTGCCTGGCCGTGCCCGCGCTGGCCGCGGCCGACCTCGGCTCCGGCGAGCCCGGCTTCCACATGGTGGGCGTGAAGAGCTACGGCCGGCTCCCGACCTTCCTGCTGAAGACGGGGCTCGGCCAGCTCGAGACCATCCTCGACGGCCTCACGGCGGCGGGGTGAGCGCCACCGCCTCCCTCGCCTGTCCCGAGGCGCCGCTGGAGGCGCTCGACACCCTGTGGCTGCAGGTGGCGGGCACGCTCTGCAACCTCGCCTGCACGCACTGCTTCATCTCGTGCTCGCCCGCCAACCATGCGCACGAGATGATGGACCTGGCCACGGTGCGCGGTTACCTGGCGGAGGCGGCGGAGCAGGGGGTGCGCGAGTACTACTTCACGGGCGGCGAGCCCTTCCTCAACCGCGAGATCTTCGAGATGACGGAGGCCGCCCTCGCCCAGGGCCCCCTCACCATCCTCACCAACGGCCTGCTCCTCCGCCCGGAGGGGGCGGCGCGCCTGCGCGCGCTGGCCGCGGCCTCTCCCTACAGCCTGGACCTGCGCATCTCCCTGGACGGCTACGACGCCGCCGGCAACGACGCGGTGCGCGGGTCCGGCACCTTCGCGCGGGTCATGGCCGCCCTGCGCGCGCTGGCCGCGGAAGGGATCAACCCCGTGCTGACGGTGACGGAGGCCTGCGACGGCGCCGCTTCCGCCCCGGGGCGGAGCCGCTTCCTCGACCTCCTGCGCGCCCAGGGCCTCCCCCGCCCGCGGCTGAAGGTCATGCCCCTGCTGCGGCTGGGGGCGGAGAGGGCACGCACCCGCGGGTACGCGCCGTGGGAATCGCTGGCGGGACGCGCGCTCACGCCCTCGGACCTGTCCGCCCTGCAGTGCACCTCCTCGCGCATGGCCACTTCCCGCGGCGTGTACGTCTGTCCCATCCTGCTCGACGAGCCGGGGGCGCGCCTGGGCGCGCGCCTCGGCGACGCGGGCCGGCCGTTCACCCTCTCCTATCCGGCCTGTCACACGTGCCACGAGCAGGGGCTCTCGTGCCGGACGTGACCGGCCCCGCCACGGTGGAGGCCGGGCGCTTCCGCAGCGTGGCGCTCCTGGGCGGCATCTACTCCAACTACCTCGCCCTGGGCGAGGCGCTGCGCCTGGCCCGCGCGCGCCGCGTGGACGCGGTCTTCGCCCTGGGCGACTTCGGCGCCTTCGGACCGCATCCCGACCGGACGGTGGATGCGCTGCGCGCGGCGGGCATCCCCGCCATCCAGGGCAACTACGAGGAGTCCCTGGCCGGCGGGGCCGAGGACTGCCACTGCGGCTACACCGACCCGCGCGACAACCGGTACGCGCAGATCTCCTACGACTACACGCGGCGGAACACGGCCGCAGAGCACAGGCGGTGGATGGGGACCCTGCCCGGCCACGTCCGGCTCACGGTGGGCGACCGGCGCGTGCTGCTGTGCCACGGCTCGCCGCGCCGCATCAACGAGTTCCTCTGGAGCAGCACCACGCCCGCGGCCTTCGTGGCGCGGCTCCTGCGCGAGCACGACACGGACGTGGTGGCCTGCACGCACACCGGCCTCCACTGGAGCCGCCTGGCGGGCGGGCGCGGCGTGGTGAACGCGGGCGCGCTGGGGCGGCCGGCCAACGACGGGAGGACCAACGTCTGGTTCACGGTGCTCTCCGCGCAGGACGGGGGCGGCCTGAGCGCGGAGTTCGTGCCCGTGGCCTACGACCACGAGCGGCTGGCCCGGGAGATGGAGGCGGAGGGCCTGCCCCCGGAGTTCGTGGAGACGATCCGGACCGGGTGGTGGACCACGTGCCTGGAGGTCCTTCCCGCCCGCGAGCGGGGAGAGGGGCGCTTCTGACCCGCTGGCTGCCCTGGATCCTGGCCGCGGGCCTGGCCGCCCTCACCGGCCACCCCATCTGCGACGCCGTCTTCGACTGCGGGTGCACGTGGCCCTTCGCCGGCGCCGCCGCGCACTGCAACGTACGCACGCCCGAGCCGCCGAACTGCCCGCCGTGCTCGAGCGCGCCGGTGGGGATCGTGTTCGGGCTGGCCCTCTACGCCGGCTGGTGGGGGGTGGCGCGCGCCGGCGTCGCCCTCGCCGCGAGCGCCTCCCGCCGCTGAGGGCGGCGGCCATTCGACGGCCCGACCCCTGGACCACCCCTGGAGGACACGGTGCTGAGAGCGATCCAGACCTTCGCGATGGTGCACTTCCTGGTGATCGGGCTCTCCCACGCCCTCCAGCCGCGCGCCTGGGCCGAGTTCTTCGTCTGGCTGCGGGGACGGGGCCACCCCGGCGTCTTCGTGCACGGGTTCCTCAGCCTGGGCTTCGGCTCCATGATCGTGGCTTTCCACGACGTGTGGTCCGGCCCGCCTCTCCTGCTCACGGTCGCGGGATGGCTCTACCTCGTGAAGGCGGCGCTCTGCCTGGTGGCGCCCCGCTCGCAGTCCTGGGGCCTGGGGCGCGTCTCCGTGGAGCGGGCCTGGGAGTTCGTCGTGCCCGGCGTGCTCTACGTGGCCATGGGCGGCTTCCTCGCGTACATTCTCTGGACCGGCCGCTGAGCGGCCGTTCGGACGAGGAGGGCACATGGACGCGCGGGTCGTCGCGCTGGCGGACATCCTCCGGCTCAACACCAGGCTCTTCCGCAACTGCCTGGACGGCTTCACGGACGAGATGGCGGGCGCGCGGCCCTCGGCCACCACGAACAGCGCCGCCTTCGTCGCCGCCCACGTCACCGACTCCCGGTTCTTCCTCCTCCGGGTGATCGGGTCCGAGGAGAAGAGCCCCCTCGCTCCCTACCTCGACCGCGTGCGCACCATCGACGAGCTGAAGCAGGCGCCCCCCCTCGCCGAGATCCAGTCCGCCTGGACGTCCGCCGCCCACGCCCTCCGCGAGCGCCTGGACGGGCTCACCGCCGCCGCCCTCGACGGGCCGGCGGCGGCCCGGTTCCCCGTGGCCGGCCAGAGCATGCTGGCCGCCCTGACCTTCCTGGTGCAGCACGACAGCTACCACGTCGGACAGCTCGCGCTCCTGCGGCGGCACGCCGGGCTGCCGGCCATGAGCTACAGCTGAGCCGCGCGCGCAGGAGCTAGCCGCGCACGCGCGCGGCGCCACGGAACCAGCGCTCGCGGACGAAGCGCCGCCGCTCCGCGAAGCCGGCCTGCCCCAGCGCGCGGGCCAGGGCCGTGTCCCGGGCGTCGGCGCACAGCCACACGTCTTCCGCGGGCGCGGCCGCGGCCAGCGCGCGCAGCGCTTCCGCCGCCGCCTCCGGCGCGCGGCCGGCGGGCGCGGCCCACACGTCGTCGATGAGCGCGCCCTCGCCCTCGAGGAGAAGGGGCGCCGCATCCTCGCCCTCCCCGAACGCGGCCACCTCGGGGCGCCGTCCCATCCAGGCCAGCAGGACGAGCCCGCCCTCGCCCTGGGCGAGGAACGGGCGGTCCCCGGCACGCAGCCGCCTCCGTGCCGCGCGCAGCCGCCCCGCGTCGAAGCGCTCCGGGTGGTCGGAGGCGAGGCGGGCCAGGTCGCCCAGGGTGGCCGTCCGCAGGGTGCACGCCGAGGGCGGCGCCGGTCCCGCCGCGCGCGCGCGATGGAACAGCGCTACCTCGTCGCGGGCGTGGACGTACCGCCGCCAGGCGCCGGCGAGGGCGGCACCGGCTCCCGTCCTGCGGGCGCGCCGGCGCGCCGACCGCAGCGCCCTCAGCGGCGCGGCCAGCGGGCTGCTCCGCAGGACGTCGGCCAGGTGGCGGCGGAGGACGCGGGCATGCCCGGCCAGCCCGGGCGGCGCGATGGTGAGGCGGTAGACGGCGCGGGCGGCGTTGGCGAAGCGGTCCTTGAAGGCCTCGCCGCCGCGCGTGAAGTCCAGCTCCTCCAGGCCGCGGGCGCCGGCGTAGGCGAAGAGCCGGCCGAGCAGGACCTCGCCCACCCCGAGGTCCGCGTGCTCCACGGCGAAGGCCGGCTTGTACCAGACGAGGCGCCCGTCGCACTCGAAGCCGAAGTGGAAGGCCACGGGCGCGCCGTCCACCTCGAGCACCGAGAAGCGGACGGTCTCCAGGCCGAGGCGCTCCACCAGGGCCGCGTAGAAGCGGCGGGCGCCGGGCGCCGCGAAGAGCGACCGGCCGCCGGCGAGGGCGCGCCGCTCCTGGTGCTGGGCGAAGAAGGCCGGGAGCAGGGCGGCGGCCTCCTCGCGGCTCTCGAGGTGGCGGAAACGCACGGGGCCGAGAGCGGCCAGCGCCCTCTCGTGGCGGCGCAGGCTCTTCTTGCCGGCAACGCCCTCCACCACGCCGGGCACGGCGGCGAGGAGGGCGGTCGGGCAGGGGGCGGCGAAGGCGCAGTGCAGGCGGCGCCGCGCGGCGGGGGGCAGCGCGCCCGCCGCCTGCCGCAGCTGCGCGTCGCCGCGCACGCTCTCGAGCACCAGCTCTCCGAGGCGGGCCGCGTCGAGGGCGCCGAGCATGGCCTGCAGCACGTCGCCGGCGCGCGCGGCGTCGGCCAGCAAGTCGTTGTAGTCCCCGTAGGGCGCGCCCAGGAAGCGCGCCCGGCGGCCCTCGACCCACAGGGGCAGGAGCCCGGCCGCCCGCTCCCCCTCCTCCACCACGGCCACGCAGGGCGCGCGCTCGGGGTGCGCGTCCAGGACCGCCCGGTGCCAGGCGTAGCCCTGGAAGACGTGGCGCGGAGAGCGCGCGCGCCACAGCCGGTCCCACTCGGGCGCCACCGCGTCGATCGCCGCCGCGTCGCGCAGCAGGCGACACGTGAAGCCTTGGCTGGTCACGCCCTGGTCCGCGCGCATTCTACTTGACCGCGCCCGAGGCCCCGGCGTACGGTCGGCCGCCGTGACGCACCTGCGCGCGGGGCTGGCGGGCGCGGCGGCAGGGGCCGCCGCGGGCTTCCTCGCCCGCGACCTCTTCCTCGACAGCTTCGCCTCGGCGTGGGCCGTGGGCGCGCTGGCCGGCGCCGCGGCGGCGGCCGCGGGATGGCCACGCGCCCTGGCCGCGGCGTGCCTTCTCCTGGCCGTGCTCTGGACGGGGGTGGCCTTCACCCCCCTCGCCGCCGGCATGGCGGCCGGCCTCGTGCGCCGCGATCCCGCGGGCGGGGCCGACGCGGTGCTGGTGCTGGCCTCCCGCCTGCAGCGCGACGGCGAGCCCACGGCGGCCGCCCTGAGCCGCCTCGGCCACGGCGCCGCCCTGGCCCGCGCGGGCGCGGCGCCGCGCATCGTGCTCACCGCGGACTCCCCCGCGTCGCGCCGCGTGCTGCCCGGGGTCGAGGTCGTGGTGGTGGGACCCGTCCGCAGCACGCGGGACGAGGCGGTGCGGGCGGCCGCCCTCTGCCGCGAGCGCGGCTGGCGCCGCCTGCTCGTGGTGACCGCGCCCCTCCATTCGCGCCGGGCCTGCGCGGCGGTGGAGCACGAGGGGCCCGAGGTGATCTGCGCGCCCTCCCCGGAGACGCGGTACGACCTCGAGACGCTCGACCGGCCCGTGGAACGGCTGGGCGCCTTCCGCGACGCCGTGCACGAGCGGCTGGGGCTGTGGCTCTACGCGCGGCGCGGCTGGATCAGCGAGAGGCCGCGTAGGCCGGCAGCTCGGCCACATAGGTGTCGACGCCGTCGCCGTTCCCCCAGTCGCTGGCGAACAGGATGCGCGTGGCCGTCGGGCTGAGCACCACGTGGGGCTCGGCCCAGTAGCCCCACTTCCCCTCCCCCGCCCAGCTGCGGTGGTGCGCCACGCGGCAGACCTGGCCGCTGTCCACGTGCGCGAGCACGATCTCGTTGTCGAGCACGCGCGCGGCCCGCGGGTGGCCCACGGCGGAGGCCGCCACCCAGCCGGGCCGCCGGTGGGCCACGGTCGAGATGTGGGTGCCGCTCGGGGGGTAGGGGAAGCCGGTGGCGGGTCCCACCAGCACGCGCCGGGCGCCCGTCTCCATGTCGTGGGTGACGACGGTGCCGGCGTCCGCGGCCTCGCTGCCTCCCCGCGGGGGGTCGAAGACCACCGAGACGTAGAGGTCGTGGCCGGTGGCGGGCGAGCGGCCCAGCGACGAGTGGTCGTAGGGGTTGGCCAGGTCCAGGGTGCGCACCACCGCGAGGCTCCGGTCGTACACGCGGCCGTCGAGATAGGCCAGGCGGCCGCTGGGGCCGGGCTGGGCGGCGTTGCCGCTGGGCACGGTGGCGCGGCCGAGCATCCGCCGCGCGGCCAGGTCGAAGAGGAACTTCTCGTTCCCGCACTGCAGCCCCACCACGCGCTCCGCCGGGCCCCAGGACAGGTACGACGGGTCCTTGCCCAGCGACAGCAGCCGGCCCCAGTCCTCCGGGCAGAACTCGAAGCGGCGCAGGACCTCGCTGCCGTTGGTGCTCACGCGGTAGCGCATGAGGTTCGGGACCGCGTTGTAGTTGCTCGGGTAGTAGAGGAGGTCGGGGTCCACGGGGTCCCAGAGGACCTGCTCGAGGTCGGTGGGGGAGACCAGCGGCAGCACCCGCTCGAAGGCGTAGGTGCGGCCGTCGTAGAGCTCGTGCCCGCGCCCGCGGTGCCAGAGGATCAGCTTGGACTCGTCCGCGTTCCAGGCCTGGATGGTGGAGTACATCGGCTTGATGACGGCGTTCTCGCCGTCCGCGGGCGGCACGGCGGTGATGCGGCGCAGCAGGGTGCCGAACTCCGGGTCGGCCACGGCCTGGCCGGGCGCGGGCCGGGCCAGCGCGCTCATGGGATGGGCGTCCCGGTCCCCGATCAGCCCCGAGCAGGGGTCGTCCGCGGAGACGGCGGCCGGCGGTGGCGGTGCCGCCTTGCCCGAGGTCGCCGCCGCCCCCCCGCACGCGAGCGCGCCGCCGAGGAGCAGGGCGGCGCCGGCCCCCCGCGGGAGGGTCCTCACGCCAGCCCCCGCGCGGCCACGAGGTCGCGGATCCCGTCCTCGAAGGCGACGCGCGGGCTCCAGGCCGTGTCACGGCGGATGCGGGTGACGTCCGCCACCAGCGCGGCGCGCTCGTTCCGGCGGGAGCGCTCACTCACCGACGCCACCTCCAGGGGCCGGGGCACCGCGGCGGCGATGGCCGCCATCACCTGGCGGACCGAACGGCCCTGGCCCGCGCCCACGTTGTACACGGCCGTCCCCGCCGCGGGCACCTCCCCCAGCGCGGCCAGGGCCGAGGCCACGTCGTCCACGTGGACGTAGTCCCGCACGGGCTCGAGGTTCCCCAGCCGCACGCTGTGGCCGGCCTCGACCTGGGCCAGGATGTCGGGGATCAGGTGCGGGTTCGTCTCTCCCGGCCCGAACACGTTGAAGAGGCGCGCCGCCACCGTGGCCACGCCCGCGTCCCGGCCGAAACGGCGGAGCTCCTCCTCCGCCTCCAGCTTGGTGGCGCCGTACACGTCGAGGGGGCCCGGCCGCGCGTCCTCGCCGAAGGGGCTGCCCTGGGCCGGGTACACCGCGCCCGAGGAGGCGAGGACCACTCGCGCGGGGCGCGCCGCCGCGCAGGCGGCCAGCAGCGCCCGCGTGCCGCCGACGTTGACGGCGCGCGCCTCCTCCGGATGCGCCTCGCAGTAGGGGATGAAGTGGAGCGCGGCGAGGTGGTAGACCAGGCATGGCCCCGCCGCCTCGAGCACGCGCGCCAGGGCGGAGGCGTCGCGGACGTCCCCTTCCACCAGCTCGCACCCGTGCAGCCCGCGCAGCCGGTCCGCCCCGTAGCGCAGGCTGTCGTAGACGACCACGCGCGCGCCGGCGGCGGCGAGCGTCCGGCAGAGGGCGGAGCCGACGAAGCCGGCCCCGCCCGTGACGAGCACGGCCTCAGGCCGCGCCACGGCGCGCCTCCCGGCCGGCGTGGCCCAGGTACAGCTCCTCGTTGGCGCGGACGGCGGCAGACAGGCTGAAGCGGGCCTCGACGCGCCGGCGGCCCTCCTGTCCCAGGCGCGCCGCCCGCGCCGGGTCGCGCAGCAGGGCGCCCACCGCGTCGGCGAGCGCGCCCGCGTCGGCCGGGGGGACGAGCACGCCGGTGACGCCGTCCTCCACCGCCTCGCCGTTCCCCCCCACCGCCGTGGCCACCACCGCCTTGCCCGCGGCCATGGCCTCCAGGATCGCCAGCGGGTGTCCCTCCATGAGCGAGGGCAGGACGAAGACGTCGACGGCGGCCAGCGTCTCCGCGAGGTCGGGCCGGTAGCCGAGGAGCCGCACCCGGTCTCCGAGCGCGAGCGCTCCGTGCTGCGCGCGCAGCGCCTCCGCCTGGCTTCCCTCGCCCACCACCAGGCCCATGGCGTCCGCGTCGGCGGCCACCACGCGGGCCATGGCCTCCAGGAAGAAGCGGTGGCCCTTGCGCTCCTCCAGCCGCCCCACCACGCCCGCCACGCGGGCGGCGGGAGGCAGCCCCAGGCGCGCGCGCGCCTCCGCCGCGCCCGGCGGCCGCGCGAACGGCGCGAGGTCCACGCCGTTGTGGACGACGACGCCGCGGGCGCCGTGCCGCCCCAGGCGCGCGCGATAGAAGGCCTCCACCGGGCGCGAGACGAAGACGAAGGCGTCGGTGCCGCGCGCGAGCAGGCGGTCGGCGAGGGTGCGGAGAGGACCGCGCCAGACGTCGAGGTTGTGCTCGGTGACCACCACCACCGGCACCCCGGCCACGGCGGCGGCCAGGCGCCCCCAGAAGCTGGCCGTCCACAGATGGGTGTGGACCACCTGCACGCCCTCGCGCCGCATGAGGCGCACGAGCCGGAAGAGGACGCGGGCGTCCCCGCGGCCGCGCTTGTCCAGGGCGAACACGGGGATCCCGTCGGCCTCCAGGCCCTCGGCCAGCCGCCCCTTGAAGTCGAGGCAGCAGACCAGCGCCCGGAAACGCGCGCGGTCGAGGCCGCGCGCGAGGTCCGCCACCACCCGCTCCGCCCCTCCCGCCTGGAGCGACCAGATCACGTACAGGACGGTCACCCGCCCGTCGCCCACGGTCATGCGGAAATGAGCGAGCGGTACAGCTCCTCGTGCCGGCGCACCATGGCTCCGGGGGCGAGGTGCTCGGCCACCCACGCCCGCGCCGCCGCCCCCATGGCCTGTGCCCGCGCGGGGTCGTCGAGCAGGAGGACCAGCGCGGCGGCCAGGGCGGGCGGGTCGCGGGGCTCCACGAGGAGGCCGGTCACGCCGTGGCGCAGCACGTCCACGTTTCCCCCGACCGCGGTGGCCACCACGGGCCGGGCCATGGCCATGGCCTCCAGGAGCGCGTTGGACATGCCCTCGGTGTGCGAGGGGACGGCCACCAGGTCGAGCATGGCCAGCAGGCGCGGCACGTCCTCGCGCGCCCCCGTGAACACGACGCGGTCGGCCAGCCCCAGGCGGCGGGCCAGGGCCTCCATGGCCGGGCGGAGGGGGCCGTCCCCCACCAGCACGAACCGCGCGCGGCGGTTCTCCCCCGCCACCAGCGTGGCCGCGCGCAGGAACTCGGCGTGGCCCTTCACGGGCGAGAAGTGGGCGACCACGCCGATGGCGGCGTGCTCGTCGCGCAGCCCCCACTCGCGCCGCGCGTCCGCGCGCGCCGCGTCCCAGCCACGCAGCGCGGCCACGTCCACGCCGTTGGCGATGGTGACCACGCGCGCGGCGGACAGCCCGCGCTCCTGGACCGCGCGCGCGGCCACGGCGTGGCTCACCGCCACCACCGCGTCCGCGCGCGGGTTCACCAGCCACTCCTCGAGCAGGCGCAGCCGCCAGTTGCGGGAAAAGCCGGTGTCGCGGCGCGTGGTGACGAGGACG
This sequence comes from Vicinamibacteria bacterium, assembly GCA_036556965.1. Classification (GTDB taxonomy): domain Bacteria; phylum Acidobacteriota; class Vicinamibacteria; order Fen-336; family Fen-336; genus DATBIO01. Next base: position 31,616 of record DATBIO010000224.1, read on the forward strand.
GGCACGCGGGCCAGGCGCGCGGCGAACCCGCCGTAGACGTTGGCGCTCACCAGGTAGGTGTGGAGGACGTCCGCGCGCCCGCGCAGGCGGCGGGCCAGGCGGGGGACGCCGGCCAGCCCGCGCGGGCCGTAGAGACGGCCCAGGCCCATCACCTCCACCGGCACCCCGTCCCCTTCCAGGGCGGCGGCCACCGGCCCGCCGTCCAGCAGGCACACCACCTCCGGCGCGAAGCGCTCCCGGTCCAGGCCGGTGGCGAGCTGGCGCAGGTGCACCTGCGCGCCCGCGCGCTGCAGCTTGTCGATCAGGTAGGTCACGCGGATGCGCGCGCTCACGCCACCCGCCCGCGGAACCGGTCCACGTAGGGCGCCACGCAGCGCTCGAGGGCGAAGTCGCGCGCCACCACGGCGTGCCCGGCCCCGGCCAG
>DATBIO010000225.1:0-13939 GCA_036556965.1 Vicinamibacteria bacterium
CCACCCCGGCCGCGACCAGGACCGTGGCCAGGAGCGGCTTCGCGAAGGAGGCGCGGATGACGCGCTCGATCACGGCCGCCTCTCAGTGGTCATGGTGGGCTCCCTCGCCGCGGGCCTTCTCCGCCTCGGCCTTCAACAGGAAGGCGCCGTCCACCACGACCGTCTCCCCGGCCTGGAGCCCGGAGACGATCTCGACCTCGCCCCCGAGGTCGCGGCCGCGGCCGACCGTGCGGACCTCGAAGGTCCCCGCTTCGCGCGGCACGAAGACGCACCAGCGATCGTCGAGCCGCTGCAGCGCGGCGGCGGGGACGGCGATCACCGCCGCTCCCTCCCCGACCGGCAGCCAGACCGTGGCCGACATCCCGGGCCGCAGCACGCCCCCGGGGTTCGGGACCTCCAGGCGCACGGGGATCGTCCGCGAGCCCACCTCCACCTGGCTGCCCACCTGCAGGACGCGCGCGCTCAAGGCCTGCCCCGGCCGCGCCGGGATGGCCACGCGGGCCGTGGACCGCGGGGCGACGCGCACCGCGTCGCGCTCGGGCGCGTGCGCGACCAGCCACAGCTTCGAGAGGTCGCCCACACGGAAGAGCGTGCGCGCCGCCTCCACGACCTGGCCCAGGGCCAGGCTGCGCTCGATGACCACGCCCGAGAGCGGCGCGCTGAGCCGGAGGACGGCCCCCTCGGCGGCCTGGCCCGGGGCCGTGCCCATCGCCTGCAGGGTGGCCCGCGCGGACCCGGCGCTCGCCTCCGCGGAGCGCAGCGCGGCCTCCGCCTCCTCCACTTCGCGCAAGGGGGCGATGCGCTCCCGGGCCAGGCTCCGCTTCCGCTCGAGCGCCTGGCGCGCGAGCTCGAGGCGGGCCAGGGCGTCGCGGTACTCGCCGCGGGCCTTTCCGAGGTCCAGGCTCTCGAGCTCGGCCAGGAGCTGGCCGCGCCGCACGGGCTGGCCCGCGGTGACGGGCACGCGCACCGCGCGCGCGGCCACCGGGGCGGCCACCTCGGCGTAGGCTTCCTCGGGCACGCTCAGCTCGGCCACCACCGGCGCCGACTCCGTGCCGGGCCGCGTCTCCACCGGCGCCGTCGTCACCTGGAGGTCGCGGAGCATGCCCGGCTCGATGCGCACGACCCCGGCGGCCTCGCGCCCGTCCTCCCGGGGGGCCGCGGGGCGCCCCGCCGCCTCGTCCTCCGCGTGCGTCTTCTCCGCGGCCGGGGCGGGCGCCTTCTCCGCGGGCCGCGCGCATCCCAGGCCGGGGACGGAGAGTGCCGCGAGGACGGCCAGCCACTTCATCGCGCGCCTCCGGACATCGCGTCCAGCTCGGCACGCGCCTGGGCCAGCTCGAGCAGGCTGTCCAGCCACAACCTCCGCGCCTCCGCCGTCTCCCTCCGCACGAGGAGCAGCTCCCCGAGGCCGATCTGCCCGACCTCGTAGCTGCGCCGGGCCAGCGCTTCGCTGTCGGCCAGGGTCGCCGCGTTCGCGGCGAGCTCGGCGACGGCGGCGAGGCGCAGCTCGTGCAGGGCCAGCGCGCCCTGGACCTGGCCCTGCAGGGCGCGCGTCCGGGCCTCGGTCTCGAGGAGCAGGCCGTCCCTGCGGGCCCGCGCCACCGCGCCGAGCTGCTGGCCCCGGTCGAAGAGGGGCAGCGTCACGGTCACGCCCGCCCACAGGACATGGTCGCCCTCGTCGCGCTCGTAGCGGACGGCGGGCGTGACGTCCGGCCACGCGAGCCCCCGGCCGAGCCGCGCTTCGGCCTCGGCTTCGTGCCGCTGGGCCTGGAGGGCCTGCACCTCCGGCCGGCCGGCGGCCGCCGCCAGGAGAGAGGCGGGGTCGTAGGGGGCCTCCTCCCACAGCGGCCCGGCGAGGGACAAGGGCTCGCCGCCGGCGAGCCCGAGCAGGAGGCGCAGGTCGGTGAGGGCCGAGACGCTCGCGGCCTCGGCCGCCTTGAGCTCGGCGCGGGCGCGGGAGCGGGCGCTCGCGGCGACGTTGAGGTCCAGCGCCGCCACGTCCCCCTGCTCGTGCCGGCGCCGGGCGATGCGCTCCAGCTCTGCCGCGTCGACCTCGACGGCCGCGGCCAGGCGCAGGCGCTCCGCGGCGAGGAGGCCCCGCCGGAACGCGACGCGCACCTCGCGGAGCACCGCGCGCTCGGCCCGGGCGAACTCCGCTTCCTCGCGCGCGAGAGCCGCCCTGTCCACGTCGCGCCGCGAGCCTCCGCGGCCGCCCAGCTCGAAGGTCTGGCTCAGGCCCACCTCGAAGTCGGACGGGCCCGCGTCCCTCGCCCCCCAGGCGCCCTCGAGGGCCGGGTTTTCCCGCAGGCCTGGCCGCGCGCGCAGGCGCGCCGCGGCCTCCGCCACGCGGCGGCGCGCGGCGAGGACGTCCGGCGAGCCCGCCCGCGCCAGGGACAGGGCCGCTTCCAGCGTCAGTCCATCCGCGCCCCGGGCCGGCCAGGCCGGGGACACGGCGAGCGCGGCGCCCAGCGCCGCGACACGCGCACTCTTCATGGTTCTCCTCGCGAGCAGCAACCCGCGCCGCCTGGTGGTCGCGGCGCGTAAGGAACGTCGGGGGAGCTACGCGGAGGCTCGCTTGGGAACGTGCAGGATGCCGCGGGGATCGGCGGCGAGGGGAAGGCGGGGGGTGCTGGCCGCGAGGCCGGAGGACGACGACGAGGGGTCGGCCGGGACCAGGCGTTCCGACGCCACCAGCCGGGAATGGACGCAGCACGTGCAGCACCGCTCCGCCGCGCACGGGCGCCCCGGGCCCTCGCCCACGCACGGCTCCGGGCAGGGAACGAGAGCCTCCACCACCGGCGACAGGACGACGACCGCCAGGAGGACGAGGCCGACGAGGGTCAGCGCCCGGCGCATCGGGCCCGAGTGTACTCCAGCCGCCGCGCGCGCGCGCCGCCTCACGCGCCGCTCAGGGCCGCGCCGGGGACGCCGCCTTCTCCGCGCTCCGGGCCGCGCGCTCGAGGAGCAGCGCGCGCTCGCGCGCGTTCCGCGTGAGGGAGGCCGCGCGCTCGAACTCCGCGCGCGCCTCCTCGAAGCGGCCCAGCTTGAAGAGGAGGTCGCCGCGCACGCTCGGCAGCAGGTGGTAGGAGCGCAGCGCGGGCGCGTCCCGGAGCGCGTCCACCAGGGCCAGGCCGGCGGCGGGGCCGGAGGCCATGGCCACCGCCACCGCGCGGTTCAGCTCCACCACCGGGGAGGGGGTCAGGCGGGCCAGCTCCTCGTAGAGGGCCACGATGCGCGGCCAGTCCGTCTCCGCCGCGGTGCGCGCGCGGGCGTGGCCGGCGGCGATGGCGGCCTGCAGGGCGTAGGGACCGAGGCCTCCCCCGCCGGCGCGCTCGGCCCGCTCCAGGGCGGCCAGGCCGCGGCGCACGAGCACGTAGTCCCAGCGCGCGCGGTCCTGGTCGAGCAGCAGGACCGGCTCCCCGCCCGGGCCCACGCGGGCGCGCGCGCGCGAGGCCTGGATCTCCATCAGCGCCACCAGGCCGTGGACCTCCGCCTCCTCCGGGGCCAGCTCGGCCAGGATGCGCCCGAGCCGCAGCGCGTCCTCGCACAGCGCGGGCCGCATCCAGTCGTCGCCCGCGGTGGCCGAGTAGCCCTCGTTGAAGATCAGGTAGACGACCTCGAGCACGGAGGAGAGCCGGGCGGCCCGCTCCGCCGCCCGGGGCACCTCGAAGGGGACGCGCGCCTCGGCCAGCGTCCGCTTGGCGCGGACGATGCGCTGGGCCACCGTGGCCTCCGAGGTCAGGAACGCGCGCGCGATCTCCCCGGTGGTGAGCCCCCCCAGCAGGCGCAGGGTCAGGGCCACGCGGGCGTCGGTGGAGAGGACGGGATGGCAGGCGGTGAAGACGAGGCGGAGGAGGTCGTCGCCCACGTCGTCGTCGAGGGCCCTCTCCAGGTCGAGGACGGCCAGCCCCTGCCCGGCCTCGCGCTCCCGGCCCAGCTCCTCGTGGCTGCGCGCCGCCCTCTGGCTCCGGCGGAAGAGGTCGATGGCGCGGCGCTTGGCCGTGGCCATGAGCCAGGCGCCGGGGTTGCGGGGGATGCCCGTCTCCGGCCACTGCTGGAGGGCGGCCACCAGGGCGTCCTGGGCCAGGTCCTCGGCCACCCCGACGTCGCGCACCATCCGCGCCAGCCCGCCGATGAGGCGGGGCGCCTCGATGCGCCAGACGGCGTCGATCGTGCGCTGGGTGTCGGTGGCGGCCACCGCCACCGATCACACCAGCTTCACGGCGCCGCGGCAAGCCGGCCGCGCGCGCGGTCAGGCCGCGGGCGCGGGCCGGCCGCCCGCGGTCACTTCTTGGCGGCCATGGCCGCCCGCTGCCGCTCCTCCTGGGCCCGGAGCTCGGGCGTGTACTCGGCGCCGAAGTCGTCCGCCTCGAACACCTGGCGGATCTCGATCTCCGACTCCTGGTCGGGGAAGGGGTTCGGGCAGCGCTTCACCCACTCGATGCACTCCTCCTTCGACTTCACCTGGAAGAGCCAGAAGCCCGCCACCAGCTCCTTGGTCTCGGAGAAGGGCCCGTCGATGACCGTCCGCTTGTCGCCGGAGAAGCGGACGCGGGCGCCCTTGGCGCTGGGATGCAGGCCCTCCCCGGCCAGCATCACGCCCGCCTTCACCAGCTCGTCGTTGTAGTTCCCCATGTCCCGCAGGAGCTTCTCGTCGGGGAGGACGCCCTGCTCGGAGTCCTTGGTGGCCTTGACCAGCACCATGAACCGCATCTCTCGTCTCCTTTCGATTCCCGGGCGGGTCCGGCCTGTCCCGAGGCCCGCGCTCTACCGGAGCGTCGAACGGGAGAGCCCCGGATCGACGCGTCGCGGCCGGCTTCTTCGCGGTCAGGCCAACTGCTTGAGCGGTCTAGGGCTTGGGGACGCTTCCGGCTCGCGAAGGCGGGCGTCGAGGCTCCAGGGCCCCGGGCCGGCGGCCGAGAAGTACAGCCACAGGAAGCAGTAGACGACGGCGGCCACGCCGCCGTTCACGGTCGGCCAGAAGCCCTGCGGGGCGTGGAACTGGAAGTAGGCGACCGCCATCATGCCCGACATGAGGAAGGCCGACGGGCGCGTGAAGAGGCCGACGAGCAGGAGCCCGCCGCACACGACCTCGAGCAGGCCGCCGATCCCGATCTGGGAGGCGAGCACGGCGGTGCCGCCGTCGGGAGGCATGCCCATGGGCCAGGCGAACAGCTTCATCGTGCCGGAGGTGATGAAGATGGCCGCCGCGACCATCCGCAAGACGCTGCGCAGCTGGGGAGCCCACGCCGACCACCGCGTCCCGACGTCGCGTGCGTTCATTCCACGAGCCTCCTGGATGCGCCGACTCCAAACACGCCGCCCACGCGCGCCAGGCGGGCCTCGCCTGGCTCAGGCTTCCACGAACACCCGGAAGCCGCCGTAGAGCATCCGCTTCACGTCGAAGGGCATCTCCTTCATGTCCATGCCGGCCATCCGCGGGTCCTTCATCACCTTGGCGTTGACCCGGTCCCGGTGCGCCCGCGACTTGAAGACGATCCACGCGAAGACCACGGTCTCGCCCCGCTTGGTCTTGAGCATGCGGCCGTAGCGGGCCACGCCCTTCACGTTCAGGTCGTCCCCCAGGCACTCGCGGTACTCGAGGGCGCCGTGGTCGCGCCAGACCTTTCCCGCCCGGGCGGACAGGCGCCGGTAGGCCTCCACGTTCCGCTCGGGCAGGGGGAGGACGAAGCCGTCCACGTAGTTGCCCATTGCGTGCCTCCATCAGCGTTCCCGGGCGCGCCGCCCCGGGACCTTCCGTCAAGCGTGGACCAGTCGCGCCCGCGCCGGTGAAGACTACGCCAGAAACCGGCCCAGGCCCTCCGGGCGGCGGGACCCGGGACGCCCGCCCCCTGGCTAAGATGTGGAGCTCCGGTGCCACCTCCGACCAGCGCCCCCGCTCCCGCCTCCTCCGCCACCACGCGCACGCGGCCGGTGGTGGGCCCCTTCGGCCAGGGGCGGCCCCTGCTCGAGCCAGGGCAGGTGCTGGCCAGCCCCGAGACGCGCCTGCGCTACCGGGTGGAGCGGCCGCTCGGCCGCGGAGGCTTCGGCCAGGTGTACCTTGCGCGGCGCCTGGGTCGCTCCCGCGCCGTGCCCTCCGTGGTCTGCATCAAGGCCAGCGGCCGCATCGACGGCTGGCTGCGCGAGGCCTACTTCGGGCAGCTGCTCGAGGACCACCCCCGCGCCATCCGCGTCTTCGACGCCTTCCCGCTGATGCCGCCGGAGGGCGGAGTGCTCTACTGCCTGGCCCTCGAGTACGCGAGCGGGGGCGACCTCCGCGCCTACATGCGCCGCAACGGCCGCGGCTGGCCGGAGGCCACCGCGCGCCGCGAGATCGCGGGCATCCTGCAGGTGCTGGGCAAGCTGCACCGGGGCCAGACCCTGCACCGCGACCTCACCCCTCTCAACGTGTTCGTGTGCGAGCGGCGCTGCCTCAAGCTCGGCGACTTCGGGATCGCGCGGCCGCAGAGCGACCGCCGCGGCGTCACCGCGGGCACCATGAACCCGCTCACCGCCCCCATCGAGATCCTGGCCGGCGCGGTGCCCAAGTGGCAGGCCCGCGACGACGTGTACCAGGTGGGCCAGCTCCTGGGCATGCTGGTGAAGGGAGACGCCAGCGAGCGCATCCGCGCGCCCGAGGTGCGGCGGATGCCGTGCAGCGACCACCTGAAGGAGATCGTCTACCGCTGCATCGGCGAGCGCCGCAAGCGTTACGAGAGCGCCGACGAGCTGATCGAGGCGCTGCGCAACCCCCCCGAGCGCCTGAAGCCGGGGGTGCTGCGGAGCCTGAAGGGCGTGCACCTGGCCTTCACCGGCCGCCTCACCAGGCTCCGCCGGGTGGCCGCCCGCGCGGCCAGGAAGGCGGGGGCGGTGGTGCACGGCGGGCCCTCCGCGCGCACCACGGTGGTGGTGCGCGGCCGCCCCAACCCGCTCCAGGCCGCCGGCCGCGACGGGGGCCTGAAGCTGATGGAGATCAAGCGCCTGCGCGAGAAGGGGCACCGGATCACCCTCCTCGACGAGGCGCAGTTCTGGCGGCTGGCGGGCAAGGGCTGAGCGCGGCTCAGCGCGTGAAGGCCGGCCGCGCCATCCCCATCGCGATCAGGTCGTCCGCGTCGATGCGGTTGTCGGCCAGCGATCCGGGACGGAAGGCCGCCGCCACCAGCATGTACGTCCCCGCCGGCTCGCCGCCCGTCCAGGTGTGGGTGAGGAAGGACGCCAAGGACGACTGGAAGGGCCGGCGCAGGTCGAGGCCGGTGACCAGCGGCACCAGGCTGGAGGGCTGCGACACCCGGCCGAAGACGCTGCCCGACGGCGTCAGCGACACCGCCTGGTCCCCGTCGGGAAGAACCACCGTGAAGTAGAGGTCGGCCGACTCCGGCAGCCCGAGGTTGGCCGTGGTGGTGGAGACGGTCATGGTCGTGCCCGCGGTGTAGGCGGCGCGGTCGGTGGCCACGGCCAGGCGCAGGGGCTGGTAGCCCGGCAGCTCGAGCACGTAGGCGTCCACGGTGGTGCCGTTGCCCCAGTCGCTGGCGTAGAGCGCGCGCGTGCCCGTGGGGCTGGCCACCACGTGGGGCTCGGCCCAGTAGCTGTCCTGGAGCCGCGTGTTGTGGCGGCCCCAGCTCCGGTGGTGGGCCAGGCGGCAGACGGGGCCGCCGCCCGTGTGGGCCAGGACCAGCTCGTTGTCGAGCACGCCCTGGCCGGTGGGGTCGCCCACGATGGACAGGAACGCCCATCCCGGCTCCCGGTAGGCCAGCGTGGAGACGTGCGTGCCGGAGGGCGGATACGGGTATCCGGTGGCGGGACCGACGACCACGCGCGCGCTGCCGCTCTGGAGGTCGAACGTCACCAGCGACCCCACGCCGCTGCCCGCGGGCCCGGGATCGAAGGCCACGGTGTCGAAGGTGTCGCGGCCCGCCGCCGTGCGGCCCAGCATCGCGTGCTCGAGCGGGTTCCCGAGGTCGAGGCGGCGCAGGAACCGCAGGTCCAGGTCGCGCACCTCGCCCCCCACCCAGGCCAGGGCTCCCCCGGGCGCGACCTGGGGCGCCGCTCCCACTCCCGCGTCGAGGCCGCGCACGGTGTCGGTGGAGAGCTGGTAGACGAAGCCGCGGCCGCCGCAGGCCAGGCCCAGCGCGCTCGAGTCCCAGGCCGTGAACATGGGGTCCGGGCCCGCGCTCACGGGGCCGGTGCAGAAGCCGAAGACGCGCACCGTCTCCTGGGCCGCGGTGGACACGCGGTAGCGCACCAGCCGGTTGCCGCTGGGGAAGAAGAAGACGTCGGGGTCGGAGGTGTGCCAGTACACCTGCTCGATGTCGTTGGGCGCGATGCCGAGCGCGCGGATGAAGGCGTAGGTGCGGCCGTCGTAGAGCTGGTGGCCTCCGCCCACGCGGTAGAGGAGGAGCCGCGACTCGTCCGCGTTCCAGGCGGAGACGGTGGAATACAGCGGCCGGACGGCAGCGTCGGTCGCGCCCCCGGGGGACACCGCCGTGATGCGCCGCAGGCGGACGCCGAACTGCGGGTCGCGCACGGCCTGTCCGAGGGCGGGCCTGGCCAACGGGGTCATCGGGTGCGGGGCGCGGTCCTGCACGAGGCCCTTGCAGAGGTCGGCGGCCGGGGAAGCCACGGCGGCCGCGCCGGCGATCAGGGCGGCGGCGCACAGGCGCACGCCGGCGGGAGTCGGTCGGAAGGACGTCGTCATGGAGGGAGGCACCACCCGCACGCCGGCCGCGGGCTTCGTTCGAGGACGGCGCGGGACGCCGCAAAGCGCCCCCGCCCGGGAGGGATTCGCCGCACTGCCGGCGGCGCGCGCGTGGCGCAGGCGGCAGTCGGCGCCGGCCGGGAGGCACGCGGGGTCCCCGGCGGCCGGCGCGTCAGGGTGACGCGGGAGGTGGCACGCCGGCTGTGAGCCCGATCACGTCCCCTTCAGGGACGGGTCAGCGCGCGAGGGCCCCCTCGATGGCGTCGCGCAGCTCCTTGGACTCCGGGGTCACCTTGCTCGGGAAGAAGGCGATGACCTTGCCGTCGCGGCCCACCAGGTACTTGCTGAAGTTCCACTTGGGCAGGTCGCCCCCGCGGCCGAGGTAGGAGTACACGGGCGACTGCTCCGGCCCCGCCCTGGTGACGACCTTCGAGAACATGGGGAAGGTCACGCCGTAGTTCTTCCTGCAGAAGGCCTGTATCTCGTCGGGCGAGCCGGGCTCCTGCTCCCCGAAGTCGTTGCTGGGGAAGCCGAGCACCGAGAACCCGCGCGGCTGCAGCTCGTCGTGCAGCTTCTGGAGCCCCGTGTACTGCGGCGTGTAGCCGCACTGGCTGGCCACGTTCACCACCAGCGTGACCGTGCCCGCGTACCGGGAGAGGGGGGCCTTCTGGCCGGCCAGGGTGGTGGTCTCGAGGGAGTAGAGGGACGCCTCCTTCACGGCACCTCCCGGGGCGGCGGAGCCGGCCGAGGCCAGGAGCACGGCGAGCGCGACGGCGTTCACGGCGTTGATCACGCGAGCCTCCAGGGAGTCGTGCCCGGCGCCCCCGCGCGGCACGTCCCGTCATCTTACGCCCGCGCGTTCGCCTATATGCTTGCCCGGCGCCATGCCCCTCTACCTGCGCATCCTCGTCGGCGTCGCGCTGGGCGCGGGCCTGGGCGTGGCCTTCGACGACGGGCCCATCCTGCTCGGCCTCCGCAACCGCCACCTGGGCGAGCTGGGCATGCTCGTCATCCGCCTGCTCAAGGCCCTCGCCGTCCCCCTGATCTTCTTCGCCATCCTCGACGCCTTCGCGCGCACGGAGTTCCGCGCGCGCCGCGGCGGGAAGATGGTGCTCATCTGCCTCCTGAACGTGTCGGTGGCCTTCGCCATCGGCCTCACCCTCATGAACACCTGGCGGCCGGGGGAGGCGTGGCGCGGCCGCTTCTCCGACCTCCTCGGGGGGGCGGGAGGCGAGGGCGCGCCCGCCGCGCCGGGCGCCACCCTGGACCCCCTCAAGAACGTGGACGGTTACGTCCCCGTCAGCCTGCTCGACCCCTTCAGCAAGAACAGCGTCATCAGCGTCGTCCTCCTCAGCCTGTTCGCGGGCGCCGCCCTGCGCAGGGTGCGCCGCCGCCAGCAGGCGGAGGGCGAGACCACGGTGGTGGTGGTGGAGCGCTTCGTGGCCGCGGCCTACGAGGTCCTGGTCCTCATGCTGTACTGGGTGGTGCAGGCCATACCCTTCGCCGTCTTCGGCGTGGTGGCGCAGGTGGTGGGGCGCGCCGGGCTCCAGGCCTTCTCCGCCCTCGGCGTCTTCCTGGCCGTGATCCTCCTCGGCCTCGGCCTCCACGCCCTCGTCTACTACCCGCTCATGGCCTGGCTGGTGGGGGGCCGGCCGCCGCAGGTGTACCTGGGCAAGGGCGCGGACGCCATACTCATGGGCCTCTCCACCAACAGCAGCCTGGCCACGGTGCCCGTCACCCTGCGCTGCCTCACCGAGAAGATGGGCGTCTCCCAGGAGTCGGCGCGGCTGTCCGCCTGCGTGGGCACCAACCTGAACAACGACGGCATCACCCTCTACGACGCCATGGCCGCCCTCTTCATCGCCCAGGCCTGCGGGTTCGACCTCACCCTCGGCCAGCAGGGCGTGGTGGTGATGGCCTCGCTCATGGCGGGGGTGGGCATCGCCGGCATCCCGGAGGCGGGCCTCATCGTGCTGCCCCTCGTGCTGGGCTCCGTGGGCCTGCCCGAGGCGGTGGTGGCGGCGGCCATCCCCCTCGTCCTGCCCGTGGACTGGATCATCGGCCGCGCGCGCTCCGTGGTGAACGTCATGAGCGACATGCTGGTGGCCATCCTCCTCGACCGCGGGCGTCCCGCGCCCGTGCCCGCGGCGGCCCAGGAAACCACGGTTTGACCGCCCCCGCGGCGCCCGGCGCGCCCTCGCCCCTCGTCCGCGGAATCGGCCTCCCCCAGGCCACCGCCCTCAACGTCAACAACATGATCGGCATCGGCCCCTTCATCACGCTGCCCCTCATCGTGGCCGACATGGGCGGGCCCCAGGCGCTCCTCTGCTGGCTGGTGGGGGCGCTGGTGGCGGTGTGCGACGGGATGGTCTGGGCGGAGCTCTCGGGGCGCCTCCCCGGCTCGGGCGGGACCTACGTCTACGTGCGCGAGGCGTACGGTCCGCGTTGGGGCCAGCTCATGTCGTTCCTGTTCATCTGGCAGGTCGGCATCCAGGGGCCGCTGAGCTTCGCCGGCGGCTGCATCGGCTTCTCCAACTACCTCGCCTACCTGGTGCCCGCGCTGCAGGGGCCGGGGATGAAGGCGGCGGCGGTGGGGGTGGCCGCCCTCGTCGTCTTCCTGCTCTACCGCCGCATCACCGTGATCGGGCGCATGGGGGTGGCCCTGGCCTTCGGCACCCTGCTCGCCCTGCTCCTCACCATCGCCGCGGGGGCGAAGGGCTTCTCGTGGGCGCGCCTCACGGCCTTCCCCCCCGGCGCCTTCGACCTGGACGGGGACTTCTTCTTCGGGCTGGGCGACGCCTCGCGCCGCGCCATCTACGCCTTCCTCGGCTACTACAACGTCTGCTTCATCGGCGACGAGGTGAAGGAGCCGGGGCGCACCATCCCCCGCTCCATCCTGCTCGCGGTGCTCGTGGTGGGTGCGCTCTACCTGGCCATGAACGTGACGCTGCTGGGGGCCATGGACTGGCGCGAGGTCATGGCCTCCCGGTACGTGGCGGCCACCGTGGCCGAGCGGTCCTTCGGGCCCTGGGCGGGGTCGCTGGTGGCCGTGCTCATCCTGTGGACGGCCCTGGCCTCCATCTTCGCGCTCATGCTGGCCAACTCGCGCGTGCTCTACGCCGCCGCCCGGGACCGCCGCTTCTTCTCCGTCTTCGCGCGCGTCCACCCGAAGCACCACTTCCCCCACGTCTCCCTGCTGGCCCTGGGCACGGTGGCCGCCGTCTTCACCCTGATCCCGCTCCCCACCGTCATCACGTCGCTCATCATCATCCGGTCGCTCGTGCAGTTCATCGGGCAGAACGTCGGCCTCGTCCTGCTGCGCCGGAACCGGCCCGACCTGCCCATGCCCTTCCGCATGTGGCTCTACCCCCTGCCCAGCCTGATCGCGCTCCTGGGCTGGATCTTCATCTTCGTGACCGCGCGCCGCTTCATGCTCCTGGGCTTCGCCTTCGTGGCCACCGGCGTGCTCGCCTTCCTGCTGCACCAGCGCACGCGGCGCGAGTGGCCGTTCGAAGCGGAGCCGGCGGCGGGCTAGCCCAGGCTCAGTCCGTGGAGATCCGGTAGAGGTGGCGAGCGCCGCGCAGATAGATCTCGCCGTCCACCAGGGCGGGCGAGGCGTCGAAGCCCTCGTCGAGCCGGTTGGTGGCCAGCACCTTGAGCTGGGGGCCCGCGGCCAGCACCACGGTGGAGCCCTCGCGGCCGACCACGTAGATCCGCCCGTCCGCGGCCACGGGCGAGGCATAGACGTTGGGCACCGCCTCCAGCCTCTCCGTGAACCGCGCGGCGCCCGTCCGGGCGTCGAGGGCGGTGAGGATCCCGGAGTTGGTCTTGAGGAAGTAGAGGGTGTCTCCCAGGAGCAGGGGTGAGGGGACGTAGGGTGTGTCCTTGTCGTAGGAGAAGGCGAGCGCGGGCGGGCCCGTGACCTCTCCGCGCGCGTCGGCCAGCCGGACGGCGCGCAGCGCGTTGCCGCGGAACCCGCTCATGGCGTAGACCATGCCGCCGGCGGAGACCGGCGTGGGGATGACGTTCGCGGTCAGGCCCGCCGCCTGCCACACGGGCTCTCCCGTCTCCAGGTCGTAGCTGCGCAGCCGGTTCGTGCCTCCCACCACCACCTGCGCCTTCCCCCCGTGGACCACCACGTGCGGCGTGGCCCAGCTCGTGGGCTCGTCGCGCTCGCGCCGCCACTTCTCCCTGCCCGTGGCCGCCTCGAAGGCGGCGATGAAGTCCGCCCCCTCGTGGTCCCAGGTGACCACCAGGGTCCCCGCGTGCAGGGCGGGCGAGGCGCCCTCGCCGAAGGACAGGCGCGTCTGCATGAGCCCGAGGTCCTTCTCCCAGACCACGCGGCCGGACATGTCCAGGGCGTAGAGGCCGCGCGAGCCGAAGTAGGCGTAGACGCGCGCGCCGTCCGTGAGCGCGGAGCCGGAGGCGTAGGTGCCGTCCCGGTGGAGGCCCTCGTGCGGCCGCTCCTCGCGCACGGCCCGCCGCCAGAGCAGCTTCCCGTCCTTGCGCGCGTAGGCCAGGACCACGAACTCGTAGGCGGAGGCGACGGCCACCATGGGCGGCCGGCCGGGAGGAGGGGCGGGCGCGGGGCGCGCGGCGAGGTCCTTGGCGATGGGCACCGCGGCGGTGACGACCACCATGTCCCCCCACACCACCGGCGTGCTCTTGCCCTGTCCCGGGACCTCGACCTTCCAGCGGACGTTCCGCGTCTCGCTCCACTCCACCGGCGGCCGTGCGTGGGGAGCCTCGCCGCTGTTGAGCGGGCCGCGCCACTGCGGCCAGTAGCGCTCGGCCCCGGGGGCGGACGGGGCGGCGCCGCCCGCGGCGGCGAGCAGGACGAAGGCGGCGAGGGTGATGGGCAGGCGGCGAAGGGATTCGTGCATGGCTCGTGAACCTCCCGAGGGGAGCCGGGCGGACGGCAGGGTCATCGCGGTCCGAGGAAACGGCGCGCGACGAGGGCGGCGGGCAGGCCCACCAGCAGGGAAAGGCCCACTACCCCGTTGCTGAAGTGGAACGCGCGCGCCCACGCCGGCACGCGGCGCATCCTACCCGAAGGCGCGTGCTATCGTCCGTGAGTGCCGCGGCTCAAGCAGCAGGCCGTGGGCGATCTCGTCCGGCGCCTCCGCGAGCAGCGCGGGCTGACGCTCCGCGCGCTGGCCACGGCCACGGACTTCTCCCCGAGCTTCATCTCCCCGCTCGAGAACGGACTGGTGTCGCCTTCCATCGCCTCCATGGAACGGATCGCCA
>DATBIO010000226.1:0-6191 GCA_036556965.1 Vicinamibacteria bacterium
GAGCGCGCGCGGTCGCGGCAGCTCGGGAACGCGGCCGCCGGCCTGCTGGACCGCGCCGCCAACCACAGCGCCACGCTGGCCCTCATGCGCGGAGGCGCGGCGCGCCTGCGCTTCGGGCGCGACGTGCCCCGCGGCGCGGTGCGCCAGCAGAACGCCTTCGTGCGGGCGCTCGCCCTCGAGCCCGACTCTCCGCGCGTGCGGCGCGCGCAGGAGGCGACGCAGCGCGAGCTCGACGCCCTCTTCCGGGTGGCACGGCAGGCGGGCGTGCCCGCCTGCCTGGTCCTCGGTCCCTACCTCTTCCAGCTCGAGGACCCGGCGGTGCGGGACGCGCCGCAACGATGGCTGACGGCCCGGGCCGAGGCCGGCGGCGTTCCCGTGCTCGACCTCCTCCCCGTCCTGGCCCAGCGCCAACGCGCGGACGGCCGCACCGGCCAGGACTACTTCGCGGACGACGACCATTTCTCCGAGCTGGGCAGCCTGGTGGTCGCCGACGCCCTGGCCGAGTTCGTCGTCGCGCGCGCGCTCCTTCCCCCCGCGCGTCCATGAGCGCCGCGCGGCGCGCGCTCCTGCTGGCCGCCGTCGGCGCCGTGGCGCTGGCCGCGCGGCTCCACCAGATCGACGAGCCCAACCTCTGGGGCGACGAGTTTCTCAGCCTGCGCGCGTCCTCCGGCTGGGAGCGCGACGAGCCCCGCTTTCCCATGGACGTGCTCGTCGAGAGTCCCCCCGTTCCCACCCACCTGCGCGACGCGCGTCCCTGGTGGAGGACCTGGACGGCCCTGGACGGCTACTCGCACCCGCCCTTCTACTTCCTGGTGCTTCGCGCCTGGCGCGAGGCGTTCGGCGAGTCCGACGCCGCCGCGCGACTGCTCTCGGTGGCGTGGGGCATGGCCGGCCTCGCCCTGGTCTTCGTCCTCGCCCGTCGCATGCACGGCGACGCCGTCGCCCTGTGGGCGTGCCTCCTATTCGCCCTCGCCGCACCCCAGGTGCGGTACGCGCAGGAGGCACGCATGTACACCATGGTGACGGCCCTCGTCCTGGCCGCGGCCGCCGTGGCGGGATGGGCTCCCCCACCGTGCCTCGCGCTCCGGCGCCTCGTCGCCTTGGCCGTCCTCTGCCTCGCCGCCATGCTGACGCACTTCCATGCCGCGGGCCCGCTGGCGGGGATCGTGCTCTACGCGTGGTGGCGGCATCCCGGCCGCCGATGGCGGCTGGGCGCCGCCGTGTTCGCCAGCGCCGCCGCCTTCGCCTTGTTCTGGGGTCCGTTCCTCGCCCGTCAATGGCGGGCGGTGCTGTTGCCGGCGGTGTGGCAGCGGCACGATGCCGGCCAGGGGGAGGCACTCCTGCGCCTCTTCGCTCTGCCGGGAGCGCTCCTCACGGAGGCGGAATCGTGGCGCAGCGGCTCCCTGGCGGCGGCGGCCGCGCTGCTCGTCGTGACCGTGGCCGGGACGCGGCGAACAGAGCTGCGCCTCTGGAGCCTGGTGCTGGCGGCGCACGCGGCGCTGCTGGCGACGCTCGACGTGCTCCTCCCCGCCCATCAGCTCGCGTTCATGCGCTACAGCCTGGCCGCGGGCCCGGCCGTTTGCGTGCTCGCGGCGGCGGCGCTCGCGGACCGCAGGGGGTGGATCCGCCACGCGCCCCCCGCCGTGGCCGCGGTCCTGGCCCTGGCCTCGCTCCCGCGCGCCTACGAACGCCCCCGTCCCGAGTGGCGCGCGTATGCCGATGGCCTGCGAGGCATGGGCCGCGACGGGGACCCGGTCGTCCTCCTGCGCATGCCCGCCAACGAGCATCGGCGCCTCTACGTGGCCATCGCGCACTACGGCTGGCCGGCGCGGTCTCCCGTGATGGTCGTCCGCGACGGCCCCGCGGGCGACGAAGCGGCACGGCTGTGGCGCACGGGCTGGGCATGGGTGCTGGGAGCGGAGCAGCCCCCGGGCCGGAGATCCGTCGGCGTGCGGCTGGCGGAGGCCCTGCCGCAGGCGGAGGTCCGCGCCCAGCTGGTCGCGGCGGGCCTGCCGCCGTGCCGCCGCGTGGCGCTGCGCGGGCGCGACGGCCCTTCCTCGCCGCCACCGTGAGCCCGCGATCGCGCGCTGTATACTCCGCGTCCCTCGGGGGAGCCTTGAGCGCATGATCTTCCTCACCGGAGCCACGGGATACGTGGGCGCGGCGATCAGCCGCCGGCTCACGGCGGCAGGGCGCCCACTGCGCTGCCTGGTGCTGCCCGACGACGACGCCGGCCCACTGGAGCGGCTCGGCGCGGAGGTCGTGCGCGGCGACCTCACCCGTCACGAGAGCTTCGCCGACGCCGGCGAGGGGATCACCGCCGTCGTCCACGCCGCGGCGTTGATGCTCCCCAACCCTCCGGACCTCGTGCACAAGGTCAACGTGGAGGGCACGGCCAACGTCCTGGCCTTCGCCCAGCGCTGGGGCGCGCGGCGACTTGTCTACGTCTCCGCGGTCTCGGCCGTCTACGCGCGCAAGAACTCGTACGGACGCTCCAAGGAGGAGGCGGAACGTCGCGTCCGCGCGGCCGGGCTAGACTTCACCATCCTGCGCCCAACCATGGTCTACGGGCCGGGCGGCGGCCTGCACTTCCAGAAGCTCGTGTCCCTGGTGGACGGCATCCCGTTCGTCTTCCCCGTCCTCGGACCGGGCACGGCGCTGCTGCAGCCCGTGCACATCGACGACCTCGTGGATGCCGTGGTTGGGGTCCTCGACACCAAGGACGCCATCGGACGCACCTACGGCGTGTCGGGGGCCACCGTGCTGCCTTTCAACGAGCTCGTGCGCGCGGTGGCCGCCGCCCGGCACAAGCGACGCCGGCTGGTGCACGCGCCCCTCGGGCTCTGCATGGCCGCGGCCCGGGTGCTGGCGCCAATCCTGGGCCCGGGGTCGTTCCTCACGCCGGACGCGTTGCTGGGCGTCAACGAGGACGCCGCCCTCGACTCCGCCGACCTGCAGCGCGACTCCGGCTATCGTCCGCGTCCCCTCGCGGAGGGCCTGGCGGCCCTGTTCGGGGCGGCCTCGACCGGCTCCTGACCGCAGCCTCCCCCGGCCCGGCCTCCCCGGCCGAGGCGCGGCGTCCCTGGCCTCTCATCGCCATCCTCGCCGCCGTGCTCGCCCTCGCCGCCGCGCTGCGCGTCCACCACCTCGGCGCGGCCAGCTACTGGACGGACGAGCTGATCAGCCTCAAGGTCTCCGCGGGCTACAAGAGCAAGGGCCCGTTGTTCCCGCGCGACGTGGCGATCCCGACGCCGCCGGTGATGTCGCGCCTCGAGCACGCGCGGCCCGTCCTGAGCGTGGTCACCGCGGTGTCGGACGACAGCCATCCCCCGCTCTACTTCGTGCTGCTCCGCCTCTGGCGCGAGGCGTTCGGCGACCGCGAGGCCGCCGTGCGCAGCCTCTCCGTGGCCTTCTCCCTCCTCGCCGTCGCGCTGCTGTTCGTGACCGCCTGCGCCCTCAACGGCCCCTGGACCGCGGTGGGCGCAAGCCTCCTGATGGCCGTGGCCGTGCCCCACATCCGCTATGCCCAAGACGCGCGTGCCTACGCGATGCTCACGGTCATCGCCCTGGGCCTGTGCGCGGCGGTGATCGCAGTCGAGCGGCGCGGCGCCTCGCGAGCGCTCTGCGCGGCGGTGGGCGTGGGCACCGCGGCCGCGCTCTTCACCCACTTCCATTCCGCCGGGGTCCTGGCCGGGATCGGCGCCCACGCGCTGCTCTTCCTGCGCGGGCGCGCGCGGCGGGCCCTGCTGGCCTCCATGGCCGTGGGGGCCGCGTGCTGGGCCGTGGCCTGGAGCCCGGTGGTGTGGAAGCAGTTCTCGGGGTTCCGGCAGACCATGGGCTGGCAGCGCCTCGCGCGCGCCGCCAGCCCCGAGGGCGAGCTCCTGGCCCTCGCGCGCGCGCCGGTCCGCCTGCTCACGGACTGGGACTGGAAGAACGCGGACACCGGCGCGCTGGCCTGGCTGGTGCTCGCCGTGCTCGCCTGCGGCACCTGGGACCGCCGCATGAGGCTGTGGGCGTGCCTGGCCGGAGGCAGCGTCGTCTTCGTCCTGGCCATCGACGTCGTCCTCGGGGTCGAGCAGATCCGCATCGGGCGATACCTGCTCGCGGGCAGCCCCGGCGTCTACGTGGCCCTGGCCAACGTCGGAAAAGTGATCGGCCGGCGGGCCGGCGCCGCGGTCACGGCCGGCCTCTGCCTGCTCGCGCTCTCGGGGCTTCCCCGGAGCTACCGGCCGAACGTCCCTCCCTGGCGGGAGTACGGGGCGCTCGTGGGCGAGCTGCTGGTGGAGCCCCTGCCCGTGGTCTTCGGCGTCACGCGCAGCGACCGGCCGGTCTTCATGGCGGTGAGCCATTACGCCTTCCCCCGCCGAGTGTCGCCCGTGTTCCTGTCCGCGCCCTCCGTGGCCGGCGCGCAGCCTCCGCCCCTCGCCCTGCCCGCCCTGCTACTCGCCGACCGGGACTCGCTGCCGGACGCGCTCCACGTGCTCCGCGCGCTCCACCGCGTCGGCGAGGCGCAGCTCGTGCCGGTGGTCGACTGGCCGGCCATGCCTCTCATCTGGCGCGTCGAGCCGGCCGCGGGCGGCGCTACTGGATATAGCCGAGCGCCCGGAACTCCTCCCTGAGACGCTCCTCCATGCCCGATTGCCCCAGGGTGGGGCGTGGATGCCGGTACGGACCGTACGTCTCCAGCGTGGGCTGTCCCGGGCCAGGAGAGCCGACGATCACGCGGCCCGGCAGCTCGCGGGAAAGGGGCAGGCCCAGGCTGGCCAGGAGCGTGGGCAGGACGTCGTAGATGGTGACCCCCGAAACCCTCACGCCCGCGGGGATGCCAGGCCCGTTCATGAGCAGGAGCCCGGGCGGCGCGTTGTCGTGCCCGCCCTGCGCCAGGTCGGGCACCGGCTCCATGCCGTGGTCGGACAGGATCATGACGCCGGTCTCCGCGTCCCGCTGGACCAGGAACCGCCCGAGCCATTCGTCGAGGTACTCGTAGAAGGCACGGACCGTCGGGCGGAAGGCGGTGGCGTCGAGCGAGGGCTCGCGGGGTGGGGGCACGTTCAGGAAGCGCGTCGGCCAGTGGTAGTAGAGGAACCAGTGCCCGGCCCAGTCCAGGGCCTGGAAGTGCACCAGGGCCACCGTGGGACGCGAGCGAACCCACAGGCGCAGTCCCGCCTCCGCGTGGAACTGGTCGTAGAGGTAGGCCTTCAGGAGGAACGACCACCGGTCCTGGGCCGAGTCGACGCGGGCCGCGCGCTCGGTCAGGCGCGCGAAGTCGGCCGCGCCGACGTCCACGAACCGGCGCATCTCGCTCCAGGTCACGTCGCGCGGGCGCCGCCTCTGGCTGGGCTCCAGCTCGGTCCAGAGCGCGGCGGGATAGACGAGCTGCGGCCGCCGCGACGCCTCGTCCATGACCGGAGCCTGGTAGCCGTAGGTGTGCTCGCGGCGGATAGCGTAGTTGGACACCATGGCCCCGGAGACCGCCTCCACCGGGAAGGTGGCGTGGTACCCCACGGAGAGCACGGTGCGGCCGTTCTCGGAGAGGATGTTCCAGAGTGCCTTGGACCGGCGGTCGGCGTTGTCGTACAGGGGGGCCCCGGGGTCGTGGATGCGCGTCCCCTCCGCCTGCCCCTTCTGCAGTCCGATGACGCCGTGCCGGGCCGGGGATACGCCGGTGGCGATGGTCGTCCAGACCACGGGCGAGAGGGTCGGCTTGATGGTGAGCAGGTTGCCGTAGGTGCCGCCACGCATGAGGGCGGCCAGGTTCGGCAGGCGCCCTTCCGCCAGGAAGGGCAACACGAGGTCCCAGGTGGCGCCGTCCCAGCACAGCACCAGCCAGCGCGCGGGCAGCGCTCCCGCCGCGGGCAGCGGCCGAGCCGTCACGTCGAACGGACTCCCCGCGCGGTTGTCGAGCTCGGTCGTGCCCGCCACGGGCGCATAGTCGGGTGCGAGCTCCTCCAGGGACCGGTCTCCCGCCAGCCAGGATGACGCGCGCGCCACCACCAGCGCCGCGAGGACGCACGCGAAAGCGCCGAAGCGCAGCGCCCGCCGCCGGCCGGAGGTGGCCGCCGTCGTCATCGTGGGGCCTGGGTGGGGACCACGGATGCTCCGGCGCCCCGGTCCCCTGACGTGACGCGCCACAGCGAGGGCACGCCTTCCCCCTGGAAGACCTCGCTCACGGTCTTGCCGGCCAGCAGCCC